>NZ_CP029797.1:847672-1167759 GCF_003268595.1 Paraliobacillus zengyii | reverse complement strand
GTCGCTTGGTTTGGTCGCATACTTGATTACTAATTCACGCGATTTACGATGACGATATGCTTCGAAAAGCAGTCGCTCGTAGTGAACGAGACTTTCTGTGCTAGGAACTGACTCGGCAAGTTTTAACAGATAAGTCGTACCACCAACTTGCTTTATGTTTCCCTTTAGATTCGTAGTCACTGTAACCAAATCAATGGTTTGCTGCTTTTGTGCAGCTTGTTGCATCGCCCGAAAAATAAGCTTGTGTTTCTTGGATGCAAACTGTTCTTCGGTGACCGTTAAATTGCTAAACAACGTGCCTTCCAACAAGATGGAACCTAATACCGATTCTTCCGCTTCGTAGTTTACAAGATTCATTGACTCATCCCCTTGAAAAGTGTGTCGAGTAGCTCTTTAAACTTAAGCTTCGTTTCTTCAGGGACTTGGGCTGCTTCTTTTTTCCACTGCTGCATCTGCTCTAGATAGATATTGGGTGCTGGTGGATAGGCAGCGATTTCTGCAAGGGTCGGTGGATACGGGTACGCCGCTGCATAGGCAGACAGCTTTTCTAGCACATTGTTGTAGTCCATCTGCTTTAGCTGTGGCAACAGAATTTCTACTTTTCTTTTCGTGATCACAAACTTCGGATATAGCTCTGCAATCGTATCTATAACGTCAAATGCTTGATTCGCATTCATGACTGCATCCCCCTACGAATTTCTTCTAACACTGCCCGATTTTTACTTTTATTTGTGACAAAAAACTGGGTCGATCTAGATCCCTTTTTCTGTAGTTGATAGTTTGTCGCTTGCTCCAAGGTCGTTACGCCCGCTTGTGCCCATTCTTTCAAAATTGCTTCGAGATAACTGTAGGTTCTGCCACCTTTTTGTGCGGCAAGCTTGATCGCCTCGATCACAATTGCATCGCCTAAGTCATCACACCAGGCAAGAAACGATTCGCGCACAATTGGTTTGATAATGCCGAAGTTTTGTTCATAGACTGTATAAGCATTTTGTTCCTTTCCTCTTCCTTCTTCTCTGTTTTTTTTATCTATTTCTTTTTCTTTATGTATGTCCCGTGTTTCGTTACCGAATGGCACCGGGTTTGGTTCCTCGTGTTGTACTTCGAATTGTCCGCGTGAAGCTGGTGATAAGTTTTCAAAATAGGCAACCAATGATTTCATTTGATACGATGCCGCTTTGCCTTTCACACCTGGTTCAAAACGAATCAATTCATTTTCCATCAGTACTTTTCTCGATTCAGATATTCTTTGGCTCGATAACCCTGACAAATTTCTGATGATTGAATTTGGGGCATTAAACGTCGCCATCCATCTAGCATTATTATTCAGCACCATCAGCGTGTGCCATAATAGCACCACATTAGGCGGAATTTCATGAAATGACATCCATTCTTTAAACGCATTTAGTTCCTTAATATAGTTCATCTTCATTCCACGCCCTTTCTTACTACAGACGCACGCGCTTTTTCACGAACCCAACCATCAATCGCTTCTTTTGAAAAAAGAATTTTCCGCCCAAACCGAATATGTGGCAAGCTCCCCTCGCTAACCAAATCATAAATCGTATCCGTATGCACCCCTAAATACTTTGCTACTTCTTTCACCGTAATCGTACAAGTTTCCATTGTTTCATCCTCCTCTATTTTGTCTTTCATATGTATAATCGTTAGCAAGCAGATGTTAGGTGTCTACGTCCGATCAAATAGGTTGGGAGAATTTCAGTCTAGTAAATGGAGAGATCAATAAAAAAGTGCCAGGTACCTCGTCTGGACATATGTCCGAACGTGGTACCTGACACTGAAACTGCGGTATATTTTTCAAATTTTGCTATCAACTATTCTTCCATTTCATAATATCCGCGGTCTTCTCCATAATACTTGTTATATCGTTTCTTAAACTTATAGAAAATATAGGAACCAATTACTTTTACGATCGCATAGCCTGGAATACCAAGAATGACACCGATAACCCCAAATAAATTACCTGCAATCAATAATACAAGAATAATGGTTAATGGATGAATTTTCATCGTTCTCCCCATGATGTTTGGAGAGACAAAATTCCCTTCTAAAAATTGCACTGCAATCCATACAATTGCTAGCTTTAGCAACATAAATGGCGAGGTAACGATTGCAATAATGGCAGCTGGAATAATGGCAATAGTCGGTCCTAAATAAGGAACAACACTTGTCACTGCTGCGACAATAGCCAATATGAATGCATAATCGAGTCCTATGATTAGGTAACCAATAAATAATAGAATACCAATTACGGATGCGACAATAATCTGGCCTTGGATATAAGAACCAACTTGCGTATCGATATTAGTTAAGATTTGCTTGGTATCCTCTCTAAATTTCGGTGGAAATAATCTAACAGTATAATGTTGAAATCTTTTACCATCCTTTAATAAGAAAAACAAAATAAATGGAAAGGTTATAATAGATACAATTGTACTTGTAATCGTACTAGCAATACTCTGTATCCCTTGAAAACCATTAGAAATATAACTTCCAATTAATTGTGGTAATTCGCCTAATCTCTCCATTACCCAGTTATAACCATTATCATAATAAGGACCTAAAAAGGAATTCTGTACCCAATTTGTCGTGCTATCTCCAAGCTGTTTTAAGTAGTTTGGAAAAGATTGAACTAAATCTTTTATCTGTGCTTCGATAGCTGGAGCAGTTAACAAGATAATTCCAGTTAAGGCACCACTTATACCGAGAATAAGAATGATAACTCCCCAAATTCTTTTAATCTTCAATTTCTCAAGTAAATCTACAATTGGATTTAATAAATAGTAAGCAATAAATGCTAAAATTACTGGTGTTGCTATGGTAGATAAAATGACTTCAAGTGGATAAAAGATAAAAGAAACTTCAGTATAAATATATATGGTAATACCAACCAAAATGAAAAAAGCTAATATGTAAAAAATATTCTTTCCACCAATTAATCTTAAAAATCTATTTTGTTCCTCCATTTAATACGCCTCCTTAAAAAATAATATACCTTTTCTTTTAATGTACCCATAGTGTTGAATAAAGAAACATGGTAGCAGGGGACTTTTGTCGCTTCCCCACCCGTGGGGCGAAACGAGGTATACTATTCAGACACATATAATGTTAGAATAATTGATAGCAATAGAGAATAACTTGAAACAAATACATAGGTTATTTCGTATTTTGTATTACAAAAATAAATCCACATCATAAATCGAGGTTATGTATAATGAATCAACCGATAGCCACACATACAGAGTCATACTACCGAATCGCTGAAGAGAAGGCTACACTGTACTTTGAAGCGTTATCTAATCAAGTGATGCAGAAGACGTATGTCCCTACTCTTACTGAAGACTTTCATCTTTGGAAACAAAATCATATTCGGCATCATTTATTACGCGCCCCATTTTCTTTTGGACAAAAAAAAGCGGAAAGACTAGGTTATCATGCGTATATGCAATGGTTGAATAAAACAGGTAAGCTTGATCATTACCTCGAACGAAGTATTGCCTATATCTATATGAGAGATTTAGGAAAGGCACTCGATGAGACAGCTACACAGTTAAGTATTGAGCGTGCTGTGAAGAATATAAAAGACCATATGCTAACAGAACTTGGAAACAACAAGAAGGAGAGTCTTAATCAGGTAGGCTTGTACCGTTGGGCTCAAAAAGAAGGATTAGAGTCAGCTACGATTTGGGTGATCAACAAACTAAAGCGAGTAGCTGATCATATTCCTAGCGGGATGGATGCAGAACATGCACAACGTAAATTGATTAAAACGATTGCTGGAGTCGTTATGCACGCATATGAAGAAATGAATGATTCTATAACAGAAGAAGTCCGCTCGAAAAAATTGGATGAGGCAATTCGATTAGGATATTCGTATGGTCTCACGTATCCATTTATTGATGATCTTTTGGATGCCAATGTCCTTACCTTACAAGAAGAAAAGCGATATTCTGATTTAATACGTACGTCATTAATCACAAGAAATGTACCAGAGTTGAGCAATTGGACAGGAAAGAATAAAGAACTCATTTCATTTATTCATTCAGAATTAAAAGAAGCCTTTGAATATATTAAAGCGCATCAAGACCCAGAGACGATTGATGCGTTTTTTGAACAAGCTTACGTTTTCTTCCAAGCACAAGAAGTAGATCGTGATAAAGATTTATCTAATCCAAATTACACGAATGAAGAGCTTTTTATACCAGTCATCTTAAAGTCAGCTTCTTCTAGATTAATCGTTCGTTCGGTTATAAGTGCAGAACAAGATGAAGGATTCGACCAACGCACGTTTTATTATGGGATATACAATCAGTTAGCAGATGACTTTACTGATATGTTTGATGATTTAGATGAAGGAGCGGTAACACCTTACACGTATTATTTGACCCATCATGAGAGTCGACCGGATCTGATTAACCCGTTTGAGCTATATTGGGCGGTAATCGCTCATTTAATCCACGATGTATATCACTCCGATCTAAAGACTTGTGAAGTCATTTTAGACCGGGCAATTAATGGTTTAAAACGCTATAAAAGTAGAATGGGTAGTAAAGCATACAACGAAGTGATCCAATTGTTCTTTTTTGAACAACCTGAATTTAACAACCTTATTCAACAGATGGTCAAAAAAGCGGATGATGTGGATTTTTTCGATAAATTACTTCGAGATGATATTATTCTAAGTTTTAAAAAGCAATCGAAGGAACAGGAAGCGTTTCTAGATACGTTCAAACATGTGCGTGGACAAATAAACAAGTATTTACCTATTGCTAAAAGTAGTGCATTACCTTTTGACAGTATTGTTGAGGGAGCAAATTATAGTTTAGAAGGTGATGGGAAAAGGTTAAGGCCAATCATGACATGGGTAATGGGTGTAAAAGAATTTGGTTTAGCAGAGTCTGCCATCGTTCCTTTACTGAAATCACTAGAATATATGCATACGGCGTCACTAATTTTTGATGATTTGCCATCGCAAGATAATGCTACGTTCCGAAGAGGTAATCCAACTCTTCATGAAGTACACAACGTTGCAATCGCTGAATTGACGGGACTCTTTTTAACGCAAAAGGCAATTGAAGAGCAAACACGCTTAGATCAATTTGACTCACATCTAGTACTTCAATTGATTCAATATACAGCAAAAGTAACAGCGGATATGTGTAAGGGGCAAGCATTGGACTTGGATGCTAAAGGCAAGCAATTGCGTTTAAAAGAATTGAATCAGATGTGCTTTTACAAAACAGGCATTGGGTTTGAAGCATCCCTCGTCATCCCTTCTATTCTAGCTAAAGCAAGTGATGTTGAAATAGCTGCATGGAAAAAGTTTGCTTATCATGCTGGTATAGCATTTCAGATAAAAGATGATTTGCTAGATGTAGAGGGCGATCAGTCTGTAACTGGAAAACCAATTGGGAATGATGCGGATCATGATAAATCCACGTATGTTTCAGTCCTCAGCGTAGAAGGTGCCAAGAAGGAGATGTGGGATCATTACTGCATTGCTCTCGAGTTATTAGAAGAAATCAGTCCTAAAAGTCCTT
This sequence comes from Paraliobacillus zengyii, assembly GCF_003268595.1. Classification (NCBI taxonomy): domain Bacteria; kingdom Bacillati; phylum Bacillota; class Bacilli; order Caryophanales; family Bacillaceae; genus Paraliobacillus; species Paraliobacillus zengyii. The sequence goes on along the minus strand of NZ_CP029797.1, from coordinate 1,162,198 downwards.
TTTTGAAACACTTTTTGCATTATATAGTAAATCGAGACCATTAACGGTTAGCTTAGTTAAACGAAAATCTGTCATACGATACTATCGCAAAAGTCCATTCCAATCTATGAAAACATGGTGTTGATGGCGGACTTCTCTAAAAATGCTCGTCATCATGCAGCAGGACTCAATATCAAACTTGTAAATGGTATTGAATTACGATTTTCCCTAAAATCGTCCCATGCTTCCACTCTATAATCCAACAATCGCGAGAAGGTTTTGCAAATTTTCTCGTGTTGGTTCTTGGAGAATAACAAATGGCCGTTGATTAAAATAGATTAAGCCAAGAAACAAAGGGACCAGTATAATGCTGTAAACAGCAAATAACTTAAAAACAAAACGATTACGGTATTTAATCATATATAATACAAGCAATGGTACTGATAATCCTACTGTAATACCTAACAAATTTGCAATAGCATCTAGAAATTCGGCACTCCTATTTGGTAGCATATATTGACGATACTCTTCCACTGTGCCAACCGTCACTAAAAAAACCCAAGCAACACTTATTCTTTGTTTAACAGTTTGATTATGCGACATGGCCACAACAACTATCCCAACCAATAGTGAAATAATCCCATAACTAAAAAGATGCATCTGCTTATCCATACCAAACATTACATCATAATAAAATTCCATTGTCCTCATCCTTTTAAGTTAAGTGTAACCACAGCCGACGGATCATAGACATAGTAAGCAGGGGATGATTCTCTGCTTCCTTTTTGAATAAAAAAGTGTCAGTTTCCAGGCACCTCTTGAAGAAACGCACCTATTAGCAAAAAATCTATTTCTTTCTAATTTCCTTGATTTCATTACGAATTTCTTTTAAATATTCATTTCTTTCTTTTGATCTTTTTAGTAAAGTAACTACAAAATATATCCCAAAGCCTAAAATACCAACATAAAGAAGAATATATAAAAAGTTAAAAAATACAAGTTGTTCCATTTCAATCACCCTTTCCTGCCATTAAGATTTTATCATATAAATTTAATATTCTTCTTAAACTCCCTCAGTTAGATTCGATATGCTCGCTTATTCGCAGGATTTCAAATCACTTCTAAGAACTAGGATTTACTTGTGTAGACGAAGCCTTCTTCAACTAAAGTGACACCCGTTACTTCAAGAACTTTATTTCTTTAAACTATCCAATAAAATATATCCAAAAACAACGCCAGCGATTATTTGAAATGTTGGACTATCAAGCATGTTCATCTCTGGTACTTTAATCGATACTGCTTCTAAATCAGCAAATGGTAAAAAAGACATTGCTATTATATAAAAAGATGGTAATCCAATCGCAATAAACTTTATCCAATCAAATGTCCATTGTTTATTCTGTTTAATTTCAATTATCAACTTTGGTAATCTTAGTAAGAGTCCAATAACAACAGGAAATATAGTTGCATATATTACAACAGGCATTAAACTATATCTGATAAGGGATTCCTTTACAAAGAAAACCTGAAATTTACTTGCCAAATAAATAATAAATCCAATAACAACTGTCGAACCAAAATAATAAAAAAACCTTTTAATAAAGCAACCACCCATTGAAAAAGATTTACTTACTTATATATGAATATAATTACTTTAATATTTCAATATCCAACAAACTTACAGGTGGTGACAGGCACTCAGGCGAAAAGTGATTTTATCACCTCTATAAAACAAAGATACACTATCTAGAAAAGGTAGCAAATGGTTGACACTCATCGAAAATATAAATCGATTTTCTTCGTGCGATGCGAACTCTTTGAAGCATTCTTTGTCTTGTGGGAACAACAAATGTTTTCGATGGGGCGAGTCTGTCCCTATTTGATTTTGTCTAGTTCGTTGACAAATGCGGGTTTGCGTTGATAGGTTTGCTTTAGTTCGTTGACCATTTCTTGGAATATTGACTCTCCGCAAGCTTTTTGGTATATTTTCAATTTCCTACAAACGTTTCGATACATTTTTCTGTCTGTTGCTCGCTCTGCTTCGCGCCTAATATATTCTGTGAATAGTTGATTAAGTTCATCCGGATAATCATCCGTTAAATACGGATAGAGTTCTGTAATTGTCATTGGTGATTCCTTACAGTATTTAAGCAGCTTATCTCCTCGGTTCTCTGCTTTTGCCATGTATTCATAGACATATGGTAGATGGTCCGATTTGTTCTCCAACACCTCGAATATCTCTTCTACTACAGTTTTCCATTTCTCAGCAGGATATAAATCTTTCAACCTACCATATGCATCGTATTCATTATCATAAACAAACTCCAGGAGAATCTCCTTTTGTTTTTCAACCTCATCTTGTGCTTCATAGACTTGTAAACGATATTGCTTCCATTTTTTCACGAGGCCAAGATATTTAATATCGTTGTTTTCTCCATCTTCACAAAGTTTTACAGCAAATGAAAAATCCGCATTTTCGATTGCTTTCTCAATGGCCATTTCCCTAAAGTTTTCAAATTCCAAATTTTGATTGATAAACTGATTCGCCTCTTCCAATTCCCCATTACGTTCCAGAATTTTAAACTGAAGCTCTTTCAGTATTGTTTGATCATAACTCGACGACCAAGAAGAGATCGTTGAAGCTTGTGTTAAAAGCTTATCCAACGTTTTCTCCAGCATTTGTCTAGCAGAGGACCTGGCAGAATAAACCGTACACACATCTAACAGCTCATGACGGAAATCACTCCAGTCATCATAGCGCTTATGCATTGCTTCCTTCAAAATTAGCTGAAAGATACTATCCTGTTTGTGATGATCGCTAGATAGAAGCACCAAAGAAGAGCCATCCCTAATAAGAGTGGTACTTTCATTAATTATATAACCAATTTCTCCATTGGAATCATCCGCAAATTGAAGCATTTCAACAACTATTGAAAGTATGGCAATTCCCAAGTGGACAGCTGTCTCTTCTTCTCCACTGACAAGCTTCTCCCTACCTTTTTGAAGCACAAGCTCGGCTCCTTTTAGTGCAGCATATACATTCCCCCGAGAGATGAACCCCTGCCTTTTATACGCATTAATATACTTTCGAATTAATTGTTTACTAGCCTTCACTTCATCATTAGGGGTGAGTAGCTTATATTCCACTTTTTGCTTCACATTTTCATCACCCTTGACTAAATCCATAACTAATTCAACCAAGTCCTCTTTCGAAAGCGTCGAGACCTTTTTATGTAGGTTCATCCTGTCATACCCCTTCCAAAAAAAAGCTGTTTTTTTCAGTTTACCACAACCAGTGGGACATGGGCATAGGTTTACTGTCGCAGTAGGAAAGCTCCTCATTTTAATCTAAATAACCCTTAAATTGGGGTTTTTATTTACTTTTATACTAGAATTTAAACGGGAGGAACATTCCATGATATGTAAGGATACGCTGGAACTGGTTTTCATCCATCAAAATGATACGCTAAACCTCCGAATTCCATCTGGGAGAATGTATGAATATCGTTAGGGAAGGTTAACTTAAACTAGAGTCGAGAAGGAGGTGTTTCTTTGGATACACATGAATTTGTAGAAGAATTTAATAGAAACAAAAAGAAAGCAGAACAAAATAAGAAGCGGCAAGGCAATGGTCGTCCAAGCAATAAACTACCTAGTAAGAAGCACAACGATAGTAATAGCTAAAAGTAAGAGGGTGATTTGATTTAACATCGAATCACCCTTTTTTTCTCCATTATTGAAACAAATGATGAAGTAGTCGATCTTTATCCTCAAAAAATTGTTTCATAATAGTATAATGAAATGTATCTTCCAAACTAACTTCAGTCATTCCTTCTTCATTCAATTGAATGATCAAAGCATTTGGATACGCCATAATGATAGGAGAATGGGTAGAGATAACAAATTGAGAGCCTTGATTACATAACTCATTGATTCTAGATAACATAGACAATTGTCTTAATGGGGATAAAGCCGCCTCTGGTTCATCTAATATATAGAGACCATTGCCCTGAAACCGTTCCGTAAATGCTGCGAAAAAAGACTCTCCATGGGATTGTTCATGCAATGACTTTCCTCCAAAGGAATCAATGACACTTGCACCAGAGGAGGGTTCATTATCTAAATCCTCTATATTAGTTGCAACATTATAAAAGGTTTCAGCTCTAAAGAAAAAATGATCTTTTGCTTTATTAATTCCCTTAACTATTCGGAGATATTGATCTAAATTCGAGTGCGAATTATAACTGGAAAAGTTAAAGTTTAGCGTTCCACCTTCTGGGTTGAAACCCAATGCAATTGCAATGCCCTCTAGTAACGTAGACTTCCCCATGCCGTTTTCTCCAATTATATACGTAACATTTGGATGGAGCTTTAACTCACTAAAGTTCTCGATTACTGGGATGTTAAATGGGAATTCTTGATAGGAAGAAATTAATTCCTTTTTGAGAGAAACCTCCCTAATATATTGCGTATCCTGATTTAACTTCATTTTATCTCAACACCTTTTAATAAGTCAGTAGCTAAAAATTCAACAAGGCATTTCATATTTAAGACCCTTAGCTTCATTTTAAATCCAGTTTAACATGAATTTTCAATTAAATTAAACGGGACAAGTAAAATGAGACAAATCTAATCCTACGTGTATTTAACAGTAATCAGCATATAGAATTAACAGAAGAGATGTTAATTGGTTTTTTTGATGGTGATAGTATTCGTAGTTTATTAACTGGGGATATAAAAATGTTTTTGCATTAATTGTATTAAAAGAACCTATTTTAAAAGTAGTTAAAATAGGTTCTTTTAATATGCATGTTCCGCCGTAGGAGCTTCTTCGTAAGTTCCATTTTTATAGTAATCTTGGGCTATTATCATTTCTGCAATTTCCTCGGGCGCTAAAGCTCCACCTTGTGGTTTATTTAATATTATTTCAATATTACTTTCATACTTCTTTATCAATGACTTAGCTTTAGTGTTTACATTTTCATTTTTTTCAAAATCTAATTGCCTATAGATTTCTACTGCGCTTGATTCAATTAACTTCAACATTTTAAGTATTTCATCTTTTGAATGTTTATCCATAAATTTTTACACCACCTTTTGCTAATTATATACCCTTCACCTAAACTTTAAAACTGGTTTTAGATATTTTATCGATTTTTCCCCAAAAACAATTTGCCGATAATCCGGAAACCAATTTGATTTGGTAACTTCGCTATAGAAATCCTTAATTGGTAATATCCCAGTATGTACATCATTAGCATAACTTGTTATTGCGTTTCCATCGGCAACTGGTCCAATAATTATATCCGGATGATTATGACAAGGTGAAGTTATACAATTTTTCTTATCCTTCATAACTCTATGGAATGCAATGAATTCAGCCCATTCTATTCCATCTTTATTAATATTGCCATCAAAATAAACACACTTTAACGAGGTATCTTGATTTATCTTTGGGTTTACATGAATCTCGATTACTACTGGACGTATATTTGGCAACTTGAACCCGTCAGCTTTTGTCTTTGCTCTTGCTTGAACTTGTCTTCTGCAAACACGATTATCATATGAACAATAAAAACCTTCACCAAAATCTAAAGAAATTGCTAGGTTCTGCTTACCAAATATATTAAAACCTCTTGATCTTATTCCATGCTTATTAATATCTAAAATTCCTTTTGTAGTTGTCCCATGAATTATCCTTCTTGGTATTTGAAATTTAGTTTCGTTTACTGGGTAATTAAAATTCATTCCTTCGCACCTAAATTCATCTATTTTCTGAATCCAAACTATTAGTAAATAATTGTTAATTATACACTAACTAACCAACGTTTTCACTACTTATTCTTAATTGGATTTTAAAATATCACTCATAAAATAGGTAATTGGACTAAAACAATTTATATTCTAAGTAGTATGTTATTGAGTACACAATTAGAAACCTAAGCCCCCCCATCCTTTTTTAGGATGGGTTCGAATGGAATTAGAATTCATTCGTATTTGCCGATTCGATTAATGATTGAATTCGAATTTATCGAATTGGTTGTCGTATGCCACTTTCCTTTATAATGATCAGATTTTCTATTTAGAAAGCTTAAGATATCACAATTTTTTGATGCTTCATAATTGCATTAACAATTTAAGTCTGTTGGAAGCAGAGAACCGTCACCTGCTTTCTTAATTTTTTAATATGACAGACCCTTGTCTTATTTAGAATGGTATAGTTGTTATAGATTGAAAAGGAGGTAATGGAAATGGGGACATGTTCCTGGCCTGGAAATAATCCAATTATGCAAATGTACCATGACGTAGAATGGTGTGTGCCGACCACATCCGACCAATATATTTTTGAAATGCTATCATTAGAAGGTGCACAGGCTGGTTTATCTTGGAGTATCGTACTAGCGAAGCGAGAAGCTTATCAAAAAGCTTTTAATAACTTTGATATTAGTTATTGTTCGACACTGACGGATAATGATTTGACGCATGTACGAGAGCACTATACTGTCATTAAACATGCTGCTAAGCTCAAATCCGTGAGAAGTAACGCACAAGCGGTCTTAAACATACAAAAGGAGTTTGGAAGCTTTTCAACCTTTTTATGGCAGTATGTCGATTTTAAGCCACTGATCAATCATTGGGATATAGAAGGACAAATCCCTGCACAAACAGCATTATCAATTCAGATTAGTAAAGACTTAAAGAAAAGAGGATTTAAATTTATTGGTCCTGTTACGATGTACTCCTTTATGCAAGCTATTGGCATGGTGGATGATCATGTAACAAGCTGTCCTTACCACACGTTAAACAAAGAAAGGAAGATAATAGAAAATGGAATTTAACAATGCATCGAATCGTTCGTTACAAATTAGAAAGGCGTATCACAAACTTGAGGAAAAACATCATGGCTCAGAATGGTCCGTAGAGGAAGATGCACTTGCATTCCTTACCGATGCGGCACTTGTTGGGAGATTAGCAATGGCGCAACAGGAAAGATGGCCAACTGGGACTAATCCAGAAGCAGATTTAGAGCATAAGATCGCGGAGTCCATTTGGTGGCTGATGGTTTTGGCAGAGCGAATGGGCATTGATAGTGAACAAGCAATGGAGAAATTTTTAAAGAAAAAAGAAGAACAATTCTTATAAATCGAAGCAGGAGGATTTCACATGACCATTAGTAGGCATTTTGAAATCATCTATATCTTATTGGAGAAAAAAGTGGTTACTGCAAAGGAATTGGCCGAGCAGTTTGAAGTTTCAACACGAACGATCTATCGAGATGTGGATGTGTTAAGTGGTGCAGGAATCCCTATCTATGCGAATAAAGGAAGAGGCGGTGGGATTTCACTTTTAGAGGGGTATTCCTTCAATGCTTCGATGTTAACGAGTGATGAACAAGAAGACATATTAGTTGGCCTGCAAACGTTAGCCGTCACGGATTTTCCAAATACAGATCTTATCTTAAAGAAAGTAGCTAGGCTGTTTAAAAAGCCTACAGCAAAATGGATTGACGTTGACTTTTCTCCATGGGGAAGTGGCGAAAAGAAGAAACAGCTATTTATTCTATTAAGAGATGCGATTATCCAACAGTTTGTCATTCAATTTCGTTATTTTAATTCATACGGTGAGCAAAGTATACGTGATGTAGAGCCGCTTCAATTATTATTCAAACAAAATGCGTGGTATCTTTCTGGATATTGTTTGTGGCGAAAGGAATATCGTATTTTTAAGATAAGTCGCATGGATCAAGTGTCTGTTTCAGAGCAAACATTCATCTTGAGACCAACAACAGAAGCGATAAAAAATGCAGAAAATCAAATTGGGGAATCTGCCATACCGATAACGCTTCGAATTTCCGCACAAGGCGCGTATCGGGTCTATGATGAGTTTAACGAACAGATGATTACGCATAACGAAGACGGCTCATACACCGTTGCAGTAAATTTCCCTGTTGATACATGGTTAGATAGTTATCTTTTATCCTTTGGTACACTACTTAAAGATGTCCATCCTCCTTTTTTACGTGAAAGATTAATGGCAAAACTTGATGAAATGAAGCAAAATCTTGAATAATTTATATGGGAGGGTTTAATAAATGAACGAACATAACCAAAGTAAAGAAAACAGTAATAGCACAAAAAAAACTACCTTGGAGAACATTCCAGACGTAGATCACTTTCATGCTTCTGACTTCCCAGAAATCGTGATGACTCCAGAGACCAACTATATTTCAATCTTAGGATCAGGAGCACCTGGAACTCCTGCGTTTTATCGCAAGAAATCGTTTATTTCTGATCTGTTAAGTACACTAACATATACGGAACATGTTTCAGATACTTTACCTATCATCGAAATACTCTACTGGTACCCAAAAGACGCACCAACAGCTGATATTGCGAATTTTTACAGTATTAATCCGATTTCCTCTTTACGTTATCGGATTATGGCTAAGATTAACGATCAAACTACAATGAATGACATCATACTTGCACGTCGCTCTGCTGCGAGTACAGCTGAAACCAACAATGAAGCACTTGAGCTTTTTACGCTTCCAAAACAAATGGTGATTCAAGTGATGCACCACGGACCATTTGCCAACGAACTTGAAACACTCGAACAACTTGGAGCAGTAGCTGATTATCACGGAGTAAGTAAAAATGGACCGCATCACGAAATTCATATAGACCCGTTCACTCGTGACACACCCCAAGACACGCTACGCACGATCTTGCGTGATCCTGTGATCTAGATATTGCTCTTTTATCATACTTTCTCTTGAATAGCCGTTTTCTTTACGGCTGTAGCTACTAATCTAGCAACTCGTTCATCAAGTGCATTCGGAATAATATAAGTTGGACTTAATTCTTCAGCGGTAATAACTTCAGCAATTGCTATTGCCGCTGCTACTTTCATGTTCACCGTAATATCTTTTGCTTTAGCATCTAGTGCACCTCGAAAGATTCCTGGAAATGCGAGTAGATTATTTACTTGATTTGGATAATCCGATCTACCAGTACCGACTACTGCTGCCCCAGCTGCTAATGCTTCCTCTGGATAAATTTCCGGAATTGGGTTCGCCATTGCTAGTACAATCGCATCTTTTTCCATTGCTTGAACATGCGCTGCTTTCATAACCCCTGGAGCTGAGACACCAATGAATACATCTGCATCCACAATTGCATCATCTAATGTCCCCGTGATACCAGTTAGATTCGTGTCTTCTGCAATTTTAGATTGTGCAGTGTTTAGCCACTTTCCCCCTTTACAGACAACACCTTCTAGACTCACTAAGGTGATATCTTTAAAACCAGAATGTATTAGAAGCTTGGCAATTGAAATACCTGCTGCACCAGCACCATTGATTACGACCTTTACTTTATCCACTTTATTTTCTTTCTTAACAACCCTTAAGCCATTATATAATGCTGCCAAAACGACGATAGCTGTTCCATGTTGATCATCATGAAAAACTGGAATGTCTAATTCTTTTATTAAGCGTTCTTCTATTTCAAAGCATCGCGGTGCTGAAATATCTTCTAAATTAATCCCGCTAAAACTTGGTTGTAGTGCTTTAACAATGTTTACTATTTCATCTACATTTTGTGTATCTAAGCTAAGTGGAACGGCATCGATATTGGCAAATTTTTTAAATAGAATACTTTTCCCTTCCATAACTGGGATTGCTGCTTTTGGACCAATGTCTCCAAGTCCAAGAACAGCAGTGCCGTCTGTGACAATCGCTACCATATTTCCTCTAGCGGTTAATTGATCAACTTCTTCTGGTCGATCAACAATAGCCTTACAAACATCTCCAACACCAGGCGTATATACTAGACTTAAATCACTTTCATTATCTATTTTTACTTTACTTGTAATTTCTAATTTACCTAAGTTGTCACGATGAAGTTTGATTGCTTCTTCTCGTAAATTTTGTTTATTCATATTTTGCCCCACCTTTATTTGCGATCGCTCACATGGCTACTAGATATATACTATATCTACATATAAATTCTTTTTAGAACTAAAAAAAGCAAGTTATTTTATTATCTAACAATACAACAGAAGATACTTTACTACTAGAGGATAATAAAAGACGTCACACAAGTGCCATAATTGCGATAAAATATGCAAAAACAACTTTCACAAAAAAAATGAAGCAAACATCATCTGTTTGAGTCATGTAAATAGATAACTAATTGTTTGCTATTGTCTTCATTACATACGTGTCAACCGGCCTTTCCATTTCATACATTTCTTTGTGAAATGACGACTTTTTAAGGTATCAGGATTTTGCTCCTGGTACCTTTTCCAACCATTCTTTTTCGATCAGAAATCGGGTGACTTTTTCAGAAAAGGCGCCAGCTTTAACAGTTTGTGCTGAATACGTTGAAACTAAATCATGTTTCATTGCAGCACCGAGAGAAAAGCCATATTGGGACAATAAAGAACCAAGTAAACCAGCTACATGTGTAACCATGATTCGGTCTGATAATACTCTTTTCTTTGAGTCTGTTATTTCTGCTGCTAGACTCGGGGCTATTGGTAAATCATCCTTCTCTAACAATTCACCCAGTGCATGGTATTGTTTTTTTGCTACTTTTATCCCTTTCTGAAATAAATCAACTATTTCGTCAGAATCAGAAGTTTGGCTAAAACCTCTACACATTGTTTCGATGATCATGAGGAGGTCCATGATTTGATAAAGGTTAGCAAGCTCCATACTATTGATTGGGCGTTTATCTCCCTGCCACCCATTTAAATAATCAGGTTTTTGAATATACTCAGGAGTCGACGGGGCAGGTAATGTCGGCGTTCTCCAATACACCCCTTTGTTGAGAAGCATATCTACTACTCGCTCATGTAGTTGCAGAGTAGATAGCACACAATTTCTATGATATGTGCGAATATCTACTCTTGTTGCTGAAGCTAATGATTTGGAGTGAAATTCAAGACCTAGACGAGTACCATTATGCAAATAGTGCAGTAAAAAACGATCAGAAAACAATTTAGCTGAGCTTTTATCAATATCCGTTTCGGAAAAGCCAATTGCGTTCGGATACCCGTCGTTATTAAGTAATTTTTTCCGTTCGACAAGGATTTCATTTGCACTCTCTAGCGCATGTGTATATAAATCCTTTATTTCTTCATCCTCTGCTTGCTCACGAAATACGGTTAAATACCACTTTGACATTTCATTAATAGAATAACCTGTCCATAGATAACCAAGTTCAGCAGAGGTAAGGTGCATTTCTTTTGGGCTTCTCATTATCTGGTCCCTTCTTTTTTCATTTTTATATAGGGGCGAAGTAAATAGCTTGCAACTTTCAGTGGGCTAATGCGCTTCGTATGGAACAACTTTTCTCCCCAGTAGCCTTGGAGTGAGTAAATAATTAGATCCAATCCCTTATTTGATAATTGCTCCATCGACCTTCTTAAAACAATTGAATCTTGATAGCTCTGACGAAGTGGTTTCATTAGTTCCTCATACTTCCCTAAACCGCACAAATCATAAGCTGCATAAATTCCACTTAATATAGATGCATACTGTCCATATCCCATAAAGGGCATCGTAGTACCAAAACAATTTCCAACGTGAAATGTATTTCCTATCCGCCCTGACTTACAAATTCCTATTGGGTAACCAGTAATTTGGAACTGATCGGTTATTGGTAATTCCTGCTTTAACTGAGAACGGACTTTTTCGTGAAAAACGCTCCATAAATTGTTGATGTTTACAGCTTCATTTTCAGGTAAGTCTGGGATAGCTATTGAGATATTTGCTTCTTTCTCTGAAAATGGAATAAGATAGCAGTACCCAAAAGGTGCTAAGTCATAATCAATCCAAGTCAAGACAGTATAACGGTCAAACGTCCCTTCAACTGTCACCCCTTTTATCGAAACAGTTAAGTCTTCTCTAAAATTTCGTGTCTTCTTTGCATAAGCACCGTCTCCAGTTGCCATCACCACATGTGAATGTTTACGAATCAATTGTTCATATGTTTCATCTGAATTAAAGTGAATTGATGATTTCGTTTGTTCTTCTAGCTGTTTTTCAAATGAATCTTGTTCCCTACCACGAATATTCGTGAAACCTAACTGACCTTCTATAATTGCCATTTCATTCTTTGAAAAAAACTCTATCTTCTGGATGTTCGAAGTCGGTTTAAGATAAATCCCATATTTTTCTGAAAATGATTCAACACAATCATGAACTGGTCTTGTGAAAATAGACAGCAGCGCCTCTCCGTTAACAAAACGATCCCCTACTTTACTCCGTTTTTCATATATCGTTGGCGTAACACCATTTTTTTCAAGCGTAATAGCACAGGCCAAACCGGAGAGGCCAGCCCCCATGATAGCAATATCCATTTCGGACCACACCTCCTAAATTTTTCTATAGTAAGAGCGTTCCCCGTGAAAATTAATACATACGCTATCATTCACAACTAATTGGAAGTTATTTTCTAGTTAGAAGTTAAGCTGAAATATACTCATAAGCCATTTTTAAATAACAAAAAAAGATACCCGACACTCCAAAGAGACAATTGTCCATTTAAAGTGGCAGGTATCTTTATTTAAAATTACTTACTAGATATTCCACAAACATAATTTTACCTTATGAAACGAGACTATGCATACCATCAAATCAATCAGTTACCACAACTACTATTAATTCGTATATTGTTTTATGATTTTTTTGATTTCTATAATCCCTTTAATTAACATGGCTATGCCTAATGGGACTAAAATAACAAAAAACAGACCTAAGGTTATTTTATTGAAGGCTAATAATAATAGAAGGAATACCGTTATTAGCATAATAAAGCTTAAATATTTGTACATATAATCCTCCCGCTGAAAAAGTGCATTAAAAAATATTAACTATAAATGTAATACACAAATAGAATATACTATTTCTATCTTACTTTAGTCACGAGCAATCGTATTGTTTAACTTAGCACTATATTTGTCCTTCCATGTTTCCGAGTCCTTCACTAGTTCATCACAGAAAGCAGCCACATCTTCACCCGTAAGGTCAGTGACTTTCTTACCTTCTGCTGCACCTTCCTCAAACATGTCTAAAATGCCGTTAAAGATACGACTAATGTCATTCCATTCGGTAAGTCCACCAGCTGTCCACATATATTTTTGGATCGCTTTGTAAGCGTTATGGTATTCACTTGGAAGTGCCTTCGCACGTGCCTCCATCTCTTTCCATTCCCGCTTATCATTCATACTAACAACAATTTTTTCAAAAATACGCATATTCATTCTCCTTTTTACTTTATTTTAGTTTTGAGTTCGTTAATTTTATTTGAAACAAATTCCCACTTTCTCCAAAAAGTTTCAAGCTGTTCTTGTCCTGCTTTATTTAGTGTATAAAATTTTCTTGGTGGTCCCTTAGTGGAGGCTTTTTTCTCGATTTCTACCAGTTCGTTTTTTTCAAGCCGCATGGTAATCGTATAAACTGTACCTTCAACCACATCAGTGAAGCCAAGTTCTCGTAGCTGTTGCGTAATTTCATAACCGTAAGTTTCGCCACGACTGATGATTTCAAGCACACACCCCTCAAGAACCCCTTTCAACATTTCTGTGATATATTCCAAAATTATCGCCTCATTTATATTTCACTATATTTTATAACAACGGTAATAAGTAATACTAGCTACTAGTATATAGTAATACAGAATAGCGTGAGTTGTCAAGAGGAAGCAGGTGACGGTTCTTTGCTTCTTTAATCAAGCTCTAAATCTGTTCCCATAAAAAAATGAGCCAACAGGGCTCATTTTTGATAAAGATTTCATTAAAATAAATACTATTTCCGCAAAATTTTCTCCATCGCTTTTCCTTTTGCTAATTCATCAATCATTTTATCCAAATAACGAATTTCTTGCATAGTCGGTTCTTCGATGTCTTCCACTCGGATACCACAGATCACTCCTTTGATCAAAGCCCGGAAAGGATTTAGTTTGGGTGCTTCCGCAAAGAAGGTCTCAAAGTCTGTCTGTTTCTCAAGTTGCGCATCTAATTCGTCCTGGCTATAGCCTGTCAACCAACAGATAATTTCATCGACTTCTGTTTTTGTACGACCTTTCTTCTCAGCCTTCTTAACATAATGGGGATAGACACTTGCGAAGCTCATTGTATAAATCTTATGCTTGGTCATGATACACATCCTAAGTTTTTGATTTTCTTTATTTTATCATGAAAAATAGGCGGACAACATCTAATGGAAAAAGGGGACGGTTCTCCGCTTCATTTTAATCCAGTATATTGATACTTTTCAATTTTTTGTTATCATATAATATATATTAATAATTAATTTGTAAAGGCGGAAATCGGTAATGAATGAACTCTTAATCGTTTCTATTTTGGCATTTCTATTTTTGACATACAAGTTTATCAACGTATTTAAAACTAAGGAAGTACCTAAAAACAATAAAATTTTTGCATTGTCTATCTATGGCGTTTGTATCATTGGATTAATTTCAGTAAATATACTATTTTAGTCAGACCTCTATTTTGAGGTCTTTTTTTTACGATCATCAAACTCATTATCCCCAAAAATTCCCCAATAAAAATCACCGTACTCTGGAGTTTTGTATAAGCATTCAACTCTTCTTTCTAAAAACTGTTATAGTGCGGAAAAGTCTGTAGGAATAAGAAAACCATCCCCAGAATCCTTTAATGTCCAATCAAGTTTTTTAAAAAATAATACTATGTATTGTTTAAAGGAGGTGAATTCTTATGGGATGTCAAAGTAATGAAAGTTTTGTTTTGATTGTTGTATTATTTATTCTTTTGATTATTGTTGGTGCATCTTTCTACTCCTAAACCATAACACCACCATAACCTAGCAATGTATTTTTCATTTCCTTACTGAAGGGCATATTATCTGCTCTTCAGTTTTTAGCATGGTTTCTCCTCTACACAAATTTTTCAACTATCTTTTTCCAATTTCACATAGGTATTCACACATTTAAAGTAGTCCAAGTTTATAAACGAATGCCTAATGAATAGGATGGTATGGATAAAAGTTAAGGAGTGATATTTTGTATTCTAATGATGAACAACAATATTGGAAAAGTGATTGTCAGGACGTTTATTCTTATGGAAATCTAGATGAAAGACAACTTATTCCTAGTTTCCCATGGGCAGGTGGCACGATGCAACCTTCACCAGGTTTTCCAGGTTCACCACCTAGTCAAGGTCAAGGACCAGAAACTGGACCTCCTTCTTCACCACCACCATCCTATGTTCCCGCTCAAACTCAGCAAGCTCAAGCGTTTGCTGTTGATCCAGGGAGTATTAGAAGGTGTTTATTCAGATTTACGTATGTATGGATGCGAGGCTTTCAAGAATTTTGGTTTTATCCAATCTTCTTAGGTCGAAATTCTGTTTCTGGATACCGCTGGAATGGTTTTAGATGGGTATATTTTGGAACAAGCTTACGACAAATTCAATCATTCACTTGCATTTAAAAAAGAAGAATAAAAATGATAGTGGTGGAACGTCCTTAGGCTTAGAGCTAATTCTAAGTCTATTTTATTTAGTGCCAATAAGTAGAGTTACTAATCTATTTTTCAACCTCTTAATTTTCAGTTTCATAAAATAAGAAGGATTTTAACGCTTCATTATAGAAGTTCTAGTATAATACGAAAAAATCTAAAGGAAGCAGGGAACCTTCCGGGATCAGTAATAAATTCCAACTTTCTTAAAATCAAAAAATCTAATTAAAAACGTGGCCATAGAATTGCTTCTAAACCACCTCGGGAGGTGCTGATCTAATGGATAGTACGAATAAACCAAAACATTACTTGATTATTGGTATCGTCTTTATTTTATTAGTGGGATTAATCGTTTTTGTTGGAGGTAAGCAATGGTTTTTTATTGATGATCGTGACAAAAAGGAAGTGATCGAGCATGTCTTGAATGAACAATTTTCCACAGCTGATGAGGAGCTAATTCGTTTAATCGACTCTCCTGAAAATGCAACGATCTTAGATGGTACAGCTGAAGTGATGTCTGAAGAAAATACAGAATTAAATGCCTATCTTGAAGAACAGTATAGTGCTTATTTTACAGAAAATATCTATCAAGAATATCTGACAACTTACGCCTTTATGTATCAGATGCCAGCATATTATTCTAATCATACTTTGCATGCCGACGACATAAACTTGGAAAAAAATGATAATGAAGATGGACTATATAATTTCACTGTAAGTGTTTCCTATGGTGAAAATGAAGAAGCCGTGGTAAGCGGGCGAGCGCGTGTGAACGATCAAGAAGTGATAAGCTATTTTGAAATACTAGAGGATGATGGATTACAACATGTACTTAGTAATTAAGCAGTATTGCATTTATGTTAACATCGTAAAGTGATTTATAAATGGAAGGAGATAAATATGAAGGGGACCGAAAAAGTGATTGTCGCTATAGCGGTTGTAGTTTATTGTTTAGCATTATTGTTTTATATAGGTTTATTATTATTTGACAATGGTGTTGATTCATCTATTCATGCAGTTTTTATTTCAACACTTTTTCTTTTTATTATTCTTTTTATTGCTAAAAGGAGTAGAAAAAGAAATCTCAAATTGAAATAATAGAAAAGAAGCAGAATACCGTCTACTTGTGACATTAAATTGAGATGGAACTCTACTTACAAGATATTTTTAAATCAAAGTCCTGACTTTAAAAATAAAGAGCCTGTATATTTTTTTGTTGAAAAAACGCACCCGTTACTTTGAGTATAAAAATTCACAATGTTCATCAATCTATACTATTTATTTTAAGTATCTTTGTTAACACAGATTTCATGGGAAAGGGCAATAGCAATACCTAAAATAATATAAAATGTGGATTGTGACTTAAAGAATGAGAATTTCTCAAATGATAAATCAATTATTAGCCAAACAACACCTACGGCTAAGAATATTAAACTTGATACAAAAATCTTCCCCCATTTGGTCATTACTTCCCATTTTTAAAACATGCTTTTGTATAATCCTCCCCGTTAAGAATCTCAATAATATAAACGCTATTAAAAATCCGATGATATAACTACTCAATCTATTAATATATATAAAATCAAGTCCCTCTTCTTTTTGAAAAATCTCAAGAAAATCCCTCTCACCATTGTTCCACTATTGCACCCGTTTGGTTTAACTGACTCACTATCAGCAGCTACATCAACAATTGTTGTACTTTTTCTAAATAGCATTCTATCTAAATGGGCTAAGTTCATTGGCAATGGAAGACTTCATTCCTCTTCCACTTTTGTAATTTGTCAATTGTATGTGGAAATAGTTTATATACTCAACAATAGCAAATACATAGATAAACCAGTTAATAAGCCCGAAAACGTTACCCTTTCTAACACAAAAGTATCAATTAAGAGAATAATAGGTGCTTTGTATATAATAGTAAGGGCTATCTTTTTTAGTACGCCTAAAAACTTATAAAGGTTAGGAGGAATTAAATTTTCGACTCCAAACTTCTCCACTTTACAAACCAGTAAAAACGACCTTGTAGTAAGATGAAATTTAATAAAATAATACATATAGTAGAGAATAACTATTGTTTGGATTAATAGCATGATAAAAGTAAATACAATAATTGAAAAAAATTCTCCTGTAAATAAATATACAAGTCTCATTTCCAAATTTTTTCATTTTCTCACCCTTTGTTGAAAAGTAAAAATTCCATCACTTTTTAAAAATACCGGTATCTTCAATACGAATAGAATGAACCTCTCCACAATTTAAGCAAAACGTATAAATTTTATTAGTTCCTTTAAGTGACATTTTATTTGGTTTTACAGGCATATAATCTGTTCCTTCTGTAAAGTTTGCGCTTTCACAATTAGAACATTTTATATTTTTTTGATTTACCCACTCTTTTACCCTCCATTCCCCATTGGTATAAATAAATCCTCCATAGTGATTTCTAAATAATTCGCTATATCAAATGCCAATTTTAAACTTGGATCTTATTTGTTGTTTTCGATTGCGTTAATCTTCTGCCTAGTTACATTATATAACTCTGTCTCTCGGTACTTTTTAACTCTTTAATACTGTTTCCCATTCAATATACCTTTGGTGTAAAAAAAACTTTATACCTCTATAATCAATTAAACTACTTTTGATGAGAGGTGAGGTATAATGCAACATCTCTAATTTTGTCATCCGTATCCATTTCTAGTGTTTCTCTATCTTCGGTGTATGAATAAAGTGTATCTCCTTTGATTATATGGTCTGACAAGTTTAACAAACCAATTGCCTTTTTATTGAATTTCTTTGCAATTGCTAATGTTGTTGCAGTCTCCATATCAACACCTGAATAACCCTTATTAGCCCATCCATTTGCCATTTCATCTGTTTCCAACAGCATAGCACTTGTAGAAATAACCCTGCCAGTTGAATAACTGTATCCTTTCTTTTCACAGTAATCTATTGCTAACCTTACTAATTCTTCATTAGCCTCAACTACTTCTTGTTTAGGTAGGTACCAATGTGAAACCCCATCTTGCATTACAGCTTCTGAGACTATAAAAATATCTCCATATTTTACTTCGTGTGATAATCCACCAAAATAACCAGTTTGAATAAACATTTCAGTTCCAGCTAAACCAAATTGGTGTACTATCGAACTTGTCATCGGACCTCCAAAAACATTCGCAAAACCGACTTTAGTTCCATTATATTTTCCTGTTACAGTATTCCATTTAGGTAGCCATACGTCATTTTTTAATATTTCCTTCCACATTTCCAAATTATCCGCGTGTTCCCATTCACCATGAATAATAAATGATAAAGGAATTTTGTCTTCACCAACACCAAGTGTATCCAACCAATCTTCTTTCGTAAAATCCCCATATAACTTCAATGATTATTCCTCCCAGTTATGTTTAGTCTTTCTTGAAAATTTATATAAACTTACTAATCCTATACCAATTAAAACGGTCATAGCGGTACCATAAAAAATCGACTTAAAAGTTTGGCTAAGCGAATCCATACTACTTACCATTGCAGAACCTAAAACAAAAAATAATATCAATACCAGACATATTCTGTTTTTCATATATTTTATCTCTCCCATAAAATTACTTGTATAAAGATCCGAGATTGAACCATTAAAGCCACTTCTTTCGGTTTAACATCAATAGACAACAATCTATCTAAATCAACCCACATAGGCAGATACGTTCCTCTATCTCTATTCTCATCTATGTACTCTGCGCCATGCCCAGTTCCGTATGCTCCGCCAATTATTTCAGATAAGAAAAAGTATTGCGTTCCATTGAATTCAATCTCTGCAATGCATTCAATTACCTTCACTTCCACTCCTAATTCTTCTAATGCTTCTCTTTTTGCTCCGTCTTCTGGTGTCTCACCATTTTCTATTCCACCACCAGGAAAGACATAATAAACGATACCATCTCTAATTCTTTTTATTAGTCCAACCTTTTTATTTTCTATTAGTACAACTGAAGCTCTGTCCCGCATTTCCATACCACCCTTATCAAGTCCTTTTAAGGAATCCTACCCATCAGCTGAACATGCTTGCAATTTCTTATTCATCGAAAACCAATCTTCATCAGCTTCCAATATTATAAAATGAATATTCTCCATTATAATGCCAATTAAATGCAATGTTTTCTGCTTGTTCTTGTGTAATAACACTAAATTCATAAACCATTTTAAATCTCCATAATTCCTTAAATATCTTTTATTTACTTGTTCAAATCTACTACCCGTTACTTTAACTACTGTAGTTCATATATTAATTTTAACATAAAATTACAATAATTATTCCAGTACATAAAAATAGGATCGCCATAATCGACGACCCTTGTTTAACTTTTGCACCCGTTTATTTAACAACTTTTATTCCACCCTTAAAATCTTATTCCAGATAAGCACTTGTTAGTTAAATTAAATTTTTTAAAAACATTTCTATATATTACTTTGGTGTATTTATTGACAAAATATTTTATTTATGCTATAATTTAAAAATTATTTTTTATGATGTATAATAAAATTCTCCTGGCCAGGGAAATCTTATTATTTTATATGGGAGGAACATGGTATGAAACAAAATGATTCCAGTTTAACTTCCTTATTATCAGCTTTTAGTCGAGCATTTCACAGTAAATATGACACACCAAAAATATTTGATGATTTTATTGCAAAAGATTTAATTTCCGAAGAAGAGTTTTCAGCTATCGGCAGGAATATGATTGATGGAATACAGTTTTTTAACAAAGATATTGCTTTGAGGTACAAAGATAGTCCAGAAGAAATTTTAAAATGGATTACACAAGTTCAACTTTCACCAATATCTTTAGCACGTTCTGCCTATTGTGAAAAAGTATTACTTAATGAAGTTAAGTTAGGAGTAGAACAGTATGTCATACTTGGGGCAGGTTTAGATACTTTCGGTTACCGATACCCAGAGTTAAACAACAGCCTAAAGATATTTGAAATTGATCATCCAGTTACACAAGAGTTTAAAAAGAAAAAGTTAGCAGATGCTCAACTTAATATCCCGAATAATCTTCATTTTGTTTCTATGGACTTTACTAATAAGTTTTCTATGCAAGATTTAATAGATAAAGGATTTAATAACAAAAAAACTTTATTTAGCCTTTTGGGTGTTTCGTATTATTTAACAAAAGAGGAAAATGCGAATTTGATTTATTATTTGTTTGCAAATACCCCGCCAGGTAGCTCTTTTGTTTTTGATTATGCAGACGAAAAACTCTTCGTAGAAAAAGGAATATCTAATAGAGTGGAAAATATGGTGAAAATGGCTTCGGCAAGTGGAGAACCAATGAAATCAAGTTTCACTTATAATGAAATAGAGAGCATGTTACAAAAATCAGGTTTATTAATTTATGAACATTTATCACCAACTATGATAAATGAGTTTTTCTTTAGAGATAGAACAGATTATTTGTCTGCATTCGAGACAATTCATTTTATTCATGCAGTGAAGAAATAACTTTCTAATTTAGCAGTTCTTTTTATTTCAAGTAAGACTGATCAATTTAAATTTTTATTAAACTATTCTGACCGTTGGTAATATTAGGTCAACCTGATTTTTCTGGTTGACCATTTTTTATATATTTTTATTATAACTAATTACCTTGTTCAACATCACGATCTGTATTTCAAAGAATAAAAAACAATATCATATTTATAAGTACGACAGTAAAAATTAATACAAATATATACTTTTTAACAGTGAATTTAGTACTGTCATTTCCATTATTTCTTCTTCTAATCATTAAGATTATTATTATAGATATGACTAATATAATTTGTATTTGCAATTCTTAACCACGGCTCCTTCAACTGAAAACCTTGCTTCTTGTACGCTTGCATCCGTTAGTGAAATATCATTTTGATACTATATGATAATAAAATACTGAAAGCAACAATTGCTAAAAGTATATTGAATAAAGCAAACATCTTTTTACCTTCTTTTATATCACTATAAAAAGTATATAAACAGTTGACTAGCCAAAAAGCTATCAAAAATAACCCACCTAAGTAGTCATTTTTATGATTTTCATCAAAAATCATCTGAAAGGCACCTAGTATTAACAAAGCCATTATGGTATAACTTGTGATTTTTATATCCTTTTGTGCTTCACTCACTTTCGGATCCCCCTAATCTAATGTACAATCTTACATTAACCTACCTTTTAAGTACATTATTTCACGTATTTATTCTAACATAAAATTCCAATAATTCTTCAAATAAGAATAGGATCGTCCTAATCGACGATCCCTTGTTAAACTATTGCACCTGGTAAATATATGAGTAAATATATGAGTAAATATATGACATTATAAAAGTTTTGACATATAGTATTCATCAAGGTATTCGCCATCAATAAATAATGAATCTCTTTTTGTCCCTTCGATTTCAAACCCCATCTTTTTATATAGGGACAAACCAGCTTCGTTACGAGTGATTACCGTTAATTCTAATCGACGTAGGTTATGTTTAAATGCCCATTGTTCTAATTCTTCCAACAACAGAGTTCCAACACCTTTTCCTCTAAAATCTTTTAATATTCCAATCACAATATAACCAGAGTGTCTATTTCTCCTTGCATTCCCACCAATAACCAGCAAGTATCCAACTAACATATTTCCATCTTCAGCAACAAGTATAGTAGAATTTTCGTTATTCATCATACTCTCAATCATCTTTAGTTGATTCTCTGGTTGAATATTTCTTTCTCCTTCTTCCCAAAGCATATATTGAGAACTTCCTTCAACTTCTTGTATAAGCACTGCTAAATTTTCTGCATCAGATGTTTTTATTTCCCTTACAATCATTATATTGATCTCCCTATTTAGTAGTCTATTGTAAAACATTACTACCTGTAACTTTAAATACACCTGTTCACATACTAATTTTAACATAATACTCCTATAATTCTTGAACAAAATACATCGCCTCAATTGACGATCTTTTGTTGTACTATTGTCACCAGTTACTTTAATACCATATACCGAAGTGATAATCCAATAAATCCTGCCAAAAACAGGACAAGCAATCTACTTATTCAAATTACCCCTTCCTTCCTGCCTGTTCATAACCTGCTTTTATTCTTTGAAAAGTGGGTAACAAGATAAAAGATAACAAAAGGGATAGTTGCAAATACACCTAAAACGATTAGCGGCATGAATCCTTTTATCGTAATGGTGTTATTAAACAAAATAATTCCAATTATAAATAAAGACATAAAACTTAAAAAAACACCTGTTTTCTTACTATTCTTGCGGAACACTGATATTCCTGTCAGTAACAGGCTTATAGCTATAAACCCTAATAAATATTGCAAGAAAGGAACTGATAGGAGTTCCTCATTATTAGTGAGCATAGCAAAAACAACAAAAAGCGTTCCACATGTCCCCATGGCTATTTGAAGTCTCTTTCCTTCCAGCAATTTAATCCCTCCTTTCTACAACAATAAGGCATTTCTTGCATTTTTTTATTCTTCCTAATCTCCATCTATAACTTAAAACATAAGATTTACAGCCACTACATTTATTCCATTGATAAACATATGTAAAATAATTGGTGCGTAGATACTTCTATATTTTTAAATACAATGGCAACCGTTATTGTGATGGCAACTAACCATCCCAAGCTAATAATTACCGTTTTCTGAACATCTTTTATGCCAAATCTCAAATTAAAACCCTTTCTCCTGACTGTAGATATATGGTTTTATATTAAGTCTTTAGGATTTCGGCCATACCACTCTACGTAGCCACAATTTACGCATACATAAGGATTAATACGAGTATGTTTTTTATTCTTAAATAACGTCTCTCCTTGTGGATTTTTAACCAATATTCCCTTTAATCCCTGGTCAGCATAACATTCTATCATTTTCTTCCCGCACTTTTCACAATCTTTTTCTTTCATAAATTCAATCCACCTTTATATAAACTTACAATCTTTTTACGTTAAACTAACAGTAAACGTTTCACATCGCTTCTAATTTGTTTATTTGAAAGTTTCGAAAAACAAAACAGCACCATATAAGTTAACGGGTGCAAGTTG
Source organism: Paraliobacillus zengyii (assembly GCF_003268595.1). Lineage (NCBI taxonomy): Bacteria > Bacillati > Bacillota > Bacilli > Caryophanales > Bacillaceae > Paraliobacillus > Paraliobacillus zengyii. The sequence continues at coordinate 1,138,630 of NZ_CP029797.1, read as the reverse complement.
GGGGAAAAATATTAATAGAAATAACACAAGAATTTTAATGTAATTTTTGCATCTTATCATATATACCATCACCATACATATTATTCCACAAGATGACGTATTAAAAAAGAGCACAAATGAATTATTGTCCTCTTAAAAGTACTAACTATAAACGTAAGTTCAGTCCCCACTATTCCACCTCTTCATTTTTTGCGCGATGTAAATAAAAAAATTTGTTGACAGTGAAAGTTTTAGGCAATAAAAATTGTGTTAATTATTTTTCCGAAAAATCATCATGGCTAGAAAAGAAATTATGATGACAAATAAAAGAACTGGAAAATCTATAGATAATTCGAATAGTGATTTCAATCCTGCAATCATTAAATGAAGGATAAAGAATATTATTATAAAATTCAATACAAACAGCCTAATGGAGCGTGGAACTTTAATCCACTTCTCTAGTAATCTTTGAGAAATCCTGTTCATTTAACACCTCTTTTATTTTTATTTTCATATACAAACATTGAGTGGCCCACGCTACATAATCAGACGTTTGCGCGGTATCTGTATATTTTTTATAGTATAGTTCTAATATTTCTATGTAAAACACTCCTATTTCTTTAGGCATACATCACTTTAGAATACTATAATTAACTTTACTTCTGGATCAACCAAACTACAAGTCACTTAAAGAAATGACTTCACCACTTCCAGCATGCACACCATAATCACAATCTAATTTTCCACATAAAAGATATTTCTTTTGTTCAAAATCATAGACATAATAAGGTTTTAGCTCAAACAATTCTTCTATTTTCTCAAATGCTTCTTCTTGTGTGAGTGTTACTTTATCAGCTGCTTGAAATTGATCAGTATACATCTCCAACAATGGTTTGTTATCGATATAATTAATTGCTTGAAGGCTCTTCGCATCAATTATAATCACTAGTTTTCTTTGAAATAAAAAGAGAGGATTATCCTGAGTTTTAGCTCTTACTACTGCATGAATATAACCTTGGTCTCGATTTAATGTTTTAAGTATCCACTTCCCAGTGTCATCAGGATACTCCTGGCGTAATAATTTCTCGACTGCAAGCAGACATTTTTCTTCCTCTTCCTTTGTAATTGGGAAAGAAGCAGGAGATGGTTCCCGCGAAAATGCTTGTTCTACTGATATATCATCCTCAGTCAAACTAATCTCTTTCATATCAAATGGCTTATCAATTGGCTTATCAATTGGATCGTTCCAAAATATTGTTTTCTCTATTTTCAAATAAGACCTTACATCCACTATGAATTCAAATGGAATCGTTGATGTTCCAGCATTTGTAATATAAATTTCTTCCACCGCATATACCGGAATACGTTTTTGTTGTTCATCAGCAGGGAATTCAACCAACTTCAATTGTTCCATCGCTAAATGTTTTACTTCTTTAAGGATAAGCGTATACGTTTCTTCTTTAATCATCTCTTTTGAAGAAAATTGTCCATCGACAGCAAAGAAGATCAGCTGACCTTCCTTGTTATATTTAATGTCAATATATCCAGCAGTTGAAACCGCAACACCATCAATTCCTTCTTTAAAATATAGTTTTCCATCTTCCTCTTTATCTAGTTGAAATTGCTTTCCATAGATAAGTCCCGTTTCCTGTTCAATCCATTTAATAATTGCTTTTGTATCAAGATTAGCAAATGAAATCCCGTTATTTGCGTACGTTTTACCCATGACAAAAATAACACGGTTGAATTTATGTGTGTTTACATCAATCTCAATAACTGCTGTACCATCAGGATTTGAATCATCATCCTCTAATTCCGTTATATGCTTTGGAAACCACTCCATCAACAGTGTATAACTCGTAGCATTAAAAATATCGACATTACGATTCAGACTATAATTTTGTAAGTAGTAGTTATCTAAACTGAATTTTATTTTCGTACGATCAATTAATTCTTGTATTCTTTTATCCATTACCTATGACCTCACTTATATTTATAATCTAAAGCGCTTCGATATACTTATCTACTACTATTCGTTAAGTACTATTAAATATCCTCTAAACAGCGTTATCACACACATGTTTTGAGTACCATATTTTTGATAAAGCTTTTTAAATTAATTGAAAATTTATATTTTGTAAGTGAATTACTAGCAGATAATGGACAATACTCTATTGTTAAACTGAAAGCAACAACGTATTTTCAAAATAATGCAGTAAGTGGGGGGACTGGGAATATTATCGGAATGAAATGCCTACCCTTGTGTGGAAAAGTCTGAAGGAAGCAGAGAATGGTCTCCTGCTTCCTTATTTAAGTTGCTATTGGTAATGTTATTAGAAATGTTGTCCCATTTTCTGAGCTTGACTCCAGTGAAATTTCGCCCTGGTGCGACTCAATAATGCGTTTAATAATTGGAAGACCTAACCCAGTTCCTGTATCTTTATTTGTCATAAATGGTTTAAATATGGACTCCTGTAGTTCATCAGAAATGCCACTCCCATTATCCTCAATATATAGATGATACTGCCCATGTTTCACTTTTGAAAACATTCGGATTAGGCCTACTTGCCCCATTGATTCCGTACTATTTCGAATTAGATTGTAGAATACTTGCTGTAACTGTTTATGATCAACCTTTACCTGTTCGGCATCAAGCAACAGATCAAATTTTATGTTATCCGCTTCATTAGAATCCTTGTAATTGTTAATAAACGTCTCAATCATTTCTTTTATATTTGTTTCTTTCACTTCTGGTTCAGTAGGTTTTGCAAGTTTAAGCATATCCTCTACGATGTAATTAATGCGATCTAATTCATTCACCATAAAGGAAACATGGAACTTCTCTTGTTCTTTTTCAGAAAGAGAACTGTTCATAAGCGTCATAAATCCTTTAATAATTGTTAATGGATTACGGATTTCGTGTGCTGCACCTGCAGATAACTCCCCAAGCATCGCAAGCTTTTCTGATTGATACATACGTTTTTCAATAGCTTCACTTTCCGTTATATCTAAAAATTGAAAGACTCGCGCACTTACTTCATTCGAGTGATTAATAAGTTCTGTCTGCGAAACTAACAATACATATGTTTCCTTTTCTGTCTTATAAAGTACTTTTTTATTAAGGATATTTTTTTCATTACGTAGAATATCCCAAAATGAATTACTTTGAGATATTTTAGTATCGGACAAAAGAAGATCTCTTATTTCATCTTTACTCTTCTTTAGCATTCTGGAAGCAGCATCATTAAGTATGATTTCTCCCGTTTCATCATTAAGTGTTAAAATACCAATTGTTAATGCACGCATGATTTGATCTATATATATCTTATCATTATAGACTTGTTCATATAACTCGAAATATTTTTTAAGAACGAATGAAAACACTACTATCATGGTTGTAAATAGCACTAATCCAAGTATAGGGTATAACTCTAATAAGGAAATCAGTACGAAAGCTAATGTAGATATTATTAGATAATTTCGCATTGCTTCAATTATAATATCTTTTAATAACGAATAAAATCGGTCCTCAGATCTAGTCAGGAAATAACATCCAACTATTATAATATTCACTAGACTGTAACTAATAATAGCTAATAGGTATGAGACAGAACTTTCTATGTCAATATAGCCCAGTTTTCCCCCAGTTAAAATGAAGACATAATAGGAAGTACTAATCATTATCGTATATGTAGCAAAATTGAATACTTGAATATTCCACTTTGTGTGACGTTGTCTAACATCATTAACTAAACTGCTACAAAATAAAAGCAATAATGTCATGTTAATCCCAAAAACAAAAATAGAAGCGATGTAAATAGATGAATCCAAACTAAATCTATTACCGTCGGGTGGCAACACAATAATATAACGACAGGCTATTAGCAAAGAAGCGATTAGAAATATAATTAATCTCCATTCTTTCCACTCATTGATATCTAATGAAGCCGTAAAGACAGGATGCAAAAAAAAGACACTGCATCCCGCTAGAATAATAAACCATTTATAGTTTTGTTGTAGTGTAGTCAAATTAATTCACTCTTTTTATCGTATTTTGTAGTTAAATGTCAAATCATCGTTTTTTATAATTGTAATTCAACTTATCAAGCAAAGCAATAAATAGTTATTAAAGACTAGTTATACAGAACTACAAATTATGTAATATTTCCTATATAATAGATGATTTTACTTTAGATTATTCAAATGAGAACTGTAAAAAATAAAACTTAGGTACTTTAGAATGCTTGAATTTACGAATACGAATCTTTGAAAATTTGAAACCTTTAGTTGGGAAACTCGTTAAGTAAATAAGGATATAAAAAAAGAGCGTACTTATTGGAGGCGATTACAATAGGAAAGCATATTATTTGGTCGATTGTAACTGTTTGTGTAATGTTACTTCTAAATTGGGGAGTCGCAGTTTTATTTGGTGGTAAATTTATTGACTATTCTTTTTTAATGGGTATTTTATTTGTGGGAATTGTACGGTTCATGAATTCAACCGGAGGAATGGGCTCTACGAGTGTTAAAATGAGCACGCAAGCCCAAACTGGGATAAAGATAGATGAGGAAAAACAAACATTTAACCCTACTGTACCATTCTATACTGCATATTGTGTACACCATAGTAGCACTCGTTATAACAGTAATTTATTATAAAGATTACTTTATTAGTTAAACGATAGATTTTAAAAAGGTATCTAGTATTCAAATAAGACATTTGTCCATTTGAAATACTAGATACCTTCTAAACTTGCGAGATCTTACTCTACTAAATATACTTCAATCTTCTATTTGTCATATTGATATCAAATTCTTCGTATCCTTGGCTTATTCCCCAGCGTTGCATATTTTGATGATCTGGGTAAGTTGGATCTTTTATAATTTCTAAAAACTCTTCATATCCAGGCTCGCCACCTACATCTTCAGGTGGAGCATTTCCTTCACCTGCTACACATGTAGGATGATTTTTATCATAGTCATTGATAAAATCTTCAACAACAATTCTGTGTTGCCAATCATCGCCAAAGTCATAGATGTATAGTATTTCAGCTGGAAGATAATCTGCTATCCTTTCCCCAGTTTCCAATTTTTCAGGGATATCGGAATCATATTCAAGAAACTCTTCATTGCAAACAATTTTTGCAACCGGTTTTCGATTTTCCTTTGCTTTCATTTTGTCCGGATCAAACGGTTTACCTGGGAAAATAGTGAAGTTATGCAGGTGATAATCATGCCAATTAAATGTTCTTTGTAGTGTCGTATGTAAATTAGAGAAAGTCATGCGCTTTGGAACGACGATTCGACGCCAAACAGAAGTATTCTCCATTTCCAATGTCACTTTAAGAACAATCGCTTCTGAATTTAAAATCGGTCCCTTTGTCAGCCCCTCTAAATCACTGAATAACGCTTCATTTGGCACTATATACGTGTTCTTTCCGGTTCCAACAAGCAAACGACTTGCTAGCTTACTTAAAGCAACTTGATACATCGTATTTTGATCTAGGTCATCTTCCATAACGTAGACATTCTCACACGCCTTATTTAGCCTAGCAACGCCCGTTCTATCTTTTGTCGTAGTAAAAGTAATTTCTTTAGACTGGGCAAGAAACGCCTCAATAACTTCTTCCTTTATGTTCTCTTCTTTATATATTTCACGAATAGCTTGCACGATTAACTCATCTATTTTTTTGAAATCCTTTGCCTTTAATCCATAAAGCACAATAATATATCGATTACTATCATTCATCAGTACAAGCGTCTTCCTGCGATTCACTGTTAAAATATTAGCATGCCAAGAAAATAACGGTTCTTCTTCTTTAGCTGGTGTTGGCTTTAACTTTAATTCAGTTAAAAGCTTTTTCGTACATTGAATTAGCATATTGAATTCTCCTATTACCGTTTTAGAGCGTAGCCATTCACTTTAAGCGTACATTCTTTATTATCATAACATATCTCATTATCGAAGGATAAGAACACATTCCATTTTATTCACCTTTAAATGTGTTCATCATAATCCTTATTTAAGTAACTTTACTAGTTCCCCACCTACTGTAATTCCTGAAACAAATGCACTTTCTAAACGTGTCCGGTTCGCTGGGTCTTGAGAATGCAAGAAAGCATCACCGGCTACTAATAAGGGATATTCCTGATTTGTATTAAGAAAAGGCTGGCGTAAAAATTGAACTGCCTCTGCGTAACGCCACTTTTTTAGTTGACTTGATAGTGCAGAATCAAAATCAATATACGCACTTGTTACCTGCTTTATCTTTTCTAAAACCGCTTCATCTCCTAGTTGATAGTGTGCTTTACTCCATTCACCAGTCATATAGACGCTGACGGTTGGAATTTCCGAGATCCCTTTTTTCTCGTGATCAACGAGGCGCATGACACCTTCTGGAAGTTCCGAATCAAGATGACCACTATTCGGTAAATTTGTGGGCTGTTGCATTTGAAATAAACCGACCAAACATGGCTGGAAGACAATCTCATCAAGCTTCTGTAAAACTTTCGTATCCACTTTTAAGTTATCATTCTCAAGTAATGTCTTCGCCTGTGGAGCTGGTGCTGTTACAATAACAGCCCTTGCATTAATCGCCTCACCCTCATCTGTTGTAAGGATGTATCCAGTCGTATTTTTCTTAATTTCTGTAATTCTCGTTTGTAGACGGACTGAAATATCCTCTGCTAGCTTTTTAGCAAAAGCATTCATACCATCAACACTCATATACCGGTAATAATCATCACCAAACCAATGCTTCACATTAGCATTTTCTATCCATTCGTCAACAAACGCTTGAAATTTTTCAGTTCGTACTGTGAAAAACTGTGCACCGTGATCGATTTTTCCTTTTTCAATTCTACGTGTTGCCATTCTACCGCCAACGCTTCGACTCTTCTCAACAAGGATGATGTCTTGATAGCCTTTTTCTTTTAATTTTCGTGCAGCCATGATCCCAGACAGTCCCCCGCCAATAATAACGATTGGTACTTGATCACTCATCTAAAAACCCCTCTCATATTCTACCTTCTATTGTATATCTTACAGCTAAATTGGTCACTCTAACTTTAATCCTTTATATTTCCATTTTTTATTTTATATGTTATAATTTTAATAAGCTAATCATATACTAATAAACCACAGCGTCAACTGTGGTTTATAGATAAGCGGTTCTCTAAAGTGGGATCGGCTATCTTACTATCGATAGACCTCACCTAATCACTAAAGGGTAAATAGGGAGGTCTATTTTCTATTGATCAACGTTACGATCAATGCGAGCATTGCAATCAAGAAGGTGCCAAAACCAAACAGCACCATAAAACTCTCATACATACCCATAGGCATCACCCCCTTTCTCAACGGGGACTTAGCCGACCTCTCCTTAACAGAACATTATCTTTCTAAATTATACCATAAGAAAACCACTAATTAAGAACAAACGTTTCTTTTTTTGTTAAAGAATTTAATTATTTGAATTTCTAATATTATACGCTTATTAATCCCTATTTCAATTCTACGTGTTGCCATTCTTACTCCAATGTTTATGTATTCTCGCTCATTTCAATACCCTCTTCTACTTTCTATTCTATATCTTACAGCTAAATTGGTCACCAAAAACAAGGTATCCTTATTAGATATTTCTCTTATAGGCTAAATTAACTACAGATAAAATAAAAAATAGTGTTTTAAACCTACGATCCAGGGTAATATCCTAAAAGTAGCTTTATAGAATTTCAGGGTAGGCTGAGGATGTGTTACGGGACTTAATCTCCTCATTTAATAGGAAAAGGGAAAAGGGGTATATTGGATGGATATTGAAATTAGTTCTTCTATCTTGAATTCTATAAAAGATCAGATATGTTTGATTGATTATTCTGGCAACATTATTCAAACCAACGATGAATGGCTGAATTTTGCTAAAAAGAATAATGGAAATTTGTCAGCACTCGGTGTCGGGACAAATTATATGCAGGTTGCTAAAGAAAATACAACAGTATTGAATGGATTAGAGGCAATTATGAATGGTGAAGTTGATGAGTTCACCCATGAATATCCATGTCATTCTCCAGATTTCAAACGCTGGTTTAACATGCAAGCAACAAGAATGAAAAAAAACGAATTTGGTATCGAAGGAATTGTAATACGACATATTGATATAACAAAACAAAAGCTGATGGAAATACAGCTAAAAAAACGTGTACATACTGATTCTCTAACAAATTTATATAATAGAAGGTATTTTGATAAAGAATTCCTAATAGAAATGAAACGATCTAACCGTAATAATAGTTCGTTGTCTGTATTGTATATTGATATTGATGACTTTAAGCATTTAAATGATACTTATGGACATACGGTAGGTGACCTCGTGTTAAAAGAAATTTCGCTAGTATTTCTTGAAACGATCCGTGATTCTGATACATGTGCTCGCATAGGTGGAGATGAGTTTGCCATTATTTTACCCGAAACTTCGAATGAAGCGTTAGATTATATAGCAAAAAGAATTATTATCAATATCAATAAGATCAAGATTCAGGAGGAAATTACCTATCCAATAAAAGTGGATGTATCGATTGGCGGTGCGTCATTTTCAAATGACTTAGATATGAGAGCGATGCTTGATAAAGTAGACAGAGCTTTATATGCTGCGAAAGATAAAGGCAAGAATCAAATTGTAATTTTATAAATTAATCATGCTGCCTCACCAGAGAGTCTGTCCTTTGCAATTGTTCAGGTGAGGTCCATTTGAACCTATCAGAAATATTGTTCACTCTAGCTTTAATCCTTCATATTCCCATTTTTAATTTAATATGTTATAATTTGATTAAGATAATCATATACTAATAAACCACAGCGCTAACTGTGGTTTATAGATAAGCGGTTCTCCTAAAGTGGGATCGGCTATCGCATTTTCGGATAGACCTCCCCTAATCACTTGTGGGTAAATAGGGAGGTCTATTTTCTATTGATCAACGTTACGATCAATGCGAGTAGTGCAATCAAGAAGGTGCCAAAACCAAACAGCACCATAAAACTTTCATACATACCCAAAGGCATCACCCCCTAACACTTGAGGATTTAGCCGACCTCTCCTTAATAGAACATTATCCTTCTATATTATACCATAAGTAAACAAAAACAAGGAACGAATGTTTGCTTTTGATTTCGTGAATTTCTTCAATTTATTTCCTTTTATACACAAAAAGTACCCAATACGTTCAAAGAATATCTGTTAATTTGAATTGTCAGGTACCTTTATCTTTAGATCTAATCCAACGTGTGATTACAGCTCTTCTACTTTATATCCACTAGCAAAATTGTTCACTCCAGGTTTAATCCTTCATATTCCCATTTTTAATTTAATATGTTATAATTTGATTAAGATAATCATATACTAATAAACCACAGCGTCAACTATGGTTTATAGATAAGCGGTTCTCCTAAAGTGGGATCAGCTATCGGTTTTGATAGACCTCACCTAGTCACTTGTCGGTAAATAGGGAGGTCTATTTTCTATTGATCAGCGTTACGATCAATGCGAGCAGTGTAATCAAGAAGGTGCCAAAACCAAACAGCACCATAAAACTCTCATACATACCCATAGGCATCACCCCCTTTCGAGTGGGGTTAGCCGACCTCTCCTTAACAGAATATTATCCTTCTAAATTATGCCATAAAAAAACAACACGAAAGAACAAATGTTTGTTTTTTCGTGAATTTCCACATAATAAAGGTACCTGTTACTCCACTATTGGAAGTAACAGGTACTTTATAGTTAAATCTATTTTAACATCTAACTTACAGTTCTTCTCCATTTGTAGCAATTACATTTTGATACCAGAAGAATGATTTTTTTCTACTACGTTCTAACGATCCACTGCCATTATCATGCTTGTCTACATAAATGAAACCGTAACGTTTAGACATCTCACCGGAAGATGCACTTACTAAGTCGATACATCCCCATGATGTATAACCCATCACTTCGACGCCATCTTTAATCGCTTCACGCATTGCACTAATGTGTCCACGTAAATAGTCAATACGATAATCATCGTTGATCGATCCATCTTCTTCGACCTTATCATAAGCACCTAATCCGTTTTCTACAATAAATAGCGGTACTTGATAACGGCCATATAATTCATTTAAGGCAATACGAAGGCCCTCTGGATCAATTTCCCATCCCCAATCACTTGCTTTTAAGAACGGATTCTTAACACCACCAATTAAATTCCCTTGACCGATTTCTTCAGGTGTTTTGTTTTTCTTATCAGTACGAGACATGTAGTAACTGAATGAAATGAAATCTACTGTACCTTCTTTAATTAACTCTAAATCTCCATCTTGGATATCTAATTTTATCTCATTTTCTTCAAAATAACGATTGATAAAGCTAGGATATTCACCGCGCACGTGTACATCTCCACAGAAATTATTGAATATACGTGCTTCTTCCTGTGCAAACGTAACATTCTCTGGATTAGAATCAAACGCATAAACTGGTGCATAGATCAGCATACAACCAACCTGTGATTCAGGAATAATTTCATGTGCTAATTGTACTGCTTTTGCACTTGCGACAAACTGATGATGAAGTCCTTGGAAGCTATCTTGAAGACGTGTTTCTTCGTTTTCAGGTGAAAAACCTAGTCCAAGTAACGGCATGTGTGTAGCACCGTTTATTTCATTAAATGTTAACCAATATTTCACTTTATCTTTGTAGCGATTGAAAAGAACCGTTACATAACGCTCAAAAAATTCAACCAGTTTACGATTTCTCCATCCACCGTATTCTTTTATTAAATGTAGTGGTGTTTCATAGTGTGCTATCGTAACTAATGGCTCAATATTATGTTTTGCAAGTTCGTCAAAGACACGATCATAGAATGCTAATCCTTCTTCACTTGGCTCTAATTCGTCACCATTTGGAAAAATACGAGACCAAGCAATACTCATACGAAATGTTTTGAATCCCATTTCTGCAAATAAAGCAATATCTTCCTTATAACGGTGATAAAAATCAATACCCTCGTGATTCGGATAAGTATATTTGGTTGTATCCATTTCGAAATCAAAGCCTGTATCTGATAATAGCTTGATTCTGGCTTCTTTCCCACCAGGTAGTACATCTGCTAAATTAAGTCCTTTACCACCTTCATGAAATCCGCCTTCAAATTGGTTTGCAGCAGTAGCGCCACCCCATAAAAATCCTTTTGGAAATACGTTTGACATTTTTATCACCTCATAAAATTATTTGATCTACAAGCTTTCACCTATTATGTGATGAAATAAGTGAATATATTATATATAAACTTATGGCAATAAAAAAACCTAAGTTACTTAAGAAATCAGAAGAAATTACTTCCAACTACTCAAAGCACCTTAGGTTTTGCCTGCTAATCAGTAACAATCCATAAGTTAATATATAATCTTTGATTTTAATATATCATTTTATCAAGATAATGTAAAGGCTTACGTTTTGTTTTATTACAGGCTCTTGCGGATAAATTCTGGTACGGTTTTCTAGGTGGTTTCATATGCTAAAACAGAGAGACTATTAGTGTTCCAGTGAAATATAATTCTTATAGAGGTGATAAAAAGTGACAAGAGTAAAATATACAGACAGTGACGTTGATTTAATCGCAAGGATGATGCGAGCTGAAGCCGAGGGTGAAGGGAAACAAGGAATGCTTATGGTTGGCAATGTAATTGTAAATCGAGCAAAAGCTGATTGTTTAGACTTTAAAGATTTAAGGAACATACGTGATGTGATTTTTCAAATTCAGGGTGGAAATTATTCATTTGAAGCAGTGCAAAAAGGAAATGTTTTTTACAATAGAGCAAGAGGAGTAGAAAAAAGATTGGCCGAACAAACTTTGAAATATTGGCGAGAACATCCTTCCAAGTATGCGCTTTGGTATTTCAATCCTTATGGTGAATGTCCTCCAACATGGTACGGTCAACCACTTACAGGACAGTATAAACAACATTGTTATTATGAACCCCTTCCAGATACATGTGAAGGTGCTTATCGATATTAAAGTAAACTTCAAGTCGTGGGATTTACTATTTCTCACGACTTATTAAATCTGTTTAAGTGTTCTGTTGTTTTAGCTGCCTGTGATAGTCCCTTGATGAAAGGTCATTTGCCATTTTCCATTATTTAATTTCCAGACTGAACTTCTTAAAGAGTACTTTTGTTTACTTTCTATATATACTTTAAAGGTAGTAAGGACAGCTGTCGGTGAAAGGTATCTCAATTGAAAATTACTCATGGTAATTCGAGGATTATCTTCACTTGGTAAACGGTTCAATATATTTTCTTTATTATAGATTTTCCCTGTGCTTGAATATTCAATAAAATCATCTGCTATTAACTCGTTTAATCGTACAGCAGATTTACGAACCTCGCCCTTTAGTAAAGCCGTTTCTAAAGAATACATATGTTTTTCTAATTCTTTCTGACTTTCCATTCGGATTCTCCTTCTCTTTAGCTCTTTACAATCATACTTATTAATTGATTGCATCCTAATAACTAACTTAATTATAACAGGAAATTTTATACAAAAAAATACAAATATATGATAGAATACGGTTACATGAGTTGTTGAATTAAAATTAGGAATCATTATCTTAGGGGGAGAAGAAATGAAGATAGTTTGGGAATCACTTCGGTTTATCTTAATATTTACTATACTTATGCTCATTTTAGGCTTTATAACTGACCTTATTTTATTAATGATTGGTTTAACTGCTGAAATATATAGGTCGATTGCAATAATTGCTGCATTTATTATTACTTGTCTTCTCTATAAAAAGAAAGGTTGGGGTAAGAAGTATAATAAATTAATCCTTTTAATTACTTTTATATTAATTGTTCTCTTTACAGTAGTAATTCCAGATATGTCTCCTACACATCTACACACATGGAAATATGCTTATTCATATGGTTTTCCGTTTCATTTTTTCACTTTATATAGTGAGAATGGCGCTACATTTATTATTCCTAATCTATTTTCTAAAGGGAGAATAATTTGGGATGCGCAGATCTTCCTTATCTATTTAAATTTCATCATAATTTATTTTACTATACATTTTCTATTTAAATACGTAAACAGGAGAAAATAAAATAGGATGAGTTAATGAAAAAGTCTCCTCTCATTAATCATTACAAGGATTATGTAAAAGGTCGTTACTTTCGAAATGTATTCCCTCATCCATTTATTAGAAAGGAATATTTAAATGATCCAAAATTTGCTATTAATGACGTGAAATAACCGAGGCATATGGTTTTCTTACAGTCTCATTCTTGATCAAATGAGAATTGAACCGTATGTCTTTTATATTTGCATTTTGACATCAAGCAATATACGTATCTATTTTAGATTCAATGAATTTACCCTTTCCCTTTAATTTTAGTTTGTATTTGAAATAAGTTATGAACTTAACTTTATTGTCCAATTAAGCATAACCTATTCAATTTTTGTACTATGCATTCAACAAACGTGACCTTAGTACAATAAGAAATAATTTACTTTAATTAATATTCTGTCAACTCAATAAATGTCTCATCATCATAAATGGTGGATAATAGTGGATCATTGTATGCTGTATCCCTCAATGTATTATCTAATTCTATCGATCTAGTTAATTCCTCCAATCCGTGATCAATCTCTCCTTGTTGCACAAGTGCCACACCTTTTCCGTAATATCCAATTGCTTCATTTGGAAATTGCTCAATAAAAGTGTTATAGACTTCCTCAGCTTCTTTAAAATTACCTGCATATGTAAGCATTAAGCCTTTATAATCTAAAGCATTTAAAGATTGTTCTGACTCAAGCTCCATAATCTTGTTTAAATAAGGAATCGTATCACTATATTCCCCTAACGAATCATGGAGGTAGACCAGATACCATAATGCGTCGATATCTTCGGGATATGTCTTTATATATTGTACTAAATAAGGGATTCCTTTTTCATCTTCGTATAAGTAGTAAAGCGAAACGCCCTTTCCATATAGAGCATAAGGTGCACTATCATCAATTGCTAAGGCTTTATTATAATAATCTAGCGCTTTTTCATATCTTTCAAGCATATAATGAGCATTTCCCATGTTAATAAATTGCTCTGGTTCCTTATCACTAATATCTATTGCTTTTTGTGCAGCAACAATGGCTTGTTCGTATTCGCCTAGTTCATTTAATGACAAAGCCATGTTATTAAATGCACCATCCATTTGGTTATCCAGTTCAATTGCTTTGTTTAGTGATTGGATGGCTTCTTCATATTGCCCGATAAAATTTAGAGCATACCCTTTCTCATTATACAGTATTGGATCTTCAGGGTATCTTTCCAATCGTTGATTGACATCTTCTAAAGCTAAGTCATACTGTTCTTTTTCATACCATTCATCATATTTTTCTCTCGAGAATTCAGGATCTGTAGCACTTAAAAGGCTACAGCCTGAAAGAATAATTAATAAAAATACAAATAAAGACCAAATTTTTTTATTCATTCTATCACTTCCTTTTTTAAAATGATCCTATATCTAATGGTAATAATCTATCCTTTCTATTTGTTTTTTCTTGCATTTTATTAAATAAACCCGCTTAAGTAAGAATATCTAAAGAGATAATGTATCACAACTCTTTTTTCTAAAACAGTTAATATTACTTAGATGGATGTATCTATGTTCGAGAGAATAACCATATAGCATTATAAGAATATTTTCCTATCATATATTATATAATTTGAATGCTATATAAATTCTTTTATCTTATTAAGCTCTCTCAGTATTCTACTTTAAATAATTCCACCCTCTTATTCTACATTTAACTTATTACTCCTATCATAAAAAAGTACCAACTTCTAATTAATAGAAATCGGTACTTCTTTATTAGCTATTCGTTTAGCGTGGCGCTTTTGGCGGTTGACATACGTCACATTTACGTTGATTTTTATTTTTGAATTTAGTGAAGTTTTTTTCGAAATTGTTACCACAAGCACATGTGAATAGTAAATTTTGAGAAAAACCCTGATATTCCGTTGTTAACAACTTATTATCTGAATTGTTCTCAACAAATGTCTTAATTTTATCAATTGTCCATCGTTTATTCATTCTCTTACACCTCCATATTTTACTAGACGGAGGCTTTTCTTGGCGTCCGTTCCATTATCATTAGCTTAAGTTGTTAATTATAACATGAGCAGTGTTATAATTAACAACTGCATATATTTATCTACCAGATAGTACCCCCTTAATGCCTTCAATGACCGTCTCATCAAAACCTGCTTCAAATGAATGCTGTTTTCTAACACCGCTACCAAAATGGTATTCATCAGCTCCTATTGCATCATGCAATGCTGGCAAATTGTCTAATTTCACACCACTTCCTGGCAGTATTGTCGGACCATTTACTTGCTGTTGGAATTGAACTAATTTTTGTAACGAGCCAATGCCTTCCACACAACTATCTGCACCACCGGAAGTTAATATTCTCTTAATATTATTCCGATAAGTCACTAATGTTTGATAAGCTTCCAATTGATCTTCAACTTCATCAAATGCTCGATGAAATGTTACATTTAGATCTGGAAATTCTTTAAATATGTCAGTAAGAAAATCTGTATCTATTTTTTTATGCTGATCAAGTGCCCCAATCACAATTCGGTAATGGCCCATACCGTATAACATAGCAATATCTTCCTTCATTGCTTCCTTATCGGCTGGACTATAAATAAAACCATAGTTGTGCGGCCTGATCATAACTTGAACCGGAACTCGCACATTTTTTAGCGTTGTTTTAATTGTTCCATACGATGGAGTTAAACCACCCAACTGAATAGCTGAGACTAGCTCGAGTCTATCAACCCCTAATTCTTCTGCTATTCGTGCATCATTTTCATTCTCCACAATACATTCTATCATTTCCATAACTCCTCTTTGGCTGTTACTCGATTATAAAGGATTTCGTTCCAAATTATGACGCTTCTTACATCAGTATTAGGAGGATTTCCATTTTAATTTTATCTATTTACACAAAATTTAAACCTTTAGTGAGCCACGGAAACCCCTTGCACCATAGTAGGAATCTGCGCCATTGTGGTACATAAAGACAGTATCATAACGTCGATCACAAAAGATAGCTCCGCCAAGCTTTCTAATATTCGCAGGTGTTTTCACCCAGCTAGACGTTTTCATATCGAAATTCCCAAGTTTCTGTAGCTCTCGGTATTCTTCCTCAGTCAAAAGTTCTATCCCCATGGCATTTGCCATATCGATAGCGTTATTTTCGGGTTTATATTTTTTTCTTGACTCCAGGGCTTCAAGGTCGTAACAAACACTTCTGCGACCTTTAGGACTTTCTACTGCACAATCAAAAAAGATATATGCATCCTTACCTTTATCAAACCCTACAACATCGACTTCCCCACCAGTTGCTTCCATTTCATTAAGCGACCAGAGCTTTTCAATATTAGCATCAAGCTTCTCATGAATTTTCTCCCATTCAAGATCTTTATGACGATCCATATTTTTCTCAAACCGATCTTTCAGTATGCTCAGTAATTCTTGACGTTGTTCTAGTGACAATTCCTTTTTATTACTCTTTGTCATGTTAGTCGCCCACCTTCTTAATTTTATTTAAGCTATTATATAATTCAATTTACACTAATTTGCGAACGTGACTTGCACTGTTCGCAATACGTTAGTAAGTATTAATTCTTGTTTCTAAAAAAGTACATCGTTAAAGGTCCAAACACAAGGAGTAATCCAATTGAAATATACATCACCATCAAGATGTCGTTTATTGCAACCGTACCATGAATTAAACTACGTACGGCATCAACGACAAAGGTAATTGGATTTATTTCAACGAATTTCTGTAACCAGTTAGGCATAGTTGTTGGGTCTACAAATACACTACTTAAAAAAGTTAATGGAAATAAGATCATCATACTCATTGCCATAAGCGCTTTTTCAGTACGTACGACAATTCCGAGCATCGTCCAAATCCAAGAAAGACTGAATGCGAAGAAAAGCAGCAACAAAACACCCAAGACAACGCCGATAAATCCAGCTTCTGGTCTAAAACCTAAAATATATCCAAGCGTGATCATAATCGTGGACGCAATTAAATAGCGAACAGCATCAACGGCCAGTGCACCTACTAATACGGCTGGTCTCCAGATCGGTAAGGAACGAAAGCGGTCAAAAACGCCTTTCTCAATATCTTTATTTAGATCCAGTCCGGTGTACATCGTAATCATCGACACAGTCATAACAAGAATTCCAGGTAGGACAAAGTCTAAATAGTCACCAGTAGAACCGGAAATCGCCCCACCGAATAAATAGGTAAACATTAGTAGAAAAATGACAGGGAATATCGTCACATCAAATAGTTGTTCAGGTACGTAGCGAATCCGTAATAACGCCCGCCAAGCAAAAGTAATCGAAGCGCTAATCGCACTCGGTTTTTTTGGGCGTGTTATTTTGGTTATTCCTTCTTCAAAAGATTTTGGATCATGTTTGTCCATTTGCTTCGTCCCCTACTTCGCTCTCTCGTAATTTTCCAGTTAAAGTGAGGAAAACTTCATCCAAACTAGGTTGACTCATTGAGAATTCCTTAATTTGAATAGCAGCATTTGCCAATTCCCCTATCGCTTTTGTAGCTTTTGCGTGTTCATTTATAGGAACTGTTAAAGATATTTCTCTCAAGTTTGCTTCTGGAGATTGATTAAGCTGTTCTTCAAAGATCTTTTTAGCTTTTTCTAATTCTTTACCATTGTCAAAATGTACCGTTAAGCTTCCAGCACCAATAGAAGCTTTTAATTCTTTACTCGTTCCTTCTGCAATTAATTTACCTTGATCAATTACACCAATTAAATCAGCCAATTGATCCGCTTCTTCTAAATATTGTGTTGTCAAAAAAACAGTCGTACCGTTTTTTACTAAAGCACGAATAATATCCCACACTTGGTTACGACTTCTAGGATCAAGTCCAGTTGTTGGTTCATCTAAGAAAAGCAGGTCTGGTGATGTAACAATACTTGCAGCAATATCAATTCGACGACGCATTCCCCCAGAATATTTCTTGACCTGACGTTTACTAGCATCCTCCAATTTAAAAGCCTTTAATAAGTCATCCGCTCGTTTTTTAGCCTCTTTACTCGTAAAACCTACTAAACGACCGATAAAAATTAAGTTCTCTCTCCCCGACAACTCCTCATCAACAGAAGCAAATTGGCCAGTCAAGCTGATTGATTGTCTAACAGAATCCGATTCCTGATTGAGGTCAAAGCCCATCACTTTAGCTTTCCCTTCATTAGGTTTCAATAATGTTGCAAGCATGCGAATCATGGTCGTTTTTCCAGCACCATTTGGTCCAAGAAAACCATAAACAATTCCCTTTGGCACTTTTAAACTAACTCTGTCCACCGCACGATCTTTCCCAAATATTTTCGTGAGATTAGTTGCTTCCACCGCATATTTATTTATGTTCTTATTCATCAGCTAGCCCCCTTTTATTTTCACTAATCTAGAGATATGTTTATTCCATTCCTGGTTAAAAGATGATCTATGTTTAAGATGGTAAATTTCCCTTCACTTAATTGCATTTAACAATATCATATCAAAGAATACTGTTCCATCCCAGCTGATATCAAACACTTTACACAAATCATATTTGCTTTCTAACCAATATCCTGTAATGAACAAAGTGAGGACTTTGGGGTTAAGATAGAACTCAGGAACAAGTCCAATGATTTACATATCGAAATAGTTCGATATATAATACGCCTATGAAACAAATAGAATTATTTAAAGTATTGTCAAATGAAACACGGCTTAACATTTTACAGTGGTTGAAGGAGCCGGAGAAGCATTTCCCAAAACAACAGGCTCATCTTCCAAAGGAGGTATGTATTGAGGGTGGCGTTTGTGTCGGTGATATTCAAGAAAAAGCAAAAGCTTCTCAATCTAAGATTTCACGCTACTTGAATATGATGCGGAAAACTGGGCATCTCGAATCTGTTCGCCATGGCCAATAGACATATTATAGACGAAACGAAGAAACTATGTTCTGAAATAAAGAGCCATTGATGTTTGTAACATCAATGGCTCTTTATATTTCTATTGTAAATAAATGTATAATCACTAAATTAAAATTATTTAAAAGAGTAACTTTAATCTCTAAAAAAAGGAATACACAACTGTTACATAAACTTCTATTTAGAAACTAATCGAACTCTGGATAAAGCTAAATCCTTCACCATATATCACTCACTTCAACAATTGGTTCCGTTCTTCCATTTGTGGTGGTTCTTCCATCCAACCATTTTTAATCATAATTTTTCCACCTTTATGAGCATATTCAAATATATCTTTCATAAAAATAGTCATTTTAGCTGGTAAATCATTTCGTAAACTAAAAGCAGTACCTATTGAACCACTTCCCATAGAAAAGCTGCAAAAAAGACTTGTGCAATACATCATCAACTTATCGGAAAATGGTGCTATTCTTGAACGGGTGGCATTACCACCTGCAGTTTGAGGAGATTGTACACCGCTTTGCAGTAAGACTTCACTTAATTCCTTTACCATACTTTTAGCAAGTTCAGCACCATCATTAAAGTAGTTTTTAACTTCTACATTATTTGCACATTGAGCAAAACCTGTAATCATTTGAAGCCCAGTGATATTTGCTTCAATCGAATGATGAATTTGTGCAACTTCGACTGTATTTAATGAACGTTTGCCGCTATTTGGATTAACTAAGAATCCACTCAAGTAGTGCTTATCTTTAACAAATTCAACTGATTTTGGCATTGTAACATGAGGAGATTTAACAAGTAAGCCTTTTTCAAGCAAATATTGTGTACAAAGGTTGTAATACTTTTGGGTAATGGCAGTTAGATCTATTAATATCAGTACAATATCTTCCCGATAAGACATAGTTATATTTAATGAGTGAAGCCCCATACTAATTTCTTGTAATAGGCGAACAAACATGATGTCAAAACCATTATCATATAATTTCGGTACCTCTTTGTTAACATCTTGAGCAGTGTACCCAATTGGTATTACAGCCCCTTCATTTCGTAACGTTTCTGTTAAGATACCAACATATTTGTCAATCTCTTCATATAGATTATTCATAATGTCCTTGGCTTTTTCATCATCGGCTTTCTCTATAAAATATTCTAACATACGTAATATCATTGTTTTTTCCTGATATGTAAGCCATAATACACCTAATTCAGATGACGTAATTGCTGATTTTTCTGGCATATAATCTCCTCCTAAGATATTTTGTCTTAGGTTTAGCATAGGGTTATATATTTATTCAATATTTTACTCATTCTTTTTCAACAACGGTAAAAAATATTCTGTAGCATACTTAGCTTGTTTTTCTTCAACTATAATGAACTTCACAAAGGTAAAATAATAGCGTATACTGTACTTAAAGGGGCAATAAACGATGAAACCAACAATTGAAAATATAGAACAAGAAATACAAAAAAACAGTGAACATTATTCTGATGATAAATTTTGGGGGAAGTTAGCGAAGTTTGCTAAGAAGGCTGGTTCTTCTGTCGTTTATGCTGTATTACTGTTGTATTATACGCTTCAGAAACCGGAAGTACCTACCAAAGTAAAAGCTGTCATTATTGGTGCTTTAGGTTACTTTATTTTACCCTTAGACTTAATTCCAGACTTTTTTACCGGCGTTGGTTACACAGATGATCTTGGTGCACTCGGATTTGCTTTATTCCAAGTAGCTATGTATATCGACGACCCAATTAAGTTAAAAGCAAAAGACAAGCTAAAAGAATGGTTTGGAGACAAAGTGGACACGTCCGCAATTGATTTAAAAATTAATTAAGACACACTCTGACCCACATATAATACAAAGGGGACAAGGTTTTATTTCTTCTTGTCCCCTTCTTCTTTTTCCACCTATTCGATCACTTCATATAACGGTCAGCCATCAAATTATGAAGCATTTCGACTTCCTGTAACAATTCCGCTCCAACATTCGTTTCTTTTACCTTTTTTCGCTCTAATTCTTTATCTACTAATCTTTTAACGGATAACACATCTGCACCATTTGCTAGTACTTCTTCTTTTGAGTTAAATTTCTTGTGGGCAACAAGTTGCATCCCATACGAATTATATAATAACGTGTATCCTGCTATTCCTGTTTTTGATTGATATGCTTTGGAGAAGCCTCCGTCAATTACAATCAGTTTGCCATTTGCCTTAACAGGATTTTCACCGTCAATTTCTTTTACTGGTGTATGCCCGTTTACAATATGGCCATGGTCTGGATTAAGTCCAAATTCCGCTAAAATTTTTCGACATGTATCCTCGTTCTCACGTAAATGGTAGTAAACGTTCTTCCTCTCTTTGTGCGTTACCTCATCCGTGATGAAATACCGCTCAAAGGTTGTCATTTCTTTTTTTCCGAAGAGGGATGAATGTTCACCTGTCCATAAATACCAGACCATATCCGTTGCCAAATCGTCTGTCTTTTCAGGATGAGCAAACGCATCACGTAGGTAATATTCAAAAATATCAAACAGTTCACGACCAGCGTAGGTCTTATCTTCAATAACCATTTCCTCCATATTTCCTTCTTCATCTAATGGAATACAGCCATGAATTAATAAATTTCCATTATATTTTAAATAGAGACTACCTTTCTTCATCAAGAAGCGCATATGGCGGGCAAACTTTTCTGACTTCTGAACAGAAAATAATAAGCGGTTCATCACTTCTTCTTCTTCTGCTAACAATTGATCCGGTTTATCTGGATTAACTGTTGCAAAACAGCTATTTTCCAGTGGATAAGTCTCTCCTTGAATTGTTATTTCGTCCTTATCATAATCTACTTTCTCAAGCAACAGTCTTTCTGACATGTCAAAGTAGGCACGTCTCTTGATGATCGGACTCTCCAGTTTGAACTGAATCATTGTAATCGCTTGATGTATCATGGTTATTTGTAATTGTTCATGATCCGATAGTTTATCCCCAGCATCTACTTTTGGTCTAAAGGCTGGATTATCCTGATAATATTTCTCCGCAAGATTGAGTAGCGGTCTAAGATTTATCCCATAGACATCTTCAATAATCGCTAAATTGTTATACCGCGCACTAATACGAATAATATTAGCAAGACAAACCTTCGATCCAGCGAAAGCGCCTAACCATAGTACGTCATGATTCCCCCACTGAATATCGACAGAATGATAGTTAACTAGTGTATCCATCACTTTATCTGGTTCTGGTCCACGATCATAAATATCCCCGACTACATGTAAATGATCAACAACGAGTTCTTGTGTCGTATAACTAAGACCAATAATTAGTTTATCAGCCTGACCAAGGGAGATAATTTGTTGAATAATTTTTGTATAGTACTCTTTCTTGTTGATGAATTCATCTGTCTTATACAAGAGTTCTTCTATGATATAAACAAACTGTTTAGGCAATGCTTTTCGTAACTTCGAACGTGTATATTTAGAAGACGCATAAGCAATAAGTTCCATCATATCCTCAATTATTTCTCGATACCATCTATGTAATGCTTCATCGTTGTCAAAGTTATTCTTGATTAACTGTAATTTCTCTACTGGATAGTAAACTAATGCAGCAAACTCATTGATTTCTTTTTCAGATAATTGATCGGTAAATAGATCTTTTATCTTCTCTTTGACCCTGCCTGAACCATTTCGTAATACGTGTTGAAAGGCTTGGTATTCCCCGTGCAAATCACTCACAAAATGCTCTGTCCCTTTTGGAAGATTAAGAATAGCTTCCAGATTAATAATTTCGGTTACCACTTTTTCTTCGCTATCATAACTTTGAGCAAGTAAATCCAGAAATTTTTTATTCATATTTGCATCTCCTTTCAAATTGCATTATTATTTTTCCAGCATTCTCTCACACTAATTTCTCTTCCAGGATTTTTAAAAATCTGCTTCCATTTTTGTTACTATTACAGCATAGCATAAACTATCAGAATTTTTAATCAAACGTTTAGTTTCCTAGGTATTCTAATTTTTTCCTTTATCTTTAAAAATTCATCTTGACAAGTATCGCAAACAATAGTATTCTCAAAATTAAGATATTTACAAACAAATAAATCTTATCCAGAGAAGTGGAGGGACTGGCCCTTTGAAGCTTCAGCAGCAGACTAACAAGTACTGTGCTAAATCCAGAAGCGTATTGCTGAAGATAAGAGGAGAAATCGTTAATTCAAACCTCTTCTTTTCACAAGAAGGGGTTTTTACTTTTTATTTAACGTTCTTCCTAAGGAATGTCGCGTATGGATCAAGTTTGTTTGTCATCTTAAAACAATTCGGAAGAGGGGAATTAAAATGACAAAAACAGCAACAAAAGCACCATTTAGAGCAGACCATGTAGGAAGTTTACTAAGACCGGAGAGTATTCATCAAGCACGTAAGCAACTTGCTGAGGGAACAATTAGTCAAGCAGATTTACACGAAATAGAAAACAAGGAAATCAAACGTATTGTTGATAAGCAGATCGAGGTTGGACTAGAAGCTGTAACAGATGGTGAATTCCGACGTAGATTCTGGCACACAGACTTCTTAGAGCACTTAATTGGTGTTGAAGGTTATGTACCTGACCAAGGCTTCCAATTTAAAGGCGAAGAAACAGAGCGCTATGACGTACGTGTAGTTGGAAAAGTTGCATTTAATCCCAACCACCCACATATCGAGGAATTCAAAATTTTTAATGAGATTGTTGGTGGACGTGCAGTTGCTAAATTAACAATTCCAAGTCCAAATCAATTATTCAATGCCGGAATTCTAAATGAAAGTATTTATCCTAATATCGACGACTACGCAGCAGACGTAATTGCAGCCTACCGTGATGCAATCAATGCCTTTTACGATGCAGGAGTTCGTTACTTACAGTTAGATGATGTTTACATTGCAGGACTTTCTTCACCAGATATCCCATTTAATGAAGGAATCCATTCAAGAGAAAAATTAATTGACTTGGCTCTACACGTAGTTAACAGTGTATTAGAAGGAAAACCAGAAGATTTAGTAGTTACAACGCATTTATGCCGTGGAAATTACCGTTCAAAATGGGCTTTCACCGGAAGTTATGATCTGATTGCTCCTAAGCTTTTAGCTAATGAAGCGGTAGATGGCTTCTTCTTAGAGTATGACGATGAGCGTTCTGGTAGTTTTGCACCATTAGAAAATGTTCCAAACGATGGACCACGTGTCGTTTTAGGCGTCTTCACATCTAAAACTGGTGAACTAGAAGATAAAGAAGTAATAAAAGCTAGAGTAGCAGAAGCTTCTAAATACGTACCACTTGATCAATTATGTATCAGTCCACAATGTGGCTTTGCTTCGACACACCATGGTAATCTTTTAACAGAAGAAGAGCAATGGAACAAGTTGAAGCATATTGTAGATGTATCGAAGGATATTTGGAAATAAGCTAGTAGAGCGTCCCAAGTGGGCGCTCTTTTTATATAGACTGGCATATCAAACAGCGAGCATCTCCTTTTCAAAAATACTTGACGACTCGATTGTTTTTAATTCACTATGTAGATAGGATCTTATAACAATAGTTTTAACTTGGGGGTGATTCTATGATAAACATATTTGTTTTATTTGTTACTTTTGTTTTATATATTGGGATTCCTTTAGCAATAATCTTCCTTTTGAAATGGATTTATCAAATGAAAAAGAATAGTGATCTACAAATTGTAGCATAACAAAGAAATTATTCAATTATTAGAAAGACTGGATAGGTGAGAAATTTCTGTTTTTTCAGCAAATGCCTTTTAATCGAAATAAAAAAAGGATAGCAATTGCTATCCAAGAGTCTTACGGACGATTCAATTAGGATAAAAGATTATTGATTTGACTTGTAAGTTGATTAAATTTTTCATCAAGTTCTTGATATTCACTATCTTTTTGCGTCATGAAACTGAGCCTCCCTAACACTTCTTGTCTTTCCGTTTCGAGTGTTAGACGCAATTTATCTGGCTCACTTTCTTGACGATTGCTTGCTTCTTTCGATTGTTTCACAATACTTTCGTTTGAAAAAAGAAGTTTCTCGTTTGTTGTTTTATCGAGAAAATACGAATCATGTGATACAACGAGTAGTGTACCATCGTAATCTGCTAATGTATTTTCAAGTTGTTCACGTGATGGTAAATCAAGATGGTTGGTTGGCTCATCGAGAATTAGTACGTTTTTTTCCTCTAGTATATAGACCATTAATTTGCACTTCACACGTTCGCCCATACTCATATGAAGGATTGGTTCTCGCCATTGGGAAGCAGTAAAGCCTAAATGCTGCATTAAATTCTGTACTTTTCCTCTTGCTTCGAACGTTTCTTTAAAAAATAGCTGTTCTGGCGTATTTTCAAGTGGTAGGTCAAAGACTTCTTGTGTTAAATAACCAATCGTCGCAGCAGGTGAAAGCCATACCTCGCCCTCAGACAGCTCGTCACCAACCAGTATTTTTAAAAAGGTTGTCTTGCCACTACCATTCGGACCAATTAATCCAACTTTCTCCCCGTGCTTAATTGTGAAATTTACATTCTTAAATAGCGTTCGATCGCTAAATCTCTTTGTTAAACCTTTCACTTCTAAAAATCGTTTCCCAACCTTTGTGTTCGCTCTAATTGAAAACTGCACATCGTATTCTGGCTTCACCTGCTCTACTTTTGCTTTTTCGAGTTCTTTATCCAAACGCTTTTGTTTTGATTTTATTTGTTTATCCATACGCTTTGCTTTGACACGATAATGTTCTTTATAGCCTTCTTTTTTTGTCGATTGAGCATGTGCTTTACTCGACCAAGAAGTGAGCTCTTTCATTTGGTTTTCAATTCGTTCCACATTTTTCTGTTGTTTCGCATATTCATGTTGCTGGGTCAGGCGTTTCTGTTCACGAAATGCCATATAACTCGAATAATTGCCTTTATGCTCGATGAATTCACTATCTTCAATAGACCATATCTTTGTTGTGACAGCATCTAAAAAATAACGATCATGCGATACAACTATAATTGCACCTTTGTGTCTATTGATTTCCTCTATTAACAAAGCCGTACTCTCCGTATCAAGGTGGTTCGTCGGTTCATCAAATAATAAAAGGTCAGCCTCTTTTGCAAATCCATGTGCAAGTCGTGCTTTTAACTTTTCTCCACCACTTAATCTAGCAAAAGCATGATCTGGTACGTGCCATTTGTGAAGTAAGCTACTTTCACGTGTTGTCACTTCTTTTGGAGCGTGTGACTCGGTTTCTTGTTCGACAAAAACGGTTGTGAGGTTCTTTTCTATCGATTCTACGCTTCCTTTTGTCGGTAACAACGCTCCCGTAATTAGTTGTAATAAGGTTGACTTCCCTGCACCATTTTTTCCAATAACACCGACAACATCAGCTTTTTGGACACTAACATTTATATCTTCAAAAATCGTCTGATCAACTATTTCATAATGAACCTGTTGCAATTTCACTAATTCTTTCATACAAAATTCCCTCTCTCGATAGGGAGAACAAAAAAACCCTCCCAATTTATTTGGAAGGATTAGTCATAGCAATACATTCTCTGAATAAGCTATTGATCCGTTTTTAGAAAATGGCAGACTAATCCTATTTCATGTGATTTGAAATATAAAATTTCAAACTTCAAAAATAAGATTAGATTTTCATTGGTCAGCCATCGTCCCTTCTTTTTTTATTATAGTCAGTATAACATAACTAGGTTCGCTAAAGAAAATGATTCGTAATTGCTCTATTTTTTTTCACCATGATAAACAACTTCTTTTACAAATCAGTTATTCTGACAATTTCACCTATATTATAGCCTATCCAACCCCCAATTAACGGGAGACCATTGATAAAGTCAAATCTTAGATAGTTAACATCCAAAACAAATAATAATACTGTAACACCCATACTACAAATACTAATTATGACAGCTTCTATTATTTTTCTTCGCTTCCATCGCTTCTTCCCTAAACGGTATTCATCAAATTTCTGTACATGCCTGCTAATCTTTGTACCGAATGTCTTTCCTGTTTTTAGAGTATAGAGAATAGTCGTTAAATAGATCCAGAGAAGTATGCAAACTAGACCAATAACAACGACAGTATCTATGTTCATTAGAAGATAAATAAGCAGACCGTAAGATAAAAGCATAAAAAGATTACCCTGGACTAATTGAATTTTTTTCAAACGCTTAACATCATGTATATCCCATTCTGTTTCAACCATTCTATCCTTCCCTTCAGTTTATTAGCTTACTTTAATTTTTTCTGCTGGGTTTAAGAACAATTACTCACAATAAAATTGTAACATAACCTTAAAATGATTCTTGAAATATTACAAAAAAATCCATAAAGGAACTTGTCCTATGTAGATTTTATTATTAGTAATTATTAAATTTTGAGCAGGTGTTTGAATAATAAGCCCCTTATATTCATATTCTCCGCGCTTGTCGATTGTCCTTGTGTTTCACTTTTGAATTTCCACGTATTGTAAAGTGAAGAATCTGAATCGTCTATCCAAACATCATCATCCGTGATATTCCGAAACGGTAGTTTTGTACCAGGGTTTCCTTTTGTACCAAAGGCTGTTACAATCGTGTATTTACCAATCGGCGTCTTTTTATCATCTTCCACCTTATTAGAGGCAAGTCCATTCTTACCAACATATCCAGTTGTGTTCAATACAGGCTGCCAATCTCCATTTCCATCTTTTTCAAATGTTTGAATGGTCGCATTACTTGTATTTGTACCATTCGTCGTTACGAGAATAAGTTGGCTATTACTATCAACTGTACTCAATCCATCAGCAACATCCGACGGTTCTTTTCTTTTCTTTTTGTTTTGTTTCTTCTTTTTTCGTTGTGAATGGAGTAGTTGAAGTGGATTCCATCTCAGCTACATTTACTAACGAGAAGTTATCGTAAATCTCCTATTATTTTATATCCTATTACTAAATTTTTATATCCTATTACTATATGCTAATTTCACAATACTATTTGCCATAGTCAACAGCAAACTATGATTAGTCACTAAAGATCTAAAATATTAGATTAGTAGCAAACAAGGATAATTCATACACACTGTCACCTTCTCTTGAAACTTTTTCCTATTTCGATCGTATGTTAATAATAAGGAATTATATATAGCATGTTACCCGACAATTTAATTGAAGGTGATTCAGTTGTTAATTCAAATTATTCAAATTATTATAATTGTTTTAGTCGTTCTTACTGTTTTAGCAGGGTTCTTTTTTGTGATTAGATTCGGTAGTTATAGTGGTGTAATCGGAGATGATAATCCATTTCTTCAAAAAGATTTAGCTGAACGAAGGAAAAAGTTTGAGAAAGATAACGAAGATAAAAATGAAAGTGATAATGAAAAGTAAAAGGAGTGGTTTTATGAACCAGAATGATCAAGAACGAAAGCGTTTAAAAGAACTCAGTAAAAATCCAATGGGTAACTTTTCAGATTCTATTAACCGCTCAGCAACAGGTGATTTAGGTGGATTAGCGCAAGGTGGTTGCCTCACTAAGCTTATTACTTTACTAGTCATTATTGGTGCTTTTCTTATATTATCCCAATGTTCCTTTTGAGAATATGACTTGATTCGAACAAGTACTCGTCCTAAATGTACATATTAATCTCATGTTTGTCCTTGATTATAAGAAGCTAATATCACTGCTATTTTTTGTTTACCTTCTTTTTCAAAGTGGTAAGTCCAAACAAACATCTTCCATAACATTTTTACTGTTGGTTTATAATTTGCTTTTTCAACACCGACTTTTTGCAAATAAAATCGCTTTATAATCTGGTAAATTCGTTTATAAACAGCAATATCTAAATAAATGATCAAGTCTGCATGTTGTAGACTTGATGATACCCATTCATAATGAGCACCCTCGATAATCCAACTATTTAAATTAACTATCTCTTTTAAATAGTTATCTCTGTCCTGTTCACTTCTTCTTATATCCGAAGGTTCCGCCCTTTTCCAGACAACATTATCTAATTCATAATGTGGTATAGAAAGCTTATCAGACAGCATTCGCGCCAATGTAGTCTTTCCACTTCCAACTGAACCTATAATATGTACTTTTTTAGTAATACCCTTTTCCACAAGAACCACCATCACATTTGTATGTATTCGTGTAACATTAACTTCTTAATCGCTTTACTCATTAATAGTACTATGATTAGGTAATTACCTACAAATCTCAAATCGCTTAAAATTAAAATAAGGAACAATAAAAGGTCATTAAGACTACTTTTATTGCTCCTTATTTTTATCGATTGTATTTTTAATCTTTTCTATTGTTCTTTTCTTTTGGCTCTTGATGTAATTTCTTGATCGCATCTTGTGTTTGTAAAGTGGAAGATCCCAAATTATTATTTAATGCAGCTTCTTCATTTAGTTTTTCTTCTTTAGCCATATTCTATTTCCTCCAATTTTCCAATCCGTTAATCATTAGACATTATAATGATAATTGTGTTCCCTTAACGTAGTTGCAATTTGTTCCGCAGTAACTTTTTCTTCATTAAATTGGACCTTTACTTCTCCATCTGAAGTATCTATTAGAACTCTTTCCATGCCATCCATTTGTGTTAAAATACTTTCGATTTCTTGTATCGGCTTACCATCAACTGCTTCCTTTACAAAAATTGTTACTTCAGCCATTAAAACTTCCCCTTTTTATTTTTTATATTAGTTTATCCACTAAGCCAAAAATGATGCAGTTATTATAGAAACAAATCTAATTGGTTGGTTAGCTTTAGCTATTCAGTAGATGGTTGATCTTGTTGATCCCCTTCACCGGATTCATTATCAGTGTCTGCTGTCTCCTCTTCAGCTGTTTCGCTACTCGTTTCATTTTCGTTCGATGACTGTTGCTCTTCTGTCTCATCACTAGTTTCTTCACCAGTACCAGTGGATTCCTCTTCGGTCTCTTCAGTTGACTCTTCCTCTTCATTAGAACTATTAGAACCATCATCTGTTTCCGTCGATTCTTCTCCCTCTGTATCACTACTGGGTTCTGTTTCTTCGGTTGTTTCTTCGGTCGTCTCTTCCTCTTCATTGGAATTATTAGATTCTTCTTCTGTTTCCGTGGATTCCTCTTCATCTGTTTCACTGCTAGCTTCCGTTTCTTCTTCTTCGGAATCACTAGCTGAGTTAGAATCAGACTCAGTTGAGTCCCCATCATCATCTTCTTCATTTGTAGAGTTTGATGGTGGTGACAAGTCGGGAACAAACTGATCCGACACCTCAGATGGTTCATGACCTTCAAGGAATAGTTCCGCTGATATTTGATCCACAGGCGTGTATGCACTAGCACGTTCCACTGGATCTGATCCTTTTTCCACTTCAATTTCTAGTATATTATCAGGACGTTCGAAATTAGCAATGTCCTCCCCAGAAATTTCACTCATTAAGCTACTGAACAGCTTCTGTGCAGTTTTTCTTTCAGTTTGTGATAAAGGGTTTGATCGATCTTTATAACCTGTCCAGATAGCTGCAGTATATTGCGTTGTGTAGCCAGCAAACCACGAGTCAGGAGCACCACCAGAATCAATGTTATTAGCCTGCTTAAAATCATCTGTATAGTTAGTAGTACCAGTTTTTCCGGCAATTTCTAGTCCTGAAACTGCCGCAGTAGTTCCTGTTCCTTGTGGATTTTCAATTACTTCTTTTAACATATCCGTAATCATATAAGCCGTTGATGCTTTCATCGCGGCATTCGTTTCATAGGAAAATTCCTCTACTGAGCCGTCTCTTCGTTCAACTTTAGTAATAGCATAAGGTTCATTATATACACCTTTATTTCCAAACGCTGCATAAGCACCAGCAATTTCCGTCGGGTTTGTTCCTGAACCGCCTCCGATTGCTGAACTCTCATACACTTCTTCCTCATCATAATTAAAACCAAGTCCATTTATAAATTCAACAGCATTTTCATGTCCGACTTCATTAAATACTTTAATGGCAGGAATGTTCCGTGAATCCCAGAGCGCCTCACGTATAGAGATTTCACCCTTAAATTCACCGTCCCAGTTTTCTGGCTCTCCACCGTCTTCATATTCAAATGCTTCGTCTTCTATAATATGCGCAGTTGACCATTGATTATTTTCAATAGCAGGAGCGTAATCTAATAATGGTTTAATTACAGATCCGGGTTGCCTGCTAATATCTGTTGCAAAGTTGAAACCTCTCTGCACCTCTGACCCATAGTTTCTACCGCCACCAATTGCACGAATAGCACCAGATTGTGTATCTAATAAGGTAACACCCGCTTGAAAAGGTTCGCCATTTTTATCAGCAGGAAAATCGATCATATCATCTGAATTCAGAATTTCTTCCAAGTTACTCTGTGCATCTGGATCTAGGGTTGTATGAATAGTAAGTCCGTCTTCAAAAATATTATAATTTCCCATTTCATCTAGTTGCTCAACCACA
Organism: Paraliobacillus zengyii; assembly: GCF_003268595.1. NCBI lineage: Bacteria > Bacillati > Bacillota > Bacilli > Caryophanales > Bacillaceae > Paraliobacillus > Paraliobacillus zengyii. The sequence continues at coordinate 1,107,149 of NZ_CP029797.1, read as the reverse complement.
TAATCAATAAATGCTTTGTCGCCTTGGTTGTTTGTTAATTGCGCGCGTTCTTCCTGATCACGCTCTACAACATCGTCTGTGATTGCTACTTGTTGTGCTTGCTCCATTTCCTCAACTGTTATTTGATCATGATAGTTCATTAAATAAAGTACCGTATTACGTCTTTCTGTTGCTTTTTCAGGATAATCATATGGATTATAATTATTAGGACTTTGTGGTATCCCAGCTAACAATGCAGACTCTGAAAGTGACAATTCGTCAATACTTTTATCAAAGTAATAGTTAGCCGCTGTCTCTATTCCATAAATACTGTCTGAATAATACGTTTTATTAAGATACATTTCCAAAATCTCGGTTTTACTGTAGTCCTGTTCGAACTTAAACGCTAGCCATGCTTCTTGAGCTTTACGTTCCAAAGATTTCTCAGATGTTAGAAATGACTGCTTAATAACTTGCTGTGTTATGGTGCTTGCTCCTTCAGAACCAAATCCTTCTGTAATGTTAGCAAATACAGCTTTACCTAATCGGATTGGATCTACGCCATAGTGATCATAAAATCTAATATCCTCTGTAGCAAGTACTGCTTCTTCGACTATTAGTGGAATATCTTCATAATCTATTAGTTCACGGTTTTCTGTGCCAAGCCTCGTGATAACATCTCCATTTTTATCCAGCACTTCTGATGCAATTGGATCGATTAAGTCTTCTTTATTAAGTGTAGGTGCTTGACTCGCATAATATGCGAATAAACTCCCCCCAGTTAGTATGGCAGCAATCATTAGCAATATTAAAGTAACTAATATTTTAAAAAGTAGTGATTTCTTCTTTTTTGATTGATTATTTTGTCGTTTTTTCTTTTTTTCTGTTCGTGAATTTTTATGCGTCAAGTATTTTCTGTCTCCTTCGCTTATTTAGCAGTTTAATTTATTATCTTTTTCCATAATAACTAGTGTTTATTGAAGAGTCTTTTATGTTTACCCGAGATTCACTGTCCTTTAACATTTTTAACGAATAATTTAAATTAAATCAGTAGCTAAATATTGGATTCAAGACTTAGAACCATCTAAGCATAAAAAAGAAGCACTTTTACCTCAGATGAGATAAAAGTGCTTCTTTTATTTAGCTTAGCGACGTCCTACTCTCGCAGGGGCAAAGCCCCAACTACCATGAGCGCTGAAGAGCTTAACTGCTGTGTTCGGCATGGGAACAGGTGTAACCTCTTCGCTATTGTCACTAAACCATTTTGAAGTTAGTGTACCTTCAAAACTAGATAAGAATTACAACAAGACATCATATATCAATCCAGCTCCAGCGTCCAGCAACTGGGTGGCTTCATCAATTTCCCTACGATAAGTCATCATCGATTCACTTACGTTCATCGTGATTCCTTTATCTCAGTCAATTCATTCCATCCACTGCGTTGCTAAACGGACGCTTACGCTTCTTTTTTATAGTTAAGTCCTCGATCTATTAGTATTCGTCAGCTACACGTGTCACCACGCTTCCACCTCGAACCTATCAACCTCATCGTCTCTGAGGGATCTTACTCTAAAAAGATGAGAAGTCTCATCTTGAGGAGGGCTTCATGCTTAGATGCTTTCAGCACTTATCCCTTCCACACGTAGCTACCCAGCGATGCTCTTGGCAGAACAACTGGTACACCAGCGGTGTGTCCATCCCGGTCCTCTCGTACTAAGGACAGCTCCTCTCAAACTTCTTGCGCCCACGACGGATAGGGACCGAACTGTCTCACGACGTTCTGAACCCAGCTCGCGTACCGCTTTAATGGGCGAACAGCCCAACCCTTGGGACCGACTACAGCCCCAGGATGCGATGAGCCGACATCGAGGTGCCAAACCTCCCCGTCGATGTGGACTCTTGGGGGAGATAAGCCTGTTATCCCCGGGGTAGCTTTTATCCGTTGAGCGACGGCCCTTCCATACGGTACCGCCGGATCACTAAGCCCGACTTTCGTCCCTGCTCGACTTGTAGGTCTCGCAGTCAAGCTCCCTTCTGCCTTTACACTCTTCGAATGATTTCCAACCATTCTGAGGGAACCTTTGGGCGCCTCCGTTACTCTTTAGGAGGCGACCGCCCCAGTCAAACTGCCCACCTGACACTGTCTCCGAACCGGATCACGGTTCTGGGTTAGAAGGTCAACACAGCCAGGGTGGTATCCCACGGGCGCCTCGACGTAAGCTAGCGCTCACGCTTCAACGGCTCCCACCTATCCTGTACAAGCTGTGCCAACATTCAATATCAGGCTACAGTAAAGCTCCACGGGGTCTTTCCGTCCTGTCGCGGGTAATGCGCATCTTCACGCATCGTATAATTTCACCGGGTCTCTCGTTGAGACAGTGCCCAAGTCGTTGCACCTTTCGTGCGGGTCGGAACTTACCCGACAAGGAATTTCGCTACCTTAGGACCGTTATAGTTACGGCCGCCGTTTACTGGGGCTTCGGTTCAGCGCTTCGCCCGAAAGCTAACGCATCCCCTTAACCTTCCAGCACCGGGCAGGTGTCAGCCCCTATACTTCGCCTTACGGCTTCGCAGAGACCTGTGTTTTTGCTAAACAGTCGCTTGGGCCTTTTCACTGCGGCTTCTCGTAAAAGAAGCACCCCTTCTCCCGAAGTTACGGGGTCATTTTGCCGAGTTCCTTAACGAGAGTTCTCCCGATCACCTTAGAATTCTCTTCTCGCCTACCTGTGTCGGTTTACGGTACGGGCACCTCTTTCCTCACTAGAGGCTTTTCTTGGCAGTGTGAAATCCGGAACTTCGGTACTTAAGTTCCCTCCCCATCACAGCTCAACCTTACATTGGACGGATTTACCTATCCAACAGCCTCACTGCTTGGGCGCGCATAACCAGCAGCGCGCTTTCCATATCCTACTGCGTCCCCCCGTTGTTCAAACGGAAAGGAGGTGGTACAGGAATATCAACCTGTTGTCCATCGCCTACGCCTTTCGGCCTCGGCTTAGGTCCCGACTAACCCTGAGCGGACGAGCCTTCCTCAGGAAACCTTGGGCTTTCGGTGAAGAAGATTCTCACTTCTTTTTCGCTACTCATACCGGCATTCTCACTTCTAAGCGCTCCACCAGTCCTCACGGTCTGACTTCGCTGCACTTAGAACGCTCTCCTACCAATCCAAGAAGTGCAATACTTCTTGGAATCCGTAGCTTCGGTGATACGTTTAGCCCCGGTACATTTTCGGCGCAGCGTCACTCGACCAGTGAGCTATTACGCACTCTTTAAATGATGGCTGCTTCTGAGCCAACATCCTGGTTGTCTATGCAACGCCACATCCTTTTCCACTTAACGTATACTTTGGGACCTTAGCTGACGGTCTGGGCTGTTTCCCTTTCGACTATGAACCTTATCACCCATAGTCTGACTCCCAAGGCAATATGATTGGCATTCGGAGTTTGACTGAATTCGGTAACCCGGTAAGGGCCCCTAGTCCAATCAGTGCTCTACCTCCAACATACGTTCCTTGAGGCTAGCCCTAAAGCTATTTCGGAGAGAACCAGCTATCTCCGTGTTCGATTGGCATTTCACCCCTACCCACACCTCATCCCCGCATTTTTCAACATGCGTGGGTTCGGGCCTCCAGTCAGTGTTACCTGACCTTCACCCTGGACATGGGTAGATCACACGGTTTCGGGTCTACGACCCTTTACTATCACGCCCTATTCAGACTCGCTTTCGCTGCGGCTCCACCTGTGCGGCTTAACCTTGCAAAGAATCGTAACTCGCCGGTCCATTCTACAAAAGGTACGCCGTCACTCATTCTTTTTCCCGAAGGAAAATATCGAGCTTCGACTACTTGTAGGCACACGGTTTCAGGATCTCTTTCACTCCCCTTCCGGGGTGCTTTTCACCTTTCCCTCACGGTACTGGTACACTATCGGTCACTAGGGAGTATTTAGCCTTGGGAGATGGTCCTCCCGGATTCCGACGGAATTTCTCGTGTTCCGCCGTACTCAGGATCCACGCTGGAGGAAACGTCCTTTTCATTACAGGGCTCTTACCTTCTTCGGCTGATCGTTCCAGATCGATTCATGTAAAACGTTTCTTTGTAACTCCGTATAGCGTGTCCTACAACCCCAAAAAGCAAGCTTTTTGGTTTGGGCTGATTCCGTTTCGCTCGCCGCTACTCAGGAAATCGCATTTGCTTTCTCTTCCTCCGGGTACTAAGATGTTTCAGTTCCCCGGGTCTGCCTCACTTTACCTATGTATTCAGTAAAGTGTCCTACTCCATTACGAGCAGGGGGTTCCCCCATTCGGAAATTCCTGGATCAATGCCTACGTACGGCTCCCCAAGACATATCGGTGTTTGTCCCGTCCTTCTTCGGCTCCTAGTGCCAAGGCATCCACCGTGCGCCCTTTCTTACTTAACTATATTAGTTAATAAAAGCGTTTGGTTCTTCTTACTTTGATATGATGTCTTGTCATATGTTAGGCTCACGTTCTGTTTTGTACAAAGTACAATCCTTCTCGCTTCCTAACTTCTTATCTAGTTTTCAAGGTACATAAAATGAAAGATACTTGATCTCTCAAAACTGAACCAAACCACACAGTATGTTTTCCTATATGTCCAGCTTCTAACACGCAACGACTAGTAAACTTCCTTCTCCTCCGTACGATAAGGCAACATCAACTCACTTTCGTTCGTTGTGTTTTCTTTATCTCCTTCGGTTCAGTCCAGTTCATACGTCGTTAAACGCGTGCTTACGCTTTTCATTTATCCTTAGAAAGGAGGTGATCCAGCCGCACCTTCCGATACGGCTACCTTGTTACGACTTCACCCCAATCATTGGCCCCACCTTCGGCGGCTGGTTCCTGTAAAGGTTACCTCACCGACTTCGGGTGTTGCTAACTCTCGTGGTGTGACGGGCGGTGTGTACAAGACCCGGGAACGTATTCACCGCGGCATGCTGATCCGCGATTACTAGCGATTCCGGCTTCATGTAGGCGAGTTGCAGCCTACAATCCGAACTGAGAATGGTTTTATGGGATTTGCTTCACCTCGCGGCTTCGCTGCCCTTTGTACCATCCATTGTAGCACGTGTGTAGCCCAGGTCATAAGGGGCATGATGATTTGACGTCATCCCCACCTTCCTCCGGTTTATCACCGGCAGTCACTTTAGAGTGCCCAACTAAATGCTGGCAACTAAAATCAAGGGTTGCGCTCGTTGCGGGACTTAACCCAACATCTCACGACACGAGCTGACGACAACCATGCACCACCTGTCACGCTGTCCCCGAAGGGAACGCCCTATCTCTAGGGTTGTCAGCGGATGTCAAGACCTGGTAAGGTTCTTCGCGTTGCTTCGAATTAAACCACATGCTCCACCGCTTGTGCGGGTCCCCGTCAATTCTTTTGAGTTTCAGCCTTGCGGCCGTACTCCCCAGGCGGAGTGCTTAATGCGTTAGCTGCAGCACTAAGGGGCGGAAACCCCCTAACACCTAGCACTCATCGTTTACGGCGTGGACTACCAGGGTATCTAATCCTGTTTGCTCCCCACGCTTTCGCGCCTCAGCGTCAGTTACAGACCAGAGAGTCGCCTTCGCCACTGGTGTTCCTCCACATATCTACGCATTTCACCGCTACACGTGGAATTCCACTCTCCTCTTCTGTACTCAAGTTCCCCAGTTTCCAATGACCGCTTGTGGTTGAGCCACAAGATTTCACATCAGACTTAAAGAACCGCCTGCGCGCGCTTTACGCCCAATAATTCCGGACAACGCTTGCCCCCTACGTATTACCGCGGCTGCTGGCACGTAGTTAGCCGGGGCTTCCTCGTTAGGTACCGTCAAGGTACCGTCCTGTTAGAACGGTACTTGTTCTTCCCTAACAACAGAACTTTACGATCCGAAAACCTTCATCGTTCACGCGGCGTTGCTCCGTCAGACTTTCGTCCATTGCGGAAGATTCCCTACTGCTGCCTCCCGTAGGAGTCTGGGCCGTGTCTCAGTCCCAGTGTGGCCGATCACCCTCTCAGGTCGGCTACGCATCGTCGCCTTGGTAGGCCATTACCCTACCAACTAGCTAATGCGCCGCGGGCCCATCTGTAAGTGACAGCTCAAAGAGCCGCCTTTCAACTTCTCTTTAGGTAAAGAAAAGTGTTATCCGGTATTAGCCCCGGTTTCCCGGAGTTATCCCAGTCTTACAGGCAGGTTGCCCACGTGTTACTCACCCGTCCGCCGCTCAATCCATAAGTTTCACCCCGAAGGGATTCACTTATTTCATGCGCTCGACTTGCATGTATTAGGCACGCCGCCAGCGTTCGTCCTGAGCCAAGATCAAACTCTCCATAAAATGCGAGCCTGCTGCTCAAATACTTAACTAGCTTGTTGTTTCTACTTACTTAACATACTGTGTGTTTCGTTCAGTTTTCAAAGATCAATTGCACTGCCTTTTATTTCGACAGCTGAAATATTATACCATTTGTAAATCAATAAGTCAATAGTTTATTTAAAAACAATATCTTATGCCAACAAGGCAAAATTGCTATTACATAAACACTGTTTTTCGACAGCTAAATAACTATAACATATTGAAACACAAAGTCAATGAAAATATTTATATATAAAACTATTAGTATGATTACTTTAGTAATCTACTGACTTTACTATACCACACAATATTCATCACTGTCCTCTTAAAAGCATTTTCGTAAAGGATAAATGATAATGCGATTTATACAAATTTTATTATTGTTTCAATTAGTTTGTCACGTTCTTCCCAAAAAGCACCATGTCCGCTATATTGAAACGGAACAAGTACTGATCCTTTAATGTTTTGATTTAGTTTCTGAGCACTTTGATATGGTATAACTTTGTCATGAACTCCATGAACAATTAAAGTAGGGACATTTATTTTTTGAATATCTCATCTAAGTTTTCGTTTCTTAGTGTGACAATTATTGCTGCAGTAGACCAACTAGCAGCTTCTAAGCCTATTTGCTGAAACCAATCTGAAAACTGACGAGAAATATATTGAAAGAAAAAAGTATTTGTTATTCCATGCATCATCTTAGGACGGTCATTTAATGCTTCCTTAATTAGGTTGTTAGCAGTTTCTGGTGAAAATCCTGTAGGGGCCGCAGCAGCAAGAAGCACAAGATTAGATACCCGGTGGTCTTCATAACGCGCCATATATCGAATTGCTATAGCACCACCAGTAGAATGACCTAATAAAATGAAGTTATCTAATTGGAGTATTTCAACAACACACATTAATAAAGCATCCATCTTTATTACACCAAATTATTTGATCTCAACATAATATATGCATCTGTTAGATATAGGTGAATACCTAGTGTAAACTTCCCTGAAATATTAATTAACAGCTAATTAATTCAGAAAGGGCTCTGTTACAAATTGAGACAGGACACAAGTGCTGCTGATTTCCTCGTTCTTTCAAAACTAACTTTCCCCAAGAAGGTATCTTCTGATAAACTCATTCTCGATAATTAAGCCTGGTAGAAAACGATGAAAGTAAGAGACTATCCCCATAATTCCTGCTATTTGCGCGGGTTCATAAATATGTTCTAACTGATGACTGTTTAGTGTGATCGGATACGGCATTTCTTCACGCACACGTTTTATCGCTTGATTTAGCAAATTCGATCTAAGCAATGTATATTCATTAGAGCTTATATATGGTTTAAGATCTCGCCACATCATTTCGAAAAAACGTGGGTAACACGCCAACGCTCTATAATCACTTGCCACATCAAATGAAGCATGTTCTTTAGCAACTTCTAACAAAAGTTGCTTTACATATAACGGCGCCGTCTCTACCTTTATCATTTCAATAGGTGGCATATTAAAAAAGCCTGGTTGAATTATTCCTTTCACCACCTTCTGTGACACAATCGGTCTTTCAGCCAAACTTTCCATCCAAGCACTCGCAATAAGAAGTAGTTTAGGATTAACGTACTGAAAAGTAGCAACCACATAGTTAATATGACTTAAAGTGCTTGAGGAATAATCTTTTTTTAAATCATAAGTGGGTATGCTTTTATTTAATAGAGGAAATCGTAAATCATTCGCCATAGATTCCATGTTGAGGCTAAGCATGTTTGGCCTCACTTGTTGCCATGCATGAACCAGAAATTCGGGATAATTCGCTAATGCTCTAAACAAAAAATTGACAATAGGGACCTTTAATACATATTTAATATCTTGATAAACCTCTTTCACAATCCCATGCGCATCAGCTTCAAATACTTCAGGTATGCCATATTGATTCAACAGCTACCACCTCTCTTCTATATAATAAGTTATATTATATGTTTATCAGCCAACAGAAATGATAATATGCAAACCTGTAGCTTGGTAACTAATTCATTCTAAAAATCAAGAGTTTTTTATAAAATACGTAATTTAACTTAATTAAATGTTCACAAAATCGTCACTTATGATAAAAATTTTAAACAGATATAATTACAGAGATGTTTATAGAGAAGGGATGTTTTTATTTGCCAAGTAATAAAAGAGAAGGGATCATTTTCGCTATTTTTATGTGTACGGGAATGGTTTTAATTATGACGGTATACAATACAATGTTACACGGTTTTGCATCATTCACATTTGGGAGAGCAATCATTCAATTTGCGATAACATTTGTCGTCGCTTTCGCTGTAGAATCAGTAGTTGAACCAAGAGCACGCAAACTCGCCTTGTCTTTTCCATATGATAAATCGAAACAATTAAACATTATTATCGCAATATCACTTTGTATGGTACCGACAATGGTTATTATTATGTCAGGATACGGACTGATCTTAATGGCCTTAACAACAGGTATTGAAGGTTCAATTTTCATTGCGTACCTTAAAACAGTTGGGTTAAACATTATAGTAGCACTTCCAGCACAGCTACTACTTGTTGGACCAATTGCGCGTTCACTATTAACGAAATACATTAAACCATCGACATCTAAACAAATGCAAAAAGTAAACGCATAAATAGAGAATGGAACCGTTCATATAAACGGATCCATTCTCTTCTTTTATTTAATTAAAAACTATTCAAATAGCAAAACCTCTGGATCCTTATCATAACAATGCACAAGCATAGCATGTAGTTGTCCTCTATGATGATAGATGTGTGCTACTATTTCTAATAGCCATTCATACCTTGTATATACCAAACCCCAATGCGAAGTCGTTTCAGATTGAAGTTCTTCCTTAGATAAAGCCATATAATTCTTTTTAAGTGAATCGAAATTAGTAAGCAAACCTTCTTTAATAGCGTCTAACGTTTGATACGATATAGTTGAATAAAAGGATTCCATTTCTGCTTGCGTTGCTTGATTAGAAATAAGCCAATCCGCTTTACAAATTACTGCTATATGTTCTAATAATTGCCCTATTGAATGCTTATTAGCGGTTGGTTTTTTCTGTAAATCTTCTTCCTCTAATGTATCTACTATTTTAATTACTGTTTTAACAGCTACTTCAATTTGATGCAACACACGATCACAATGCATAGATGACCCTCCCACGTTAAAGTCGACTGCTTATCTCGTTATTTATGTAATGTAGGTACTATCGTTTCTAATTCCATTAGGTTATCTATTACTATATCGGCTTGAGAAAGTTCATCTTCTCTTGCAAAGTCAAAATTACAACCTATTGCAATTAGCCCATTATCTTTCGCTGCTTTTATATCTGAAAGCCGATCTCCGATTACAGCACCATGTGTAATCTTATACTTTTTCATAATAACCTCAACCAAGTCTGATTTGTTCAAAGAATCTATTTGTTGAATACTAAATGTTTCAGTTACCCAATTATCTAATTTATAGTAGCTAAGAATTGCATTTAGATAGTCAGTTAAGCCATTACTTGCTATGTAAATTGCACAATCGTTTTCTTTTAATTTTTGAAAAACTTCTTTCACATATGGATACAAAGCGCCTTTTCCACTTTTTATGTTCTCCATTAATCGATCTAAAAAATAAGCATCTGTTTGTGCCCTTACTTCATTAGAATGATCCGGTAGTAATTCTTCCCATACTTTTTGTAAAGGCACACCCATAATCTTACGGTATGTACCAATAGGCGTCTTGCAATCCCATTTATTTTGTTCCCGTAACGACTCAAACGTATCGTCCAGAGCTAATTCTAGAATCTTATCTGTTTGAAAAAGCGTACCATCCATATCAAAGATTAGGTTTTGAGCCATAATTTTTTCTCTCCTTTTAAGCTTTGTGAAATAAGTTTAACATAAGTCACCAATCTCATTTCATGAAAATAAGTTTTATATATTTTATACTGATTTCACGCTTTATCGCTTTACTACAGTAGTGTAATAAATCTTTTTCGTTTATACTGAAAATAGAAAATAGAGAATAGTATCGGGGGATTTTAAAACATGAAAAAGATTGCGATTATAGGAAGCAGTGGTGGCAACTTATATAATTTAGGTGGGAAAGATCCAAAAAAGCTATTAAATGAGATAGTTAATCAAACTGCTAGTACAGCATTAGAGATTGAAGCTATTCAATTTATTTCAGCTAATGAATCTATGGATGTTGCTAAAGATTCAACATCCGCTTCGTTATGGACACTAGATAATTCGGGTGAATTTCATCAAACTAGTAAAACAACTTTAACAGAAATCAATCAACAAGCGCGTTTAGTAGATCAAAAGCTCGCAAAAAAATAACCGACGGCGATATTGACGGTTTAATTGTAATGAGCAGCGATCCCAAAGAAACAAACCAACAAGTAGTAAAAGCTGCCATTGAAAGTGGCATCCCAATCGTTGGAACTGGTGGTACATCAATGGCTTTGATCAGTTCAATGGGTGCAAAAGTCATTGCTACTTCCGGTACTACTGGTACAACAAATCGAACAAGAGCTGTTTCCTTTGTTACCTCACTTACGAATCACTTTGGTATTTCCTATCGCCCTCTACTAGGAAAAGCAGATAATAATAGAGATATGTCGAATGGATCTGGACTTAAAAATGTCAACATCCGTGGGATTATGATGGCCGCTTTGCCTGGATTTATTGCAATGGCACTTATTCTAGCTTTAAGTAAGGTACCAGGTTTTGGCATGTTGGGAGATGTGTTTGATGTACTAATTGGTGCTTTACCAGTTATCATTGCGGTTATTGCAGCCAAACAAGTGTCCGAATTAGATGAAGTATCGATTGTTGCTGGTGTCATAGCAGGGGTACTTTCTATAGATGGTGGTATTATCGGTGGAATGATTGGTGGTATTATTGCAGGTTTACTCGTTAGAGTGCTGTTTCAACAATTTGTTAAATGGCGGTTTCCGATGACCACTGTCAACATTGCCTCTGGAGGATTCGCTGGTTTAATCGCTGGACTATTAGTTTACTATTTCATCGGTCCGATTGCATTGACATTTGGCGATTTAATTAAGGATCTAATCGAAGTAACCGTAGCTTTTAACCCCATTATTGCTGGATTAATTGCAGGCTTATTAATTTGGCCAGCAATTCTAGGTGGCGTGTATCACGCAGCTATTCTTCCAATTGTTTTATTGGAAATGGAGAAAACGGGTAATAGTTTTCTAGGTGCAGTCGATATGGTAGGTTTGGTGATGGTTGCTGCAGGTATTAACTTAGCCAATATTATCAGTCCTCGTGATAAAGGGGAAGCAGCCGTTGCTACTCCTGGTTTTGCGATTAATATGGGCTTTGGTACATTTGTTGAATCTGCTTATCCATTTATGTTCTCTAGTAAATGGGTGTTTGCAGGGGCATTATTCTCAGGTGGCGTTGGTGGTGCATTAGTTGGTCTCTTTGATGTACGTGGAACAGCGTATGTACCAACATTCACCGCACCTTTACTTGCGAATAACCCAGTTGGGTTTATTATTGCCATGCTTGTTCCTTTTGTATTAGCTTTCACCATTACGTTTGTTGCAAATAGATGGCCAACTAGAAAGATAGAAGAGCATGAAAAAGCTTCGTGATCAAAATATGTTTTAAAAGATACAAAGAAAGCCTCTACGTTATGCACCAAACGTAGAGGCTTTCTTCTATTATTCTGCTTTTTCAATTCCCATCTCGTCTAACTTCAGCCATAATGTTTCTAATGACTTGTCTTTGTCTAAATAAAAGTCACTGCCTCTTATTCTCCAAAATGTCCAACCTACGCGTTCGAGAACACGTTGTCTGTCCATATCATCTTTCCATTTATCTAGACCGTGCCAATGATCGCCGTCACATTCGATCGCAAGACGGTTGCGCATGCCTTCGACCACGAGATCAATTTTTTTACCGACAGTTCCTACCTGAACTTGCGGAACGACACGGTAACCTTTTTCTTTAATAATATGAAAAACGTCTTCTTCCAGTTTCGAGTCGAAGTTATCGTTTACTTCTTCTATCTTATGTTGTGCTTTTAGTGGATCTTTACAGTACTTTACTAATTTATACCTAACACCTTCTGGATTTAGATCGTCTAAATCAGCAGAATGAAATAATATCATTTGATCACGTGCCCTACTGGCAGCTACGTTAAAACGTTGGTAAGCAGAGCGAGAAGTCATTGCATTAATCCGGACATTCGGTGCTGCAACGAGCGATAAAAAGATAACATCTCGTTCATCACCTTGGAAAGAATAAGCATCCCCACAAATTAATTTGCGTTTGACCATTTCTTCTTCACCAATCACAGCACGCAATTTATTTTCAATTAGTTTTGCTTGGTCATGTCCCTGTAAGGAAATTACTCCTAGTGTTTTACCTTGATAGCGTTTATCCTGACAAATAGTTGCGATTTCTTCTACGATTGCTTGCGCTTCTGGTTCGTTGATTGCTTTTTTAGTTTTTTCTTTTCGAAAGCCTTCTTTGACATGAACAGCACGTACTGGCGGATCTAAGGCTCCTTTACCAAGTGGCAAGCGTAATGGATCAATCATTCCACCATACATAAAGTCATTGGAGAACGCGATGATCTCAGGCACAGATCTGAAATGTTCTTTTAGAATGATTTTACTATCAAATACGCGACTTGCTGTATCATAAAGACTCGTTTTCATTTCAAACTGAAGTTTATTAGGTACATCCGCAAGATATTTTTCGATCAGTTCGTGCACATCACTAATGTCTGTTCCAACGCTTTCCGGACTGATTTGATTATCATCACCAACAATTACTACCTTTTTCCCTCGCAAAAGAGCACTTAAAGAAAATAGATTACTTTGTGAGCTCTCATCGACAATTACCACATCAAACTGATCCTCAGTTAAAGCCAAATTCTCAATCACACTTTTAATTGGCATAATCCAAACTGGAATGGCACCTCGCGCTATTGCCATTTCTTTACTTGCTTCTTTGCGATATATATCCACGTATTTACCTGTACCTTTACCAATACGTTGAATTGCCTTCATCCATGCAAATAGACTTCTCTTTTGTTCTGTTGTTGTCCGTTCGATCTGCGCTTTCCATGTTGATGTAGCAACAAGTTCTTTGATTAATCGTATTTCTTTCTTCTTTTCTAATTGCAAGTTTTCTTCAATTTCTTCTAACTTCGGTCGATCATGAATTCCTTCGATCCATGAAGTCAGTTGTTGCCATTTCCAAGCAAGCTGAAGATCATGTGGGGCTGTTACAACTTTACCATGTCCACCTAGCGCTTCTAGCTGTTCTACCCAAACTGGCGCAGCTTCTTGTAGTTTTTCTTTTAACGCTTGATACAGCTCAAAACGATTTTTAAGGTTTTCCAAACGTCTTAGTTCATTCCAGGCATTTTTCCATTCAGTCGAATGCTTGTTTTGACAAGCATTCCATAATGCATCAAGCAATGGATGGGTATTTGCATGTAAACTCTCTTTATTCAAATGGTCTGTCGTTTGCTCGAAAATCTGTTCCGCTTCATGTAACTTCTGTTTGAAATGAATAGCCGTTAAGCCCTTTTCTAAGAAGGTAAACCACTCAAGAGAATCCCAGACAGGCTTTGCTGGTATAACCATTTCTGTTTGAATTAGCTCAAGCTCTCTAATGACTTCCTTATCCCAGCTTAGTATTGTACAGATGTCTTCTAATAAAAGCTTTACCGTAACAGGCAATCGCGGTTGGTCTTCTGCAATTGATGGCCCTTGATATCCACTTAGGCTTCTATTCCATTTTAAGACTAGTTTTTTAATCTGCATGTTATTCTCAACGTGCTTTCGTATCTTCACGACGTCTTCTTTGGAACGCATCGGTAAACCATTTATCTTGATTGTCTCAAATAGATAATGATATTTTCGTCCAAAGATATTTTGGAACAACCATCCGATCGATTTGTCCTCATCTAATCGAGTCTCAATCGCTTGTAGGTCCTCTAGTACTAGATTGATATTTTGATCAGTTGGGACAACAATATCATCCTCTATTATTGCATTCGTAAGCTTTTCAATCGTTGCTAACCGTTCAGCTGTTTCCAAGTAGAAGTCATTCCAAGCTGTTAATCGCGTCGGGTCTGTTACTATTTCATTCAAAATTAAGGCACGCCACGACGATTCTTGCAGATAGGTCAACTTATTTATTGCGTCCCTTGTCAGGTTTCGTTTCTCATCAATTGAAAAGCTATAAGTGAGATCGTTTAATTCCCAATTTTCTATATGCGGCGCTAACTTTGTTGCCTCTTCTTCAATCGAAACAACAGCAGCTACAGCACGATCAAAAACTGGTGGTTCCACTAAAGCGTCTGTTGCAGGACGATACATGGCAAATGATTGTTGATCTTGCTGCGTAATCTCCCCGAGCAATTGAAAGAAAAGTTTACTTTCCTGCTCTGTAAGTGGAAAAGCCGTAGTAAGATCGAGCGGGTCAGGTAACCAGTTATGTGCTTGATGTTCTGTTAACCAAAGGGAAGCCTCAAGTGGTGTGAATAGGTCAGAACCTAATTCAATTGTCGTATTTTCCGCTTCGGCAATATCATTTATTAAGTTATCAAATTTTTCGATTTTTCGTTTGGTTGTGTCTATTTCCTTCGTTAAATCTCTAACATTCTTCTCTAAAATCTCTGGTTGCTTGTTATCTAAACTCTCAGCGATATGTTTAATTGATTCTTCTATCTCTTTTACCGACCTAGCATCACCACCGAGTACACTCACGCATAATGCTCTAATTTGTTCAGGAATTTTATCTCGAATCACTTGTAATGCCCGTTCTTTTTCACTTGTTACAAGCACACGTTTTCCATGAGCAAGTAAGTGACTGATCAGGTTTGCAATCGTGTGACTTTTGCCTGTACCAGGAGGTCCTTGTACGAGGACACCATCATTATTCGCAAGCTTTTGAACGATCAGCCGTTGTTCATTATTCGTTTCTAAAGGAAACAAGAGATTCCCACCTACATGTTCCCATTCTCTCTTGCTAGCCTCACGTTCAGAATGGTCTACATCTTCCTCAATCGTCGTTAATTGTTTCATTATATGTGAGACAGGATAGCCATCCTTTATTTTCTCAATAGCAGTAGTCAGTTCATTTACCCACAATCGCCCACCATTTTTACGGATAAAGATAGCCGGACTATATGTGATCAGTGGCTCCGCTTCTAGCAATGTCGGTCTCGCGGTCTCCTTACTGTATCTACCATCTGAACTCATTGTTTGAACAATTTCTTCAAATAAAGGCTCGATAGACTGCTCATCCCATGGATCTAACTCGGCGTCCATTAGCTCGGAGGTCTTTTCTAAAATTCGTGTCCTATTCGGAACTGGCACGTTTGCGAACATATCTGTCTCGACCTGTTTACCTTTACTAGTTGGAACAAGCGCAAATATCCCTTTTTTCGGATCAAATTGAAGCTCCATTTTTGTCACGATTAAATGGCGTTGAATCGCTTCATTTTCTATTTGCCAATTTAAGAGGCCATGCCCCCAGTTAATTTCTAAATCGTCGCCTTCTCGTTGGATTTCTTGATAAATTGCAAATAGGTAATCATATACAGATTGAATAACTAGTTTACTAGCTGCTTCTTCTGACCACGGCACCCATTTCTTGTTCAACCATTCGTTATAGATCTTGGTTCGCTCTTTATTATCTTGAAATGTCTCAGCTGTTGTGGGTTGTTTCGTAGGTTCCTCCCAATTCTCAATCCAGTTAATAATACGTGCAGGAGGCGTCGGTGCTACAGGAATTTTTTGTTTATGTATTTCCATCCACGCTACATCTATCGAACCTGTTCCATTTAAGAAACACCCCTCAATATTTGGTAAATCTTCTTGCCACCACACTTTTTGATAGGCTGTGATTCTAAGAGGAATTTTTTCATTTAAATTTTGCACTGCTAGTAAATACTCAAAAATCCGCGAAATGGCTGTTTGATCTGACATTGTATCCCGTCCTTGTTCCTCTATTTTATCTAGACATCACTTATTTCCGCCTAGTTATGTACATGCTAGTATCTAGTTATTTTAACATACATATCAGTTATCTAAACGTATTTATTTAGTTAGTTTAATTAACTTAGAATCAGATTTAAATAAAAGAAAGCAAACCGACTAAAAATTGATAGCTAGTTTACTTTCTTCGTTTATTTCCGTCAATCGTATCTTTTTGTCTAGTCTCCTCTGACTCGTCAAAGTCATTTCTGTGTTTTTTATTTGAAATTATTTTTATTATTCGGGAAGTAATTGCAGTTAAAGTAATCAAATAAAAAATCACTAAACCTATATACTCCCATGTTGCTACATTTTTATCTAAGATTCCATTAAAAATCACTAAATTTAAAAAAGAGAAAAGTAAAATTGAAATTATTAAATTTACGATTGGATTTTTAGTGTAATTCATAGAGTGTTAGTCATTATTACTTCTTCTTATTTTATTTATAATTAACCGAACAAGATATGCTACAACGATTAACATAAAGGCTAGATTTATTAAATCTCTAGTCTTTATAAATGAGTAGATGAAGATAATTGAACAGATAAATAGAATAGATAAATGAATTTTTTCCATTTTACATAAATGCATGTGTTTTCCTCCTAGACAACGCAAGAATAGTTATTAAAATATTATATGCTTTTTTCGTTACATAATGGTAAATTAATCATAATTGATTTCTGGTAGGTAGGGACCGCTCAGATTGTCTAGTATTACTCTTCTATGCGCCTATCTATTATACTTCTCTATTAAATCTGCTTTCGACCAAACTACTTCTGTGACGCTATGTCACTTTCGTACTCTTACTGTTAAAATGATAGTAGCGTAGGTTTTTGGATTCACACATAATTGAAACTATTTACGAGGAATTCGAATTATAAATTAATTAAGAACAGTTTTTTATGTATTTCTGATTTGTGATGTTATACATGGTATGCTATGCACAGCTACAAGACATAAGGGATGTGATCAAATGGACATAAAGACGGCATATCAAATATTAGGTCTTCAAGAAGGCGCAACCATTGAAGATGTTGAAAAAAGATTTTTAATTCTAATTAAAAAACAACAAACATTAAACTATCTTAAAAAAGATGAAAATACGATTGAACAAATAAATTCGGATCAAACAAATGAAGCCTATACAGTTTTGCGAGCTTATTTACTAAATGAAATGAATGATAAAATTGAAGTTTCTTGGAAAAAATCTTTCAAAAGTAACTTCCAACACTACTTTTACTACTATAAATACCCTGCTTTAGGTTTATTTATTGTAATTATATTGGTTATTTCTCTCATCAATAGCGTAGTCGACAGCAAAAGTAAACAGGCTGAACTTGCTGATCAAACGCCAATAGCACTTAATGTAACTTTATTTGGTGAATATATTAATGAGGACCTTTCACCTTTTCAAAACAATTTGACAGCTATGTTTGCAGAATGGAATCGTATTAAGGTAGATTTACTTTATTCACCTAGAGAAACAAATTCACAACAGGATTTAGGAGCAGCTGTAAAAAGTCAGACAATACTTACTGAATCATCACCCGATGTATTAATCGTTGATGCACACCAATTTGACATATTAGTAAGTAACGGATCTTTTTTAAGTTTAGATGATATCTCATCCGAAGCCCTTAAAGTTGCAGGTAAGGATCGCCTCCTATATGATCAAACCGAGGATGATAATACCGAACACCTTTATGGCATAAATATAACTGATAGTACGATTTTTCAAGGGGCTGCCATTTCTGGATCAGAAAAAATCGCAGTTATTGTTAAAGGAACCGATCGATTTGAGCGGGCATTAGAATTTGTCACCAAAACCTCTAAAAGTATTGATTAAACAAGAAAAGTCGTTTTCCCTATCGTGGCAGATATATTTAAAATAAAAGCCGCAACTAAATATTAATTTAATTTAGTTGCGGCTTTTACCTTTATAAAGCTTTATCCTCATTTAATTCTTTTAACTTAATTCCACACACTTTCCCTCTTTAATTGATTGATAAGCTGCATCTAAAACTTTCATATTTTGTAACATTTTTTCATTTGAATAACTTGGTTCTTTATCCTCGATAATTGCATTGGCAAAGTGCTCAACTTGTAGTTTATATTGATCACCAGCAACACCAACCGTTTCTTTACCAGTTGCATTTGTTATAATGATCTGACCCTCACCATTTTCATTAATATCGGGTCGATAAGCCGATAAAACGTCTATTGTTCCTTCTGATCCAACTATTTGATAAGCTTGTCTGTCTGTTACATCAAAGCTACAATCAAATGAAGCTTGGACTCCATTTCCAAAAGATAATATGCCTGCTACTGTTGTATCTACGCTATATTTAGGATGGATTCTCGCATTGGCATAAACTGCTGTTGGTTGTTCATTTAACAGATTACAAATGGAATGCAATGTATAGCTTCCAATATCATAAAGTGAACCACCACCCAGATCACTATCTAACCGAATATTTGAATCATCATCTAAAACAAATGAAAAGCTAGCACGCATAAAGGAAACGTCACCAATTCTTCCAGAGGCGATTATTTCTTTAACCAATTCATGTTGTGGATGGAATTGATACATGAATGCTTCCATAAATCTTACGCTATGTTCCTTGCAAGCATCTATCATTTCTTTTAATTCATTATAATTAAGCGCAGCCGGTTTTTCACATAATACATGTTTTCCGTGTTTTGCAGCCTCTATCACCCATTGCTTATGCAAGCCATTTGGTAAAGGAATATAGACGGCGTCAATATTTGGGTCTTTTAATAATTCCTCATAACTCGTATAAGCTTTTGGGATTTCTAACCTTTCAGCAACACTTACTGCCTTCTTTCCACGACTCGCAATCGCTTCAACTGTACCATTTTCTGATCGCATAATTGCTGGAATCACTTGCTCTTGGCCTATATTTGCTGTACTCAAAATCCCCCATTTTAATCGTTTCATTGTTTAGCCCACCTTTATAGCTTTATAGTTTAGCAAAACAAGATATTGCGCTTACATCACTACCATACACTAACACGTGTCAGTCGGTTCTCCTCCTTCATTTATTTTCCTTTATGATAGCTTTGATAATTCTTATTTCCCCCAGAAAGATTAAATACATCTTTAAAATCCATATTTAGTAAGACATTTTGTGCGGCGTTACCTGTAACACCCTTGTTACAATAAGTGACTGTAGGTAAATTAGGATCAAGCTCTTTAACGCCAGAACGTAATTTAGCTAATGGAATATTAATTGCACCATTTACATGAGCAACTTCAAATTGTTTAGGTGCTCGTGTATCAATAACTTGAAATACTTCGCCATTTTCCGTTCTATCAGTTAATTCTTGTGGCGTTATTAATCTGTTTTTCTTATCTATCGCGTTTTGTAACGCCATTCCTGTATACATAACTGGATCTTTCGTTGTACTAAATGGTGGTGCATATGCTAAATCTAGATGGAATAGATCTTCTGCTTTTGCGTTAAATGAGATTGCAGTTACGAATACATCAATTCGCTTATCGACGCCATCTTCTCCAATGATTTGCACACCAAGAACTCTACTAGTTTTTCGATCGGCAATTGCTTTAATTACCAATTCTTTTCCACCTAAATACTCTGCTCTGGCAGGTTTAATATTATGAAGCACTTCTGGATCAAAGCCTTCAGCGATCGCTTCTTTTTCACTTAGACCCGTATAACCAACTGCTAAATCAAATACTCTTAAAATACCAGTTCCTAAAATACCACGATGCTCTAAATCTCCACCTGTAATAACATCACCAGCAATACGCCCCATTTTATTTGCAGTTGAGCCTAACGGACGGTATATAGATTTTCCAGTTATAATTGAAAAGCTTTCCGCAACATCCCCAACCGCATAAACAGAAGGAATGTTCGTTTGCATTAGGTTATTAACCTTAATTGCCCGGGAAGCACCTAATTCGACACCAATAGATGCAGCTAGTTCTGAATTAGGTTTTACACCAGTTGCTAGAATTACCATATCTGTATCGATTAACTGTCCCTTTTCTGTTTCTACCGTTGTTTCTGAAATAGCAGTTACTTCTTCATTTAGCAATAAACTTACGTTGTGTTTTTTTAGGTGTTCTTCTACTCTATATGCCATGTCTTTATCCAAATGCGGCATGATTTGATTACTTCTTTGGACAATTGTTACATCTAATCCTTTATGAGTTAATTGCTCTGCCATCTCAAGACCAATAAATCCAGCACCAATAATGGTAACTTTCTTCGGTTTTTTCTCATTCATATAGGTTTCGATGATGCTTGCATGCCTAATCGTGCGTACATGAAAGACATGATCATGTTCGATTCCTTGAATATTGGGTGTTGTTGGTGTTGCACCTGTTGCAAATACTAATGTGTCGTAACTATCTTCTTTGATCTCATTGGTATCTAAATTTTTAACAGTTACTCTTTTCTCTTCTGCGTTAATCTCTGTTACCTCATGTCGGGTATGTATAGCCACATTATAACGTGCTTTGAACCATGCCGCGCTTCTCGGTGTTAATGTCTCCAACTCATCTACTTCTCCACCTAAAAAGTAAGGAATTCCACAGATTGAATAAGAAATATCATAATCTGCATTATATAAGGTTATTTCAGCATTTTCATCGTTTCTTCTTGCTTTTGCGGCGACAGACGTTCCAGCCGCAACTGAACCAATAATAAGTATTTTCATCTTTTAACCTCCACTATTATTCTATCTAAGTATTACTTAACAACACAGCTTTCGCAGTGTAAACGGGCAATTATGTTTTGAGATAACAAGGAAACCTCGTAATTCAAAACTAAATGCTTTAAAGTCTTTTCTGAAGTATGTTTCATCTTACGCACTTGAGAGAAACTCTGTGGTAACGCTCTTCATATCAATGGCAATATAACAAGTGTATGCCCCGCTTCTCAAGCGAAATGGGCTCCCTTTCCGCAGGCACGGCTTCCGAGGAAGTTGAAGCGTTGGGACTGCGATTACTCGTCCCGCCGAAAACATTTGCCCGCGGAAAGCGACTGTCTGAAGCGGAAATCAACAGGGCAGTTACCGCAGAGTCTATGGAAACTCATTAAGTCATTGACAACACTCATTTAGAAAGCAGACCTTTTAAAAATGTCACGTATTAGTGTAAATATAATCCAAGCCAAAGATTAACGCTTATTTATTAATTAAGAGTTAACAACACTGGTCCATACCTAATAGCACGAATTGTGTTCCATCTGCAGTTTCTTCATCATCCAATGTTAAACCTGCTACTGCATCTTTAACATCCTGATCAATTGCCACTTTAATCCCATCAATTTCTTCAATAGTATCGGTTGCTTGTACAGGATCTAACGAAATTCCTAATTGTGGTCCACAACAACCCGCTTCCATCGCATAAAAACGAATACTATCGACACCTTTTTCTGTAAAAATATTTTGTAATTTTGTTTTAGCTTTCTCGGTTATTATCATTCCATTTCCTCCTCGTCATTTTAGGATTGAACAAATTCCTTCAATTGGTCATAACCAATTTTCACTTCTTGCATCCAAGGTATTAACGCACGCTTTTGTGCTAATTCTTCTTGTACTTTCTTTATCCATTGTTTTTCAGATGCTGCCCGTGCCATTAAAACTTTATCTCTTGTTCCTGCTCGATACAGACTTCGATTAATAACCCACCATTTCGGTACAATATCAGCACGCTTTAAATCTTCTTGTAACCGAGCGGCTTCAAAAACAGGCGTCGCCTCTGGTAAGGTAACAATAACGACACTTGTTTCTTTAGGATTACGTAATCGTGGCAACAAGTTTTTAACACTTGTTGGAACATATCCTGTCGATCTGCTCATCTCTTTGTGATACGCTTCAGATGAATCAAGTAAGAGTAATGTATGTCCTGTTGGTGCTGTATCAATTACGACAATTTCCTGTTCAGATCTTTCCACAACAGCTGCAAAAGCACGAAAGACTGCAATCTCTTCTGTACATGGTGACGCAAGGTCTTCTTGCAAATAAGCACGTTCTTCTTCACTTAAATCACCAGCTGCTGTAATCACTTCCTTTTTGTATTTTTCAACTTCCTCTTCTGGATTTATGCTACTAACCGATAAATCCTGATTGATCGCACTGTTTTTAAACATATAATCCAGGTGAGCAGCTGGATCTGTCATTGTTAAGTGGACTTTATGTCCTCTCTCTGTAAGTCCAACTGCGATCGCTGCTGCAATTGACGTTTTACCGACGCCACCTTTACCCATTGTAAAAATAACACGCGTATTATTTATTGAAAAATCTTCAATCATATCTTTCAGGTCGGATAGTGGCTCAAGCGCTATTTCATCTTCCTTCATTTCTGTTTCAATAGTCCGATTCTCACTAACAAGTTGACGAAGGTGCGCAATACCAGTTAATGAATAAGAAACATAAGGTAATGATACTGTCTTAATTTGTTTCAGTTCTTCTGGTGTTTGTTTTAATGCTTCTCCTTGCCCTTTATAAAAAGCAGTTGCAATTTCGTCATTGGAATTACCTGACAGAAATAGTCCATTAATTAGAAGTAGTTGATTTTCTATCCCAATATCTCTTAATTCTATCGATGCTCGATTCGCTTCTATTAATGTTGATTCTTCTGGTCTTGCGACTAAAATTAACATCGTTTTTTCTGGATTAGAAAGCGATTGAACTGCTTTTTGATACATATCTTTTTTTTCACCAAGTCCTGATAATGGACCTAAACAAGAAGCGCCATGCGTGCTTTCATCTAGAAAACCCGTCCAAGCAGTTGGTAACGATAATAGACGAAGTGTGTGTCCAGTTGGCGCTGTATCAAATAAGACATAATCATATTGGCTAAAAATAGCATCATCGGCTAGTAAGTGTGAGAAAGCATCAAATGCTGCAATTTCTACCGTACAAGCGCCTGAAAGCTGTTCCTCCATTTGATTAATCACAGACTCTGGCAGTTTATCACGATACGGTCCAACCGTATTCTCACGATATACACGTGCTGCTTCTTCAGGATCAATATTACTTGCAAATAAATTCTTTACACTTGGGATTTCAATAGGCTGGCGATTCAGTTCCAAACCAAACACATCCTGTAAATTGGAGGCCGGGTCCGTACTAACAAGTAATACCTTTTTTCCTTGATCGGCAAGTGTTACCGCCGTTGCACAAGCTACCGATGTTTTTCCAACTCCGCCTTTTCCAGTGAAAAATAAATATGGTGTTTCTACATGTTCGATTGGTTTATATACAGGATACATTTTTATAGCCATCTCCTAGTTAAGATTCAACCGGATGCGTGGTTTTTGCGTTAATTCCTCTGCATCAACGTTAAGCCATTTTGAAAATTCTTCATTTGTTGGATATTCGCCTACTTTTACAATTTCATTATCTAAAAGTGTTACAGGCAGTGCATCTGCACCCTTCTCATTAAGCACCTGATTGACTGTTTCGTTATTCGTAAAAGCAGCTGGATCATTTGCTAAATTAAAACGTGTAATGTTATTGCCCTTTTGTTCGAGTGAATAAACTGCTGATGCGACACGTGTTAAATTAGGATCTACGGTAGGACCACAAACGCCAGTAGAACAACACATTGCCGGGTCGAAAATTTCAATTTTACTCATTATGAAAACTCCTTTTTTATTATTTAATTAGACTTAACTTCTTTGTTTGGAAACCAATGTTTAGTCTTATTTGCTATTCGCACCAAAATCAACATAACTGGCACTTCAACGAGCACACCTACAATAACTGCTAATGCAACTGGTGATGATGCACCAAATAATGCAATCGCAACGGCAAGTGATAATTCAAAAAAGTTGGAAGCACCTATCATTCCAGCTGGTGCTGCAATTGTATGATTTAGCTTCAATTTTTTTGCTGCTAAATAAGCAATAAAGAAAATAAAGAATGTTTGAATCGTTAATGGAATTGCAATTAACAGAATGTGTAACGTATTCCCTAATAAAATTTCCGCCTGGAATGAGAAAATGATAATTAACGTCAGTAATAAACCAATAATTGTCGTATTATTAAATTTAGGTAAAAATTTATTCTCGAAATAGTCTAGTCCTTTACGGTTAATCATCATAACCCTCGTAATAATTCCTGCTGCTAAAGGAACAACTACAAATAACACAATCGATAAGATCAACGTATTCCAAGGTACAGTTACACCACTAACACCAAGTAAAAATGCAACAATCGGTGTGTAGGCAATTAGAATAATCAAATCATTTGTCGCAACTTGAACTACTGTATAGGCAGCATTCCCTTTTGTTAAATGACTCCAGACAAACACCATTGCTGTACAAGGCGCAGCGCCCAAGATAATAGCACCAGCCAAGTAGCTTTGTGCTAAATCATCCGGTATGATATTACCGAACACAACATAAAAGAAAAATGCCGCAATTCCATACATGGTAAATGGTTTGATTAACCAATTCACAACCCATGTGATATATAATCCTTTACGATCTTTACTTACATTTTTCACACTCTGAAAGTTTACTTTCATCATCATTGGATAAATCATAACCCAAATTAAAATTGCAATAGGAATCGAAATTTCCGCATATTCAAATTGTCCTAACATGTCAGGAATTGCTGGTATGAAATTCCCAATTAATACACCTATAACCATACAAGCCAATACCCATACCGTTAAAAATCGTTCAAAAAAACTCATGTAAATAGTCCTCCTTGTTTACTTACTAACAACATGTAATTCGTGTACCATTTTCTTCTAGTTCTTTTAATTTTTCTGTTTGATCAGGTAGTTGATTAATAATCTGTTCGATAAAGCCATAATAATCATTTTCTTTATTAATGGAGTAAAAAATCCATTGACCTTGTCGCTTCTCCTTTACAATTCCAACATCTCTTAATTTACGAAGGTGTTGGCTGATCGATGGTTGACTCATTTCAAAGATTTCAACAAGCTCACAAACACAACAATCATCTGTATCAAGTAGCTTTACCATTGTTAGACGCGTCTTATCACCTAATAACTTTAATATCATTGCTGCTTTATCCATTTCAATCACAGTTTTTAACATTCATAAACACCACCATTCTATTTGTGTATTATTATATAACTATTCGCTTATATATGCAATGTAGAAATTAAAACTTATTATTAAATTAAGTTTTAGTCGTGACTAGTTGAAACGGTTACGACTTTTTTCTAAAATGTCCTCTGAGAAGAAGTTTCTCTCTACTAAATCTCTATTAAACCCGCTTTCGACAAAACTACCTCTGAGACGCTATGTCACTTTCGTATTCTTTTTGTTAAAATGAAAAAAGAGTAGGTTTTTGGATTAATACATAATTAAAACTACAATATATTTAGAAAAGGAAGAATTAAAATGGAGAAAACAAAAGATGTAAGTAAGCAGTTAGACAGCAAGGTATGGAAGAAAATTGACGTCCCTAGTCGTTTTTCTGATCTATTGTATATGTTAACGAAACAGCAATTGGATACTATTCGTAAGACGCTTGACCTTAAAGGGCTTAGTTCATTAAATAAAGGAGAGCTTGTAGAAGAACTCGGCAGATTAATCCCATTACAGATGGAGCAGATTTTGCATACGTTCGACCTAGAGCGCTATGATTTAATCAAACAAATAAGTGCCAACACGGGAATGGTAGTAATCTCTGATGACTTTTCTTACGCAAAGATTGAATCACTGTTAGAGTATGGCATTATTTTCCTAGGTTTATATAATGATCAAAAAGTATTAACCATGCCACTTGAATTAATCGAGCTTTTTAAAGAGCTTGATGTTCCAGAACTTCAACCTGTTTTAAAGCGAAACGAAGAGTGGATTAAACTTACTCATGGGCTACTTTATTATTATGGTGTATTAGATACTGCAATAATAGAAAAGGTAGAAGCACTCACCAATCAGGAAATTGATACTAGCAGCTATTTTGAAGTTATCAACAGTGCAAGTGATTATTATCAACAAATAAATTCTGATTTCTATGGCTTTAGTGATCAACGCGTATCCGATCCCAAACAAATTATTAAAGACCATCAAACAAGAAGCAATATAGATTATTATCCTTTCACAAAAAAACAATTACTAAAAGCTGGTGAGCTAAACTTTATTGATAAAACACCTGCTATGGAACGTTTTTTAAAGCTTCTACAAAAAGAATATAAACTTAATGCTAAACAAACGGATGATGTGGCGCGTCAATTTGTAAACATGACCAATTTAGATGCGTCTCCTGCACAAATGTTATCATATTTACAAACATATATTACCTTGCCATCCTTTGAGTCTGTCCAACAGATGACAGCGGAAATTATCGAAGTTTATAATAATATTCGGATGTGGATGTTAAAGGGACATACTTCAGTTGAGTTGAAACCAGCCGAACAAAAACAGTTAAAACCTTTACCTACTAAGGAAGAAAAGCGTTCAAAGGTAGTTGACATAAGAAGCTATAAGAAAATCGGGCGAAATGAGCCTTGCCCATGTGGTAGTGGTAAAAAATACAAAAAGTGCTGCTTGTAAACAATAAATTCTATTTTAACGGTGGTCGCTCGATTATCTAATTTTTCGACTGAATATGCTTGCGTTTCGCTCGATTAATCAGTTTTTCGCTTGATTACGCTTGCGTTTCGCTCGATTAAGTGTCTATTAGAGACCCTTTCACAAACAGCGGTTGCTGCTAATTGCTTTCAGTGGTGATCAATTTGACGTATGATAGTTAGAGATAGTTAATCATTTACAATTGGAGTGTTAACAGATGCAGGAGAGATTAAAAGCAGTAACAGCTTGGATGAACGATGAAAATATTGACGTTACTTTTTTAAATTCAACGGAAAATGTTTATTACTTATCTAATTTCTACACCGATCCGCATGAACGGCTAATGGGGATTTTCTTATTTAAGAATGGACAGCCCTTATTTGTCTTACCTGCAATGGAGGTCGGACAATTGAAAAGTGCCGGTTGGGATTATGAGATTATTGGCTATTCCGATCATGAGGATCCGTGGGAGTTCATTAAAAACGCTGTCCAAACAAAAGAGCTTCCAACAGTTGAAACAGTTGCGTTTGAAAAGGAAGTACTCACTTATGGTCGTAGTCAAGCATTCTTGGAGTTATTTTCTCAGGTGCAAGTAGTTTCTGCTGAAGATAAGTTAAATGAAATGCGTGTAGTAAAAGACGAGAATGAAATTGCTGTGATGCGACAGGCTGCAAAAATGGCTGACTTTGGTGTGCAAGTAGGTGTGGATGCACTTGTCGAGGGTATTAGTGAAATGGAAGTTTTAGCGAAAATTGAATTTGAACTCAAGAAAAAAGGGATTCGTGAAATGTCATTTTCAACGATGGTTCTTTTTGGAGAGAAATCTGGTGATCCGCATGGCAATCCGGGTGATCGGACATTAAAAGCTGGTGATATGGTATTGTTCGATCTAGGTGTTGTACTAGACGGATATTGTTCCGATATAACGCGGACAGTTGCTTATAAATCAGTCACTGATAAGAAAAAAGAAATCTATCAAACTGTTTTAAAGGCGGAGCAAGCATCACTAGCTATCAGTAAGCCTGGTAATCGTGTTGGAGATTTAGACCAAGTTGCGCGAGATATCATCACTGCATCTGGCTATGGAGACTACTTTCCACATCGTATCGGACATGGCTTAGGAATAAACGTGCACGAGTTTCCGTCCATGAGTCATTTAAATGATGGCATATTAAAAGCTGGAATGGTCTATACAATCGAACCAGGAATCTACCTTCCAGGACTAGGTGGCGTGCGTATTGAAGATGATGTGCTTATTACAGCAGATGGCTGTGAAACGTTAACGAACTATCCAAAAGAGCTACAAATTATATCTTAACCGTATAAAAAGCACAATCGATTTTGCTGTATCGCAATCGATTGTGCTTTTTACTTATATTTTATGTTCGCTCGATTATTCGTAATTTCGCCCGATTATGTGCTGCGTTCGCTCGACTAATCAGTTTATCGCCCGATTCCAGCTAAGTTCGCTCAATTATCTAGATTTCCGCTCGATTCCACTTTCCGTTCGCCCGATTCGAGCTTACAAACCACAAATTTGCTCCAGTCAAAATCTGCCTGATTTAAAGATAGAAAATAGTAACCATATAAACATTAATATTGCTATAATAAATCCTATTTCTATTGCTGGTATGTTCCAAAGAAGTGATGCTTGTCCACTTATTGCTGAACCGACAATTAATCCAACCATAATGATACTAAAGGCTAGTAAAACAATACTGAAAGATAGCCTGTTACTGACTCTATCAAGCTTGGTTAAGATCATTTCAACTTTTGGAATATCCACTTCGATTGGAATGTTGCCTTTTTTCGCTATCGAAGCGAATTGATGTATCTGTTTTGGAAGATCGGTGACTACTTCTTCAAATTCGTTCCATTGATTGAAAAATTTATCTGCCAACCTTTTAGGATGGAATCGTTCCTTAAGCAACTGTCGACCAAATGGTTCGGCTACTTTGATAATACTGATATCTGGATCAAGCTTTTCAACCATTGCTTCCATTGTTATAAGTGCTTTCGCAACTAAGGTTAGTTCAGTTGGAATGTGAATACGATGATGATTAGCTACGGATAATAGGTCATTTACCGCTTCTCCTAGACTAATTTTACTTAAGGGAACGTCATAATATGTATCTCTTAATTCATCAACATCCATTGTTAAATTCTCCATATCAACGTCATCAGGCAAGGTGCCCATTTCAGATAATGCTTTAATAACACCATCTGTACTTTGGCGCATCATCGAAATAACTAAAGTTGAGAAATGCATTCGCATCGCTGGTGTAAGGCGACCTACCATACCAAAATCCATAAATAAAATCACATCATTAGGTAATGCCGCAACATTCCCTGGATGTGGATCGCCATGGAAAAACCCCTCTATTAATATTTGCTGAAAAATAGCATGGGCCACACGCTCAGCCAACACTTTCGCATTATATCCTTCTTGTTCAATCGCTTCTAATTGATTTAATTTCGTTCCTTTTACATATTCCATTGTTAATACTTTTTTAGTCGAATATTCCCAATAGATACTAGGAATATAAATATTCGGATTATCGATAAATTGTTTTGCTATTTTATCTGCATTGCGGCCTTCCACACCGTAATCTAGTTCAGCAAGAAGTGCTTTAGAAAACTCATCAATAATCGCTTTTATTTGGTATTTGGCTGCCCAATCTAATCGATGCTCAGCTCGGACTGCTAATTGTTGAAGAATCTCTAAATCTGTTTTAATCGTTCGTTCAATATTCGGTCGTTGCACTTTAACAGCGACCTGTTCTCCTGTCTTTAAAACACCATAATGCACTTGTCCGATTGATGCTGATCCAAGAGGTGTTTGAATAAATGAATCAAAGATTTGATCCATTTCCATACCAAGCTCTTGCTCAATAATGCCTTTCACTTCCTCATATGAAAATGCAGGCACATGGTCTTGTAGCTTTTCTAACTCTTGGATAATTTCTGCTGGAATTAAATCATAGCGCGTGCTTGCCAGTTGCCCCATTTTTATATAGGTCGGACCCAACTCTTCTAAAAATAAGCGGATCCGCTCTCCCGTTGTTTTTTTATGCGGTTCTTGATAATTTCGGACGACTAAGCGTTTCGGTAAAGAAAGGAGTTCATATAATCCTAGTTCTTTAACGATGAAGCCAAAGCCGTTATGTGAAAAAGCCATAGCTATATCGCGATAACGTTGGATATAGCGTATTCTTCTTGTGAAAATAAGAAACTCCTCCCCTCCTTAACGTTTATTCTGATTTTTTCAATTGTTCTTCTAATGCAATGACACGCTGCTCCAATGCTTTGACATCTTCTTTTGTTGCAACATGTAAGTTATCAAATAGCTGGTTGAATCTTTTTTGGATTTTTTCATCTAGATCCTTTTGCGATTCTTTTCCTTTTTTCAATAGATCATCCATAAACTCGCTTGATTCTTGGCGAGTTAATTCTCCCTTTTTAACTAATTCATCAATCATC
The DNA here is from genome assembly GCF_003268595.1 of Paraliobacillus zengyii. Lineage (NCBI taxonomy): Bacteria > Bacillati > Bacillota > Bacilli > Caryophanales > Bacillaceae > Paraliobacillus > Paraliobacillus zengyii. The sequence continues at coordinate 1,076,748 of NZ_CP029797.1, read as the reverse complement.
TTCTCTGCCTGTTCCTTACTAGTTACAGCTAAACCTAGTCCTAACGCCATTCCTTTTTTCAATGTATCTCTCATTTACAAACACCCTCTCCATTAATTCTTTATATCCCTTATTCTACCTACAATATTTAAAAGAGTAAAGCCACAGGGGCTTTACTCTTTGCTTGCTCACTCACTTTTTTTCCTAACATTCGTAATCCAAGCTTTATCCTCATCCATCATTTTCTTAGCTGCATATAGCATTAAGAACTGGATGATGATGATCGGCAAGCCCATTATACCTGAGAGCACTTCTAGTGGTGCAAGACCACCTATTCGCATTAGTATAAGTGAAATTACTGTTATTACAGCTGCCACTATTATTCGTAAAATCTTTGATGGCTCTTCTTCACTCATGTTTTTTGTCCCAGTGTAAGAAGCAATTGTATACGTTGTTGAATCTAATGTTGTTGTTAGGAATATCATTGCAACAACAATAAAGGCTACAAGCACAATCGTAGAAAATGGTAACGTTGTAAGAATCGCCGGGATAGCAGCCATTGCGTCTTCACTAACAATATCTAATACCGGAACAGTTCCATTTAGAAATCTATCCACACCAAGGCCACCTAATACACCAGTTGCAACCCATGAGATCATTGTCGGTGCTAATAAATAAGTTAAGATCATTTCTCTTATTGTTCTACCTCGTGATATTTTAGCAGCAAATACACTATGCAACATTGCCCACGTAGCACTATATGCAAACCAGAATACTGTTTGACTTTCTATATAAGTCTCTCCGCCCATTCCTAATGAATTGGTATAGAGCGACATATTAATATAATTTGAGAATAAGAAACCAACACTATCTGTGAAATAATTAAGAATAAAAATTCCAGGTCCGGCCAGCATTATAAAGAATGCAAATGCACCAGCCAAGTACATATTAAACGTACTTAATCGTTTGATCCCTTTTTCAATACCTAAGTATGCACTAATGGAGAACAAGCAGACCCAGACGATGGTCACAAATAAAGTTAAACCAAAGGACTGTTCCATGTTAAATATTTCAGCTATATTGTATGTTACAATTGGCGCCCCTAAACCTAAGGTAACCGCCGCACCAGTAAGAATACTAACTAGGAAAATGATGTCAAGTATTTTTCCACCAATTCCATCTGTGAATGCATCACCAAAAATCGTTCTACATGCTTCTGAAATACGCATAAGTGGCTTCTTGCGCACATGTAAAATGTACCCCATTGCAGGAGCGGCCATTACAAAAATCGCAAATACTTGGAAACTCCACATAAACATACTGTAAGAATTACCCCATAATAACGCCTCTGCTGACGCTGGCTCCACACCAAACGGTGGATCCTCTGCAACTTTTGCCCACTGCACCATGCCTGTGCGCATAATTGTTGAGCCTAAGCCCATCGCGATCAGAATCGAAGCATACTCAAACAAATTAAACCGCGGTTTCTCTGTTGGATTACCTAAAACAACATCCCCATATTTAGAAAAAGATAAATACAAGCCAGCAGCAACCAATATAACTGCATACCATATGTACCCCCATGAAAATACGTGAACAATTTGATCAAAAATATTATTTAATAATGCAAGTGATTCTGATTCATACATCGAAAAAGGAACACATATTGCAATAACAATAAGGATCGATGGTGCAAATATTTTATAATCTATCAATCTGCCTTTCTTATTCATAAAAAAACCTCCATAAAGAATAAAACTACCAATTACTTGTCAGAAAATGTTGTTCCCCTCTATTTTAATTATTAAACATAGCAGTGTGAATTATAAATTCTTTATTTAAAATGACTCTACTTTCCCATCAAAAAATAAATACTAATTGTTGACTCTTTTTAGTTTATATTATAGCTATTATATTGCTTGACAATCTTTTAAAAAACCTACTTTCTAAAAGATTGTAGGCTACTACGAAACAACTATATATTCCGACGTAAGGAGAGTTATTTCCCCGAGTAATCGCTGGGCCAAAGAACACTTTCGAGTGGATCATCAGCCCTTCTTAATCATGTAGAACAAGTTGAATATCCACTCGGAAGTTGAGTAATTGACTAACTGTTATATAAGATCGAATATCTTTTACAAATAAGGAAAGCATAATACTAACTATTAACTAAAGGGGGATTATAATGTCCATTGATTATGTAATACTGATTTTTATTTGGATTATTGGTGCATTTATTAGTATATTCTTCATTACTAAACAGCAAAAAAAAAGGTTTATATTTGCGGCTCTTCTGTTTCAATCTATTACTTGGCTGAATTCCTTGATCCATTTAGAACTGGAGTTAATTGCTTTCCCTATTCGGGAATTTCCTAGAGCTACGGATGTTCTTTTTGCGACAGAATACTTCTTATATCCCATACTTTATGCACTATATATTATTCATGAACCGAAGAAACATTTCTTACTTCGGTTTATCTATTTACTCGTAGTGGTTTCTGGATTAGTTGGACTAGAATTAATATTGGTCCATTTCACAAACTTGGTTGTATACATTCATTATGCTTGGTATTTAGAATGGATCGCTTTTTTTATTATGTTTATGCTAACCAATTATCTATACCACTGGTTTCATAAGGAGTATTCATTTTCGGAAAATGAAGAGAGGATGTTACAATGAAATTGGAATGGATTATATTAGTTATTGTCTGGGCTATTGGGATCGCTTTAATTTTTATCATCCCTAAAAATAAAAGGCGACTAGCACTTGTAGCATTTCTATTTAAACAGGTTATTACATTATTGTTTGGATCGGTTGTAGTGCAATTTGATTTAATCGCATATCCGATAAGATTATTTGCTGATGTCAATCGCGCTAGTTTTTCATACGAGTTTTTCCTATATCCTATTGTGTGTGCTGTTTTCAATGTATTCTATCCAGTTTCAAAAAGTATTTTATATAGGCTCGGCTTTTTTACTGTTTTTTGTTCAGCATTGACAATTACCGAAATATTTTTGGTGCAATACACAGATTTAATTGATTATTTACAGTGGTCTTGGTACTTGACCTGGATTACATTGTTTCTCACATTTCTTCTCTCAAGAAAGTTTTTTATATGGTTTTTCAATAATACATTCATCCAAGACAGGAACGCTAATGATGAGTAGAAAAAACAAACAGTTGGAATACAAACACCCAGTCGCCGCGCTAGTATGGTCATTTGCCTTACCTGGTTTCGGACAAATTTACAATGGTCAACTAGTATTAGGGATTATCTTAGTGTTATTGGAACTAATTATTAATCAATACTCTTTACTAAACATTTCTATATTTTATAGTTTTCACGGTGATTTTCAACTTGGACATGACGTCATTAATTATCAATGGGGAATGTATTATCCATCCATTTGGGCATTCTCGATGTGGCATGCATACAATAAATCCATTTCGATTAATCACTATTTAAATGAGGGAAAAAACAAGAAAATCTATCTTACTGGTTTCTTCTTTGGTGGAGTATTTGGTATGAACTTAGGCATTTATTGGCACGTTTTTTTTCTTTCTACAATAGGGTCGTTTTCTTTTTTAGCAAGCCCTGTATTTTCCGGATTACTTACTGGTATTGCCTTTTCCTTTATTGGTCATTTGTTCGAAAAAATACTTCTTCACATCCGAACACGCAAACAAATCTCATAAAAAAAAGACCTTATCTAGCCAGGTCTTCTCTACTCTTTCTTTTTCACCAATGGTGGCTGATCTAACAAGTTGTACTTGACGAGCAGATTACCTGTATCCTCCGCAAACAACATCATCTCACTCATCATCTTTATAAAAGAAACGCCGAAACATGGATGAAGCAGAAGCACCATATTGACCTGTTGTTGCACCAGCTAATAATGCAACTTTAAATAACATTAACTGTGCTGAAAAAGGCGATGGTAGTTCCCTATCAATTTCAGCTTCCCACATTGGTAATTGTGGCAATTCCTCCTCTAATTTATCCTGTATTGTATTTAATTGATTAGCACATATCCTTTCCACGCTCAAAATGTTTGCGAATTTCATTGTTTTTTGTATGTATAAAAGAACGAAGAATCTCGTGAAATAACTCTGTTGACTGATAATTATTTGTAAGTTGAGAAATCTCTAGAGAACTTAACGACCGTTCCTTATCAAAAATTTTCCCAAAATAAGTTTGTTCTTAAATTTTTTCTGATGTTTTATTTTTGGCTAATTAAATGACTGGTTGATGTAAACCATTATGAAGCATAAAATCAATACATTGATCCGCTAATTCTGCAGTATTACTTAACAATCGTTTATAGAAAACTCGAACATTTTTGTCGATCGCTGTAGCGAGACCTATCCCATATATATTCATGCCATATTTTGGGCAAGCAGTAACGACTGATGCCATCGTTTTTGTCATGTATGATTTCATTAAATTAGTTGTTTAAGATGCGCTTAATTTCACCATGCTCTATTGATCTCCTTTTTTCCAGTCTGTTAATATTTTCAAGCCATTTTTCTTTCTATCTGAGCTTATACAAGCTTATTATAGATTGTAGATTTTAATCTTCTTCCTTATTTTCAATTTCCTTTATGTTGTGCTGAAAATCAGCAAATATTCTACAAACTCGAATATTTTACTGTTTTATAAAGAAAATAAAATTAACTGAAGAAAATTGGGAATGATAATCCTATCTTCAAATTTTACAAGATAGAAGTGATAACAGATGGTCTCAAAAGATGAACTGGAAAAAGTCTTATGGAGTATTGCTTTACCAGGATTTGCTCAAATTCTGAACAAACAACTGATTAAAGGCATACTTTTTATTGGGTTGGAAATTTTCATTAATATCCAAGCTAATTTTAATCAGATAATTATACGAAGTTTTAACGGACAAATAGGTGAAGCAATTGCAGAAACAAATTATCAATGGTTAATGTTCTATCCCTGTTTGTATTTTTTTGCTATTTGGGATGGATTCCAAAATGCAGAAGGAAACAAATCACCCTTAGCTTTTCTTCCATTTGTTTTTTCCGCATATTTCGTTACAGTAGGACTTATCTACTCTCCATACTTTAAGATAAATGATACATTGATCGGACCAATGTGGTTACCGATGTTAGCTTTGCCCTTTGGGATACTGACTGGATTTATCATTAGATACATTCTATTACGGTTTTTATATAAAACAGACAAAATTTAAAGCAAGTACAGTTTATTGGTAACTAATTATGGCTAAAATGAAACTCTAAGGAGTTATTCAAAATGGAACGTATTTCAAACATACAGTTATTCACGCTTATCGTTGGATTTGAGATTGGGAGTACAACCTTGTTCGCTCTAGGAATTGGAGCAAAACAGGATGCATGGCTCGTGATTTTAATTTCATTTCTACTAAGTACGATTTTATTAGTAGCTTTCACGCAAATCCCACGATATTATCCTAATAAAAATTTTTCTGAAATTTTAAATGTTGCTTTAGGTACTAAAATTGCCAAACCTTTATTACTTTTATTTGGACTATATTTTTTAAGTCAAACAACCCATAATTTTTATGAATTTGGCATGCTAATTAATCTAACTGCATTACCACAAACACCGTTTATAGTTATTTTATATTTATTTATCTTTGTCGTAATTTACGTCTTAAGTTTAGGGTTCGAAGTCTTGGCTAGAACTGGTGAAATCTTACTTCCCTATTTGTTAGCATTTTTAATCCTTACTTTTATCGTCAATCTGTTCTCAGAAACATTTCAACTAGGTAATCTACTACCAGTGTTAGGGAACGGTATAAGACCAATATTAGATGAGTTACCAAGTGTTATCTCTTTTCCATATGGCGAAATGGTCGTCTTTCTTATGTTTTGGCACCAACTAAAAGATAAAGTTTCTATTCGTAAGGTAACTTTCCTTGCTGTTGGTTTTTCAGCAGTTTTATTGATGTTAAACCTAATTATCATGGTAGCTGTCTTAGGACCTGAACTAACATCCAATACAGAACTACCATTACTCGAGACGCTACTTTCTATTAATATTGCAGAGATCATAACAAACTTAGATAGTGTCGCTGTCTTTCTTATGTTTATCGGTGGTTTTTTTAAAACTGCGATTCATTTTATGGGGTTTTGTTTAGCATTTACGTGGTTATTTGATCGAGACAATCCAAAGTGGACCATTACTATTTCCGGCATATTATTGCCGATATTTGCTACTTTTCGTTTCACTGGCTTAGAGGATCAACGGTGGAAGGGGCAAGAAGGTGGTATTTACAGTATTTTGGTGTACTCTGTTCTTCCTATTTTATTAGTAATCATTATTTTTTTAAAGAAGAAAACAACTCATACTAGGTGACTTATCGATTGAATTTCTAAGGAGCTTTCATATGCAACGTATTTCAAGTATCCAATTATACACTTTAATAGTCGCTTTTGAAATTGGGAGTACAACTTTGTTTGCATTGGGGATTGGAGCCAAACAAGATGCATGGCTTGTGGTCTTATTAGCCTTCGTTATAAGTTTGATCCTTCTATGGATTTACACCCAATTTCCGAATTATTTTCCTGACAAAAACTTTTCTGAAATCTTAGACGCTACCTTAGGAACTAAAATGGCCAAACCACTCCTACTTTTATATGGTTTGTTTTTCTTAAATCAAGCAATCCATAATTTCTATGCGTTTAGCATGCTAATCAATTTGGCTGCATTACCGCAAACCCCGCTTTTAGTTATATTATATTTATCTATCTTTATTACGATATACACACTTAATTTAGGATTTGAAGTACTGGCACGTACTAGCGAAATACTTCTTCCCTATTTACTTGTCTTTTTAATTGTTACTTTTGTTGTGAATTTCTTTTCTGATACATTTGAACTGACTAACCTATTACCTGTGTTAGGAAATGGGATATTGCCTGTAATTAAAGAATTACCTATATTAATAGGGTTTCCATTTGGTGAAATGATCGTTTTCCTTATGTTTTGGCACTATGTAAACAAGCAAGGTCTTATTCGGAAAACAACCTTTTTGGCAGTCGCTAGCGCAGCGTTATTAATTATAATGAATTTAATCATTATGATTGCTGTATTAGGACCAGAGTTAACGGCAAATACCGAACTTCCAATATTAGAGACCTTGCTATCGATTAATATTGCAAATATCATTACGAATTTAGATAGTATTGCTGTCTTTCTATTGTTTATTGGCGGTTTTTTTAAAGCAACTCTTCATTTTATGGGGTTTTGTTTAGCAATTACGTGGTTTTTTAATGGAAGTAATCCGAAATGGTCGATTACTGTTTTTGGACTACTTTTACCTTTATTTGCAACTTATCGCTTTACTGGGTTAGATGTTCAAAGATGGAAAGGGGACGAAAGTATACCTATCCTTCTACTCTTTGCTTTTCTTCCAGTCTTATTAGTTTTTATTATATTTCTGAAGAAAAAAACCGCTAGAAAGGAGAATAATAATGCCAATTAGCTTAACATTACTGAAAGCAGATCCACTATTAACTCTCCTTTTAGCTGGAGGAAGTATCTATTTTATAATCTTACTATTATATATTTTCTACTACACCTTCGTTTTACTATTTAAACGCTAAAACTATCTCTTTATTCTTTTGGTTTAAAAGGTCCTTGTATTAGACCAGAACTAGTGATATTCACTTTTACATTTACCGTATAGGCAACATCTACAAATGTATCGGACCAATTGTCTTTTTCTTTCTTCCAGACTTTTGGATATTGCTTGTGTAATATATCACCAAAACCAAAGATATCAGATTGAAACTCCTCTTGCGCTTTATCTATTACTTCTCTGATTTCTGTTTCAATTTCTTTTTCAGCCACTACCTGTAAATCATTTAAATAGTCAGTGATTTCCTTTCTCGTTTTAATTGCTTCTGTAGCTTCTTGCCCTGTCATTCTTGCCTTTTGCTCCACATCGATTGTAAATGTGATTTGATTATCACTCCCCACCTTTGCTGTGATGGAAGAACTGGCTTGTTGGAGAAGAATGGTTGCTAACTTACCTTCCTCTAATAAAGAAGGTAATGACATAGTCCCCCTATCATTCATTGGTCCTTCTTCTCTTATCCAGTTGTATCCCCTCGTATCACTTTCATTTAAAAAACCAACTAATTTATCTTCTTTAAAAACAGCCCCCCCCGAAAGTTCAACTTGTTCGAAAGGCTTTATCTCTGTTTCTTCACGAGTAAGTACCCCTACTACTGGGTCTTCACCTGCTTCTAATACTTGCTTATAATACGTAAGCATATTCGTAGCGACCGCATCATGTTCCGCATTTTCGAATAGACCATGTAGCGAATTAGCTGGGACACGTGAAATACCATTTTTTTTGATTTGCAACAGTTCCTTCGCTTCAATATCTTTTGCAATCGAGAACCAAACATGCCCCCGGACTTCTTTACCGCGTTGAAAGGAATCAATAATTGGAATTAAGCCATCTCTAGCTAATTCTTCACTTATAATAATTATTTTATTATGCGCAAAAAAACTTTTTCGATCTATTGTTTTATTACTCTTTCGCATCACTTCAGCTAGCGATTTTCCAGTCGTGGAAACAACCAAATTCGGCTCTTCTGGCGTTGGACTTTGCGTACTTTCAGCTGCTGGACGTATATACTGTGAAGTAAGCACATACTCACCCGTAATTGGATCTTTATCTATCGCCATTCCCGCAACAATTCCAAGATCAGATAGTTCCCTTCTATCCCAACATCCAGTTAATACGAGTAAACAGATAATCATGATTATTTTTTTCAAGGTTAGCTCTTTCCTTTCCTCATGCTTTAGGTCGTTTTGGCTTATTGCTGGGTCCTTGTCTTTTTGATTTTTTCCAAGTAATTGACTGTGGTCTTGACTTTAATAACCATAATGGTAAGCGAACCACACCATCTTTCCACTCATTCAAAATAACTGGAGCAATCGGAGCTAAATAAGGTGTGCCAAATGATCGTAAGGAACTTAAATGAGCAATGATGAAAAAGGTTCCTATTAACATACCGTAAAACCCGAAAGCTCCAGCAAGGATAAGTAAGAAGAAGCGCATGATGATAACCGCATCATTTAGAGGTGTAACAATAAATCCAGTAATAGCAGTAAGTGCAACAACAATAACCATTGGTGCACTTACTAATCCAGCTTGTACAGCCGCCTCTCCAATTACTAACGCTCCTACAATACTAATCGCAGAACCTACTGGGCGTGGTAGTCGAACACCAGCCTCTCTCAATAACTCAAAAATTATTGTCATAAATGTTGCTTCTATAAAAGTTGGAAATGGAATTTGTTCCGCAGCTGCTGCCATCGTTGTAAGAAGAAGTGCTGGGATCATTTCTTGGTGAAATGTTGAAACGGAAACAAAAATAGCTGGTGTACCTATTGTTAAAAACAACGCTAATATTCTAAATATCCGTAACAGCGATGATAAATAAGGTCGAGAATAATAGTCTTCTGGAACTTGAAGCGTTTCAATAAACACTTGTGGTACAGTTAGGACAAATGGTGTACCATCCGTTAAGATTGCAATTCTTCCTTCTAAAATTTTCGCTGCTACTTTATCCGGCCTTTCGCTATTTCCAATCGTCGGAAAAATAGAATATGGGTTATCTTCAATAAACTGTTCTATATATCCCGATTCCAATATGGCATCTGTCTCAATACATTCTAAACGCTGCTTCACTTCCTCGACAACTTCTGGATTGGCAATATCTTTAATGTAGCTAATTCTAATAGTTGTTTTGGTCTCTTTTCCTATTTTCATGTCCTCAAATAATAAGTTTACACTATTTATTTTTCTTCGAATTAATGCCGTATTAACACTCAGTACTTCTACAAATCCTTCTCGTGGTCCTCTTACGTTTGCTTCTGTAAGTGGTTCTTCCACATTTCTAGACTCAAAACCTAGCATTTTAATAAGAAAAGCTTTCTTGTAACCATCAATAAACACAGCAGTCTTTCCTTCTAAAACATCTTCTACAACCTCAGAAATTGTTTCAACTTCCTTCATGTTTGATGTACTTAATAATGTTTTCTTTACAGCATTAAAAACATCATTATTCGTTACAGTCTGTTGTTTTTCATTAAAAAAGTCTGGTTCCATCAACGGTTTTACAATATATGAATTTATACTATCTTCCTTTACTAATCCATCCATAAAACATATAAATACATTTATAGATTTTTGGTTATAAAGCTCGATATCTCTATACGAGAAATCTGCACTTTTTTCGAATATTTGTTTTAATTCTTGGACGTTTTTTTCAATATCTAGTTCAATCGATTTAGAGGATGATTTCTTTTTATTTAGTGTGTCCCTTTTTTCAAACATCGCTCATTCTCCTTTTCCAAAAAAAAGCTTCTTTCTATTGTTTGTAGGAAAAGAAAAATAATACTAACAAGATATTTTTAGCTAATATTTTTTTAAATAAAGGGTAAATTAAAAAAAAGTTTAATTGGAGGAGATTGAATTGAAGTTAACTTCTGCTGAAATATCGAACTTGTGGACTGCTTATATGAACGACAGCGGAACCATCTGTCATCTAAATCATGAATTAAATAATGTTGCAGACAAGGAAATTAAAGCGTTACTACAAGCTGCCCTTACTATATCCGAATCACATATTAACACGATTATAAACATATTAAATGAGGAAAATTATCCGATTCCACATGGATTTAAGTTAGATGAAGATGTTTCAGTCACAGCACCCAGATTATTTTCCGACACATATCTTTTATTAAATATCAATCAACTGGGAAAAATGGGCTTACAAGCATATAGTATGGCTTTACCTCTTGCCACTAGAGAAGATGTGTATACTTTCTTTAGTACATGTCTACGTGAATCAGATGATTTAATTAAACGATCTAATACTTTACTATTGTCTAAGGGCTTATATGACAAGTCACCATATTTACCCTCACTTGATGAATTTAATTTTGTAGAGAATAAAAGTTTTCTTGCAGGTTATTTTGGAGAAAAAAGGCCGTTGATAGGGACAGAAATCACTAATCTTTATGCGAATTTCAAAAGAAATGCATTAGGTTCAGCTACTATGATAGGTTATAGTCAAGTTGCTAGTAAAAGAGATGTTGCTGCATTTATTCAAAAAGGAAAAGAAATAGCTCAAAAGCATTGTGAAATATTGGGGTCTTTTTTGAAAGATAACGATCTATCAAGCCCAGCTACCTGGGACACAGAGGTAACAGATTCAACAAAATACACGTTTTCTGATAGAAAGATGCTATTCTATGTAACTGCTCTAACTGGCATTAGTACAGCTTTTTATGGTGCGAGTATAGCGCTTAGCCCAAGACATGATATTGGCGTTATGTATGGCCGTCTGATAGCTGAAGTCTTAAAATATGCAAATGATGGAGCAAAAATGATGATTAAGCATGGATGGATGGAAGAACCACCACGTTCACTTGATCGCGACGAATTAGCAAAGAAAAATTAAAATAGGGGGGTATACTTGATAGAACAAACGAATTCAAGTTCAAAATAACACGATCTACAACTCAGCCACCTTTTTTGGGATTTTAAGAAAATTTATTTAAGTAAAGCTTTTACAATGGCTTTCTCCCAAGTAGCTAAATCAGAAGAAGTAAGAAATTTTTTATGGCGCGGTTCCGAAATGTATTCTAAGCATATTGAAATTTTTCAATCTGTATTATTAAAAGAACAACTTCCACATCCAAAAACAAGTGATTCAGAAATTACAGATTCAATCATACCACCATTTTCTGATCGCCTGATGATATTTCATAAAGCGCTTTTTAATTCTACAACCATTGGTTTTTATGGTGTTGCTATCGGTACATGTCAACGTGCAGACTTAGTAGCGCATTACATAAGACTAGTAGCTGAAATGGTTAAATATACGGAAGATGGCATGAACATACTCATTAAAAATAAATGGCTGGAAGAACCACCACTAACTACTGATAGGGAAAAATAGTAAAAAGAAAATAAACACTTGAATTAAACTATAGTTTTTAGTCTAATGGCACGAAAGCTATAGTTTTTGATTCGTATACATCTCAATATTTTTATGTTTATTAATATATTTGATAGCGTTTACATTGAATAAACTGTATACTAAATTTAATAATAAAAAGGAGGTTTTGTATAAGATGCGCAAATCAAAAAAATGGATTGTGCCTTTCTTAGCTATCGTTTTCTTTTTTACAATTCGAACTAGTGTTTCCGCAAATTTTTGGGAAATTGCAGATGATCCTATGCTTCATGATCCCTCACTTGTAAAAGAGGGTAATACATGGTGGGCTTTTGGTACAGGAGAAGCAGATGGGAACGGACTGCGTGTATTATGGTCAACGAATGGTGCAAACTGGAATGTTGCGCCAACCATTTTTCCACAACCAGCAAGTTGGTGGTCAAACTATGTACCAAATCATGTAAGTGCTCAATGGGCTCCTGATGTGAAGTATTATAATGGTCGCTATTGGGTCTATTACTCTGTATCCTCATTTGGTTCAAACAACTCATTAATTGGTTTATTATCAACAGACAGTATCAGTTCAGGAAATTGGCGCGATGACGGCTTAGTAGTTCGGTCAACAAGTTCAAATAATTATAATGCGATTGATGGCGATTTAGTAATTGATGCAAATGGTGATCCGTGGTTATCTTTTGGATCCTTTTGGAGTGGTATTAAGTTGACACGTTTGGATAGTAATACGATGAAACCGACTGGTCAAATTTATTCTATCGCAGCACGACCACTTACTCCAGATCATGCAATTGAAGCACCAAGCATCACCTACAACAACGGTTATTACTATTTGTTTGTTTCCTTCGACAAGTGTTGCCAAGGGGTAAACAGCACATATAAAATAGCCTACGGACGTTCTCAAAACATTGCAGGTCCTTATTATGATAAAAATGGGATTAATATGCTAGACGGAGGCGGAACTATTTTAGACGCTGGCAATCAAAAATGGATCGGTCCCGGCGGGCAAGATGTTTATAATAACAATATTTTAGTACGCCATGCGTATGATGCAGAAAACAATGGCTTACCAAGGCTATTAATAAATGATTTATATTGGGATAGTAGTGGATGGCCCACATACTAGTAGTATCTTAGTAAAGTTTAAAAATTTTTTTTAAAATTGTTCAAGAAAAAAGCAACCTTCTCTCCAATACTGGAGAAAAAGTTGCTTTTGTTTGCTTAGCGACGTCCTACTCTCGCAGGGGCAAAGCCCCAACTACCATGAGCGCTGAAGAGCTTAACTACTGTGTTCGGCATGGGAACAGGTGTGACCTCTTCGCTATTGTCACTAAATCGTATTTATATTGTCTGATAAGAAAATTGGTTGCGGGGGCAAGATTTGAACTTGCGACCTTCGGGTTATGAGCCCGACGAGCTACCAGACTGCTCCACCCCGCGATAATGTAGATTATATAACCTACTATATTAAAAAATTCTGGCTTAGCGACGTCCTACTCTCGCAGGGGCAAAGCCCCAACTACCATGAGCGCTGAAGAGCTTAACTGCTGTGTTCGGCATGGGAACAGGTGTGACCTCTTCGCTATTGTCACTAAACCATTTTGAAGTTAGTGTACCTTCAAAACTAGATAAGAATTACAACAAGACAACATATATCAATCCAGCTCCAGCGTCCAGCAACTGGGTGGCTTCATCAATTTCCCTACGATAAGTCATCATCGATTCACTTACGTTCATCGTGATTCCTTTATCTCAGTCAATTCATTCCATCCACTGCGTTGCTAAACGGACGCTTACGCTTCTTTTTTATAGTTAAGTCCTCGATCTATTAGTATTCGTCAGCTACACGTGTCACCACGCTTCCACCTCGAACCTATCAACCTCATCGTCTCTGAGGGATCTTACTCTAAAAAGATGAGAAGTCTCATCTTGAGGGGGGCTTCATGCTTAGATGCTTTCAGCACTTATCCCTTCCACACGTAGCTACCCAGCGATGCTCTTGGCAGAACAACTGGTACACCAGCGGTGTGTCCATCCCGGTCCTCTCGTACTAAGGACAGCTCCTCTCAAACTTCTTGCGCCCACGACGGATAGGGACCGAACTGTCTCACGACGTTCTGAACCCAGCTCGCGTACCGCTTTAATGGGCGAACAGCCCAACCCTTGGGACCGACTACAGCCCCAGGATGCGATGAGCCGACATCGAGGTGCCAAACCTCCCCGTCGATGTGGACTCTTGGGGGAGATAAGCCTGTTATCCCCGGGGTAGCTTTTATCCGTTGAGCGACGGCCCTTCCATACGGTACCGCCGGATCACTAAGCCCGACTTTCGTCCCTGCTCGACTTGTAGGTCTCGCAGTCAAGCTCCCTTCTGCCTTTACACTCTTCGAATGATTTCCAACCATTCTGAGGGAACCTTTGGGCGCCTCCGTTACTCTTTAGGAGGCGACCGCCCCAGTCAAACTGCCCACCTGACACTGTCTCCGAACCGGATCACGGTTCTGGGTTAGAAGGTCAACACAGCCAGGGTGGTATCCCACGGGCGCCTCGACGTAAGCTAGCGCTCACGCTTCAACGGCTCCCACCTATCCTGTACAAGCTGTGCCGACATTCAATATCAGGCTACAGTAAAGCTCCACGGGGTCTTTCCGTCCTGTCGCGGGTAATGCGCATCTTCACGCATCGTATAATTTCACCGGGTCTCTCGTTGAGACAGTGCCCAAGTCGTTGCACCTTTCGTGCGGGTCGGAACTTACCCGACAAGGAATTTCGCTACCTTAGGACCGTTATAGTTACGGCCGCCGTTTACTGGGGCTTCGGTTCAGCGCTTCGCCCGAAAGCTAACGCATCCCCTTAACCTTCCAGCACCGGGCAGGTGTCAGCCCCTATACTTCGCCTTACGGCTTCGCAGAGACCTGTGTTTTTGCTAAACAGTCGCTTGGGCCTTTTCACTGCGGCTTCTCGTAAAAGAAGCACCCCTTCTCCCGAAGTTACGGGGTCATTTTGCCGAGTTCCTTAACGAGAGTTCTCCCGATCACCTTAGAATTCTCTTCTCGCCTACCTGTGTCGGTTTACGGTACGGGCACCTCTTTCCTCACTAGAGGCTTTTCTTGGCAGTGTGAAATCCGGAACTTCGGTACTTAAGTTCCCTCCCCATCACAGCTCAACCTTACATTGGACGGATTTACCTATCCAACAGCCTCACTGCTTGGGCGCGCATAACCAGCAGCGCGCTTTCCATATCCTACTGCGTCCCCCCGTTGTTCAAACGGAAAGGAGGTGGTACAGGAATATCAACCTGTTGTCCATCGCCTACGCCTTTCGGCCTCGGCTTAGGTCCCGACTAACCCTGAGCGGACGAGCCTTCCTCAGGAAACCTTGGGCTTTCGGTGAAGAAGATTCTCACTTCTTTTTCGCTACTCATACCGGCATTCTCACTTCTAAGCGCTCCACCAGTCCTCACGGTCTGACTTCGCTGCACTTAGAACGCTCTCCTACCAATCCAAGAAGTGCAATACTTCTTGGAATCCGTAGCTTCGGTGATACGTTTAGCCCCGGTACATTTTCGGCGCAGCGTCACTCGACCAGTGAGCTATTACGCACTCTTTAAATGATGGCTGCTTCTGAGCCAACATCCTGGTTGTCTATGCAACGCCACATCCTTTTCCACTTAACGTATACTTTGGGACCTTAGCTGACGGTCTGGGCTGTTTCCCTTTCGACTATGAACCTTATCACCCATAGTCTGACTCCCAAGGCAATATGATTGGCATTCGGAGTTTGACTGAATTCGGTAACCCGGTAAGGGCCCCTAGTCCAATCAGTGCTCTACCTCCAACATACGTTCCTTGAGGCTAGCCCTAAAGCTATTTCGGAGAGAACCAGCTATCTCCGTGTTCGATTGGCATTTCACCCCTACCCACACCTCATCCCCGCATTTTTCAACATGCGTGGGTTCGGGCCTCCAGTCAGTGTTACCTGACCTTCACCCTGGACATGGGTAGATCACACGGTTTCGGGTCTACGACCCTTTACTATCACGCCCTATTCAGACTCGCTTTCGCTGTGGCTCCACCTGTGCGGCTTAACCTTGCAAAGAATCGTAACTCGCCGGTCCATTCTACAAAAGGTACGCCGTCACTCATTCTTTTTCCCGAAGGAAAATATCGAGCTTCGACTACTTGTAGGCACACGGTTTCAGGATCTCTTTCACTCCCCTTCCGGGGTGCTTTTCACCTTTCCCTCACGGTACTGGTACACTATCGGTCACTAGGGAGTATTTAGCCTTGGGAGATGGTCCTCCCGGATTCCGACGGAATTTCTCGTGTTCCGCCGTACTCAGGATCCACGCTGGAGGAAACGTCCTTTTCATTACAGGGCTCTTACCTTCTTCGGCTGATCGTTCCAGATCGATTCATGTAAAACGTCTCTTTGTAACTCCGTATAGCGTGTCCTACAACCCCAAAAAGCAAGCTTTTTGGTTTGGGCTGATTCCGTTTCGCTCGCCGCTACTCAGGAAATCGCATTTGCTTTCTCTTCCTCCGGGTACTAAGATGTTTCAGTTCCCCGGGTCTGCCTCACTTTACCTATGTATTCAGTAAAGTGTCCTACTCCATTACGAGCAGGGGGTTCCCCCATTCGGAAATTCCTGGATCAATGCCTACGTACGGCTCCCCAAGACATATCGGTGTTTGTCCCGTCCTTCTTCGGCTCCTAGTGCCAAGGCATCCACCGTGCGCCCTTTCTTACTTAACTATATTAGTTAATAAAAGCGTTTGGTTCTTCTTACTTTGATATGATGTCTTGTCATATGTTAGGCTCACGTTCTGTTTTGTACTGAAAGTACAATCCTTCTCGCTTCCTAACTTCTTATCTAGTTTTCAAGGTACATAAAATGAAAGATACTTGATCTCTCAAAACTGAACCAAACAACACAGTATGTTTTCCTATATGTCCAGCTTCTAGCACGCAACGACTAGTAAACTTCCTTCTCCTCCGTACGATAAGGCAACATCAACTCACTTTCGTTCGTTGTGTTTTCTTTATCTCCTTCGGTTCAGTCCAGTTCATACGTCGTTAAACGCGTGCTTACGCTTTTCATTTATCCTTAGAAAGGAGGTGATCCAGCCGCACCTTCCGATACGGCTACCTTGTTACGACTTCACCCCAATCATTGGCCCCACCTTCGGCGGCTGGTTCCTGTAAAGGTTACCTCACCGACTTCGGGTGTTGCTAACTCTCGTGGTGTGACGGGCGGTGTGTACAAGACCCGGGAACGTATTCACCGCGGCATGCTGATCCGCGATTACTAGCGATTCCGGCTTCATGTAGGCGAGTTGCAGCCTACAATCCGAACTGAGAATGGTTTTATGGGATTTGCTTCACCTCGCGGCTTCGCTGCCCTTTGTACCATCCATTGTAGCACGTGTGTAGCCCAGGTCATAAGGGGCATGATGATTTGACGTCATCCCCACCTTCCTCCGGTTTATCACCGGCAGTCACTTTAGAGTGCCCAACTAAATGCTGGCAACTAAAATCAAGGGTTGCGCTCGTTGCGGGACTTAACCCAACATCTCACGACACGAGCTGACGACAACCATGCACCACCTGTCACGCTGTCCCCGAAGGGAACGCCCTATCTCTAGGGTTATCAGCGGATGTCAAGACCTGGTAAGGTTCTTCGCGTTGCTTCGAATTAAACCACATGCTCCACCGCTTGTGCGGGTCCCCGTCAATTCTTTTGAGTTTCAGCCTTGCGGCCGTACTCCCCAGGCGGAGTGCTTAATGCGTTAGCTGCAGCACTAAGGGGCGGAAACCCCCTAACACCTAGCACTCATCGTTTACGGCGTGGACTACCAGGGTATCTAATCCTGTTTGCTCCCCACGCTTTCGCGCCTCAGCGTCAGTTACAGACCAGAGAGTCGCCTTCGCCACTGGTGTTCCTCCACATATCTACGCATTTCACCGCTACACGTGGAATTCCACTCTCCTCTTCTGTACTCAAGTTCCCCAGTTTCCAATGACCGCTTGTGGTTGAGCCACAAGATTTCACATCAGACTTAAAGAACCGCCTGCGCGCGCTTTACGCCCAATAATTCCGGACAACGCTTGCCCCCTACGTATTACCGCGGCTGCTGGCACGTAGTTAGCCGGGGCTTCCTCGTTAGGTACCGTCAAGGTACCGTCCTGTTAGAACGGTACTTGTTCTTCCCTAACAACAGAACTTTACGATCCGAAAACCTTCATCGTTCACGCGGCGTTGCTCCGTCAGACTTTCGTCCATTGCGGAAGATTCCCTACTGCTGCCTCCCGTAGGAGTCTGGGCCGTGTCTCAGTCCCAGTGTGGCCGATCACCCTCTCAGGTCGGCTACGCATCGTCGCCTTGGTAGGCCATTACCCTACCAACTAGCTAATGCGCCGCGGGCCCATCTGTAAGTGACAGCTCAAAGAGCCGCCTTTCAACTTCCCTTTAGGTAAAGAAAAGTGTTATCCGGTATTAGCCCCGGTTTCCCGGAGTTATCCCAGTCTTACAGGCAGGTTGCCCACGTGTTACTCACCCGTCCGCCGCTCAATCCATAAGTTTCACCCCGAAGGGATTCACTTATTTCATGCGCTCGACTTGCATGTATTAGGCACGCCGCCAGCGTTCGTCCTGAGCCAAGATCAAACTCTCCATAAAATGCGAGCTTGCTGCTCAAATACTTAACTAGCTTGTTGTTTCTACTTACTTAACATACTGTGTGTTTCGTTCAGTTTTCAAAGATCAATTTTTTATTATCCTTTTTTAAGGTAACTTATAAATCATAACATCTACATAATGTTACGTCAATACTTTTTTTCGTTCAAACAATCATGTTATAAAAACAATGTTATTATGGCCAATGTTATTTCGTCAGCTAAATAATTATAACACGGTTTAAAATAAAGTCAACAATAAATTTATTAACTTAAACTTATTTATTATCGCCTCGAAAAAGCAATAGATTTCAATATACCATACAATCTTTTACGTTGTAAATAACAAATTAGAATTAACTAAACGATTTTGAGAAATAAGATCTACTTCCTTCTATATAATACTATAACTCAAAATAATTTGTGAAAAGCACCTACTAAGTATGTATTCCCTAACATCACTTTTCTTAGTCAGGTTATTTTCTTTTTTTTATAAAAATCAATACACCTATGACAACCATAATACTAAGTAGAGCATATAATACCGTCGAGTAACTTTCCATAATACGAACTATATCATGCCATGATTCACCTACATAAGCACCCAGTCCGACAAGTACACTATTCCAAATCAGAGATCCTAATGTAGTTAATAGAAGAAACGGAATCACTCTCATTTTGGCCAAGCCTGCTGGAATGGATATTAAACTACGAATAAGCGGAACAAAACGACATAAGAAAACACTCCAACCACCATATTTATTAAACCAACCTATTGCCCGATCAACATCAGTTTCTTTTAGACGAAGTATATGACCACGTTTTGCTATGAATTTTTTTAACGTTTCGGTGGATATCGACCAACCAATAAAATAGAGCGCGATCGCACCTATCACTGATCCTGCTGTTGATGCAATGATAACCCCCACTACCGACATTGTTGTTGTTATCGTTAAAAAGCCGCCAAATGTAAGAATAACCTCTGATGGAATCGGTGGGAAAATGTTCTCAATTGCAATTAAAAAAACAATACCTAGATAACCATAACTATTCATCACTGTCATTAACCAGTCTTCCATGCTTATCAATCCCATTCTACAATTACTTTATGTACCCTTTAATCCGTCAAAGCTCGCTCCACTTTATTCTACTAATAGATATTCATATTATGCTGGAATTTTTGTTCTATACATAGTACAAAAATTAGTTGTTTTCCCTTAGAAACCAAAAATCCCTATCCATGTATATAAGGATAGGTAGATTACCATTTTTAGTTTATATCAAAACTGTTTATTTAGATAAACCAACTGTTTGTTTGCTTTTTAATTCTGGAAAAACATCAAAAATACTCGTAATTAGTTTGTCACAGCCAAACTTAAGTGTATCTGTTGTTGGTAGTTTATGATTTAATTCATACTCTGAAATTGTCGTATTTAGTTCTTCATCCGTCATATTTTCATGATTTATCGTTATTGCGATTACCTTTGACTTAGAGAATGTCTCGATCAGATTAATTTCGCTTTCTATCGTAGGCATTTTCTCATAACTGAAGTCGCCTGTGCGTTCTCGTTTAGGTGCGTGCTGAACAATAATTGCTCCAGGTCTGGATCCTCTAATAATTCCACCTGAACTGATATATGCAGGGTGGCTTAACGAGCCCTGGCCTTCAACGATTATGATATCTGGTTTGTCATTATCATAAGCACGCATGATTTGATGTTCAATTTCACCAGTCATAAACTGTGATGGAATAGCATCAATAGCAACACCATACTTTGCACCTTGTATGATACCAGTTTGTCCGGTTGCAATAAACGCAACATTTAATCCTTTTGCATGCAAGGCATCTTCAAGTAGTACAGAAGTAGTTCGCTTTCCATTTGCACTATCAGTACCCAGTACTGCAACGACAGGTGTGTTAATATTTAAGATTCGACCTGAAAATAAGTGTAAATCTTTTTTTGCTGCAGGTTTTCTAACGTCAAGAATGGAAATACCATATTGCTTCGCCACAGTGGTGAATTCCTTATCATCTGTGAAAAATTCATGTAGTGGATTGATAATATTAATCCCTTTTTCCATTGCTCGTAAAACGATACCTCTTTCATCTTCCTTTAAAAATCCTTCAGAAGGAGCAATTCCATATATAAATTGATTCGGTACTTTATCTAATTTTTCGATTGCATCTGTTAAGTTCTCAAATATTGGAATGCCATTTTTTTCTTCAACAAGTATTTCACCTGTATCCATTCCAGTCTTCGTACTATCAATAACACCCACAATCTCAAACTTTCTTGAGCTTCTTACCAGTCCATTGGCTGTCTTTCCATCCTTTGAACCGAAATTACTTTCACAATAAACTATCGCCGTTTCTTTCATAAGACTTTTTCCTCCCTAACATATCTTTCTAATCTATTTAACTATCTATAGAAAAAGTCTATATATCTTATTCTCACAAGATATAATTCTGCATTGCATAGTAAGTATAGCATACGCCTGACCCTCTAAGCTATACTATTAGGAAGAAAATGGATGCATTTAAAATTGTTTTTTAAAAGTTTAAATTAAAAACTATATTTCCACAAATTCCAACACAACATAAATTAAGTCCGAATTACCATCAACTGCGACGTAACAGAATTACCTGACCCGCTACTCAAGTGAAATTGACTCCCTTTCCGCAGGTACGGCTTCAGCTAACTCGAAAACAAAGTACGTTTCCGAGTGGATCTTCAGCCCGCGCTGTTCCTGCAGGAGTGTCGTCAATTTCACTTGATACGCTAATATCCACCTTCCCATCACTAACAGAGAGTATAAATCTTTACATATAAATGAACTAATTTTAATCACGTTTTGTTTCCTGGAAATTAACACGTAAATTATTATTTTCATCTAGTTTAATCCATCTTTTCTGTCCATATTGATATCGTTTATAATTAGATTCCAGCGAAGGAAGCAAATGGTTGAGTCTCCTGTGGGAACAGCACAAACCGAAGATCCTCTATAGAAGCGTTCTTTGCTTCTATAGATAGCTAAGGTTGTGCCCACGGAAAGCGAAACCATTTGCTGACGTAGCGGATAAAGAAGTTTCACTACGTCGCAGTTTCTCTCAAGTCTGAATAGTGAATAGCAACACTGTTTGCGAAAAATCAAAATAAAAAAACTAGTAAATACTAGTTTTCTAAGCGGTAAAACGTTTTTGTGTTGTTGTATAACTGCTGATAGACTTCGCTGATTGGTAATTGCTTCAGTTCGGCAATTTTTGCGATTGATTGATGAATCATTTTCGGATGGGTTTTCTCTTTTGAAACGGGACCTTCGAACGGCCATGGTCCATCTGTTTCAACCATCATTTGATTGAGGGGATAGCTTGTAACAAGTGTTTGTATTTCTTCTTCATAGAGACAATCTGGTGTAATCGAAATAAAATAGCCATTGTCAATCATTCGATCAATTGTATGCTGATCCCCTTTAAACCAATGAAAATGCACATCTTTTAGATTGTGTTTTTCTAACAGATCACAAACAATTGGAGCATCGTCATAGACAGCATGCAAAACAATTGGCTTGTCCAGACGTGCAGCCTGTTTAATAAATTGTTCTAGTAATTCGACATAAGGTTCGTAATCCAAATTAGGTTCTTTCTGCCGTTTATAAAAAGGCAAACCTACTTCGCCGATAGCAACTATCTCATGTTGATACTGTTCTATTTGAGACAGTATCATTTCCAACTCAGTTGAGGTTGGTAAGAATTGTTCTGGATGAAAACCTATTGCCGGCTTAACTCGAGCATCTCTTCTGGCTAGCTTCATTACTTTTTCTGCCGAATGAACATCATTGGAAACACAGATCAGTGCCTCTACTTTCACTTGTTCCAACTCAGCTAGTATTTTCAGACGTTCAGATCTTGCATATAAATCCAAATGAATATGTGCATCAATAATCGGAAACATTAGATTGCCCCCTGCAACTCTTGATAAATAGATTTTTTCCATTGCAAAAATTCTTCCGTCAAAAAAAGATTCGGATCACGCGGACGTTCAAATGGTATGTTGAACTCCTTTTTTATTGTAGCTGGTTTGCTTGATAAAACAATAATCCGATCAGATAAGTAAAGTGCTTCTTCAATGTTATGGGTAACAAAAAGAATTGATTGACGATTCTCTTCCCAAATTTTTAATAGCCATTTCTGCATTTCCAATCGGGTGAATTCATCTAAAGCGGAAAACGGCTCGTCTAAACAAATGAAATCTTGTGGACTTAACAATGCACGAACGAAAGCAACGCGTTGACGCATCCCTCCTGATAACGCATATGGATATGTATCTTCATAACCAGACAGTCCAGCTTTAGCTAACATAGATCGTGCTTTTTGATAATCAGGTTTACCTTGAATCTCTGCACCTAAAACAACATTTTCTAAAATCGTTCGCCATGGAAATAGCGACGGACTTTGTGGTGTATAACTGATTGCTCCGCGTTTACCAGTAATCTTATTTCCATCAAGGTAAAAGTCACCAGTGTCAGGTGTGTACATGCCACCTATCAAATGAAATAGTGTGCTTTTTCCACTTCCAGACGGACCTAGTAAAGAAACGAATTCACCATCTTTGACTGAAAAAGATAGATCAGCTAGCACTTCTTGATCTACAAATGACTTTCCGATTTGTTTAACGACAAGTTCGCTCAATTGTTTTCCTCCTTCACACGTCCTTTAATAAATATCTTTTCTAAGCCAACAATAATTCCAAAGAAGAGCATGCATAAGAGCATAATAAAGAAAATAGCAACAAAAACACGATCCGTTCGAAAAGAGGACTGAGCTAATGTCATATAGACGCCAATTCCCTGATTTGCTCCAAGCCATTCGGAAATAACTGCGCCCATTACACTATAGGTTGCAGCGATTTTTAAGCCCGAAAAAACTGATGGTAGCGCATGTGGTAATTCTAGTTTCGTGAAGATCTGCCGTTTGGATGCACCGGCCATCTGCATGTAATGCAACAATTCGTGACTTGTTTGGCGAAAACCATCTAATGTCGAAACCGCGATTGGAAAGAAACAAACGAGTGTAATGACAATAAGTTTAGGCATTACCCCAAATCCAAACCAAATAACGAGCAGTGGTGCAAGTACGATAATCGGAATGTTTTGTGATAAAATCAATAACGGATAAAATGCTTTTTTAAACGTTGGTAATATATGCAAACTAATCGCCACCATAAGTCCCACTGATACGCCAATGGCAAATCCAATTACTGATAATTTCGTTGTAGAGATAAGGTGATGCTGATAGCCACTCCAACCCGCGATTCCTTCTTGAACAATTACAGTTGGTGCCGGTAATAGCCATGCTGGGATATCAAAAAGGTGACTAATCGTTTCCCATAATACGATAAGAACAGCAATGACGATAATTGGACTGATCGTTTTTGTTGTAAATTTTTTCATATTAGAAAGGCGACGTCAAAACTGACACCGCCATCCCTCCCTTTTTTCTTAACGATATTTCTCTGTTAACACATCCATTGATGCCCCTTCAGGCTTATAATAGACTTTCACTTGGGAAATAATACTCGGACAACCAAGAGCGACCATTTCTTCATTCATTTTTTCTATAATTTGAAATAGCTCCGTTAATTCACCTTCCATTGTCGTTTCGAGTGGATTAACTTGGTACCTCACACCAGATGCTTCGATTACTGCGATTGCTGCGTCAACATATGGAATGACATCTTCGCCATTTTTTGTTTTTGGGATAATTTGAATACTTACAAGTGCATTAGCAATTTTTCGAGAGCCTCCCTTTTAATCTTCAGGTAAAAATTCATTCGTAAATGCATCATTCGCATTAAGTTCTGTCTCTAATAAATCATTTTCGTACATCCAATCTGCGTAATTTTCCCACACTTCAACATCTTGGACACCCCATTTAGCTGCGTCATCCTGATATTTTGGTGATAACCATGCTTGACTAGCCTTCACAAGTTCTGGGTCTAAATCAGGTACAGCTTCAATTAAAATATCTGCCGCTTCTTCTGGATTATCTATTGCATAATTATACCCTTTTGCTACAGCCGCTAAGAACTTTTCAACTGTTTCTGGATTCTCATCGATCATCATTTCATTCGTTGTAATGACTGGTGTGTAGTAATCTAATTTCTCTGAGTAATCAGTTAGATACTGCATGTTTAGATCAACACCACGAAGCTCAGCCTCAACACCTGTCCACCCATAATATATCCAAGCAAAATCAATATCACGTTCTACCGCCGTGAAGAAATCAGTATTTCCCATATTGATTATGTTCACATCTTCCACACTAGCGTCTTCTTGTTTCATTAGTGAGTCAATTACTGCTGCCTCAACTGGTGCTCCCCAACCACCATACGTTTTACCGGCATAATCTGCAGGTGATGTAATTTCTTTATCTACTGGAGAAGCAAATCCTGAAGTATTATGCTGAATAACTGCTGCAATAGATACAATCGGTATATCTTGTGTCCGAGCCTCTGTAATTGTTTCCTGTGCACTAATTCCAAAATCAGCTTTTTCCGCTGCTACAACTTGATCTGCACCAGATTCACTTGGCAATGTAATTTCTACATCTAAGCCTTCTTCTTCAAAAAAACCTTCAGCTTGCGCAACATAAAGCCCGGTATGATTTGTATTTGGTGTCCAGTCTAGCACCATCGTTACTTTCTCCAATTCTTGACTAGCTTGTTCGTCATTTGCACACCCTGTAATAATAAATCCAAGTGTAACCAATAAAAATAATACTTTCTTCATCTTAAAATCCCCCTTTTATTTGTGGAGGAACATATCCTTTTTCACGAAAAAAAATACGCTTAGGCATTAGCCTGGGCGCATATATAGTCACTTCTATTCGTGTTCATATATGTTCCCTACGCTGGTCTCAGCCAGATCAGGTTCCAAGGGTCAGTATCTATAACGGATACGATCTCAACCAGCCAAACTGGTCCCCCTACATTGAAACGTGCTATTTAATTAATTACACTACCAACTTTGCCATAGATTCGACTAATATTCAAGTACTATTTCATCATCATTAGTCATTTTTCTTTACTATTCAGTCTATACATAAGCAAATGATTTCATCTTTTCTACTTATTATGGCACAATAAACATGCAAAGATTAATTAAATAACTGAGGTGTTCTAATGAAAATAGATGTATGGTCTGATTTTGTTTGTCCGTTTTGCTATATTGGGAAACGTCGCCTAGAACAAGCGCTCGAACAATTCCCGCAAAAAGATAGTGTTGAAATAGAATTTAAAAGCTTTGAATTAGATCCAAATGCAGCAGTATATGCAGGTAAGAGCATTCATGAAGCAATTGCTGATAAGTATGGGATGCCAATCGAACAAGCGAAAGAGACAAACGCTGGACTTGGTCAGCAAGCTGAAAGTGTTGGTTTGACATTCCATTTCGAAACAATGAAACCGACTAATACGTTTAACGCGCATCGCTTAGCAAAATATGCCAAAAGTATTGGTAAAGAAGCAATCTTGACAGAGAAACTATTGTATGGTTATTTTACCGATTCTGTTAATCTAAGTGAAACAGATGCATTAGTTAAGATTGCAGAAGATGCTGGGCTAGAGAAAACAAAAGCAATAGAAGTTCTTCAAGATGAAACAGCTTTTGCTAATGACGTACGAGCTGACGAATCATTGGCACAACAATACGGTGTGACTGGTGTACCGTTTTTTGTAATTAACGATAAATATGCAATTTCTGGTGCTCAACCAGTAGAAACATTTAAAGATGCCTTAAATACAGTTTGGGAAGAAGAAAATCCAAAGCCAAAATTTACGGATCTTTCAACTTCTAAAACAGAATTTTGTACTGATGATTCATGTGGCATTCCCGAAGAAAAATAATACGTGAAGGTTTCCGAAAAATCGGAAGCCTTCTTTTTTTATCTATGCTAAAATGAATGTTGCTAAAAACAAGGAGGACATCATAGAATAATGGCAACTTTATTACAGAAAAAACTAGGCTTATTACTAATCATATTAACCTTATTAACTGGCTGTGGTCTTCAAACTGATCTAAACAGGGAAACACAAACAGATTCGGATCTTCCTTCCGCAACTGTGGATCGTGTTGTCGACGGCGATACGGTCCATATTATCTTGGATGGTGAAGAGGAAAGTGTTCGACTTTTACTAGTTGATACACCTGAGACAAAACATCCTAACCTGCCAGTCCAACCCTACGGAGAACAAGCGAGTCAGTTTGCTAAAGAAAAATTGACAGAAGGCACTCAAATTCAGCTCGAATATGATGGTCCAAAGCGAGATAAGTATGACCGACTGTTAGCATATATATGGATAGACGGTGAACTTTTTAATGAAATGTTGTTGGAAGAGGGATTCGCACGTTACGCCTATGAATATGATCCGCCTTACACACATTCCGACCAACTAAAGGAAGCCGAAACTAAAGCAAAAGCAGCTGATCTTAACATCTGGAGTGAGGATGGTTATGTAACTGAAGATGGTTTTACAACAGTCGATATAGATGAAACAAGCTCAGATGTTTACTATCAAAATTGTACGGCAGTAGCTGAAGCAAATGCTAGTCCTATTTCAGAAGGAGATCCTGGTTATGGTACACATTTAGACCGAGATGGCGATGGTATTGGTTGTGAATGACATAAAAAATAGTAAAACACTGTATCTTCAATGGAGATACAGTGCTTTTTCATGAAAACTCTTAGGCTTTATTGCCATTAAAAAATGTTCGTTTCAAATACTTCTCTATTTCTACTATTATAAATACACTTAATCCGACTCCAATCGGAATTAACCAGAGTCCAATATCTAGTGCTGCTGTGGCAAAAATAGTTTGCATAAATGGTAAATACGTAATCGCAAGCTGAAGTAGAATTAAAATCGCACAAACAATAAATGCAATTTTATTCGTGAAAAAGCTTTTGTTTAGCGCAAATCCATGTTCGTTTCTAACATTAAATAAGTAAAACATTTTACCAAATACAACAATATTTAATGTCACTGTATTAGCTACTGCATGTGCATAACCATTATCTACCATTATTGCATTAGCAATCAAACCACCACCAGCTACAAGTGCTGCCACATAAAAGATTCGAAATACATAGTACTTGCTTAACAATTGTGTTCCCTTTTCTCTTGGCTTACGAATCATCACATCTTTTTCAGCAGGTTCATAAACGAATGCAAAAGATATAGTGATGGCCGAAACCATATTAATCCACAATAGTTGAACAGGACTTAACAACATGGAAATTCCCAGCAAAATACTTGCCATAACGATAAATCCTTCTGCTGCACTAGTAGGTAACAGGAATAATATCGTCTTTTTCACATTATCATAAACGCGACGACCTTCTTCTATTGCATCGACAATTGTCTTGAAGTTATCATCTGTCAGAATCATATTCGAGGCATCTTTTGCGACTTCTGTTCCTTTAATTCCCATCGCTACACCTATATCAGCTTTTTTAAGTGCTGGTGCATCGTTAACACCATCTCCGGTCATTGATGTTACTTCACCATTTTCTTGCAATGCTGTAACAATGCGTAATTTATTATCCGGACTTGTACGAGCAAATATAGCATAATCTTTAATAACAGAAGCTAGTTCTTCGTCAGTCATTTTATCGATTTCTTTACCTGTTATTGCTTGGTCATTTGTATGTAGACCAATTTTATTACCAATTGCGAGCGCAGTTTCTGGATGGTCACCTGTAATCATTTTAACTTGGACTCCAGCCGAGTGTGCGGCTTTAACAGCTTTAATTGCTTCTTCACGCGGTGGATCAATAATACCAGCTAACCCTAGAAACGTAATATCTGTGGATAAGTCATCATGTGACAGTGCTTCAACGTCATCAGCTACTTTTTTATAGCCAGCCGCAATGACACGTTGACCTTGTTTAGCCAATTGTTCCATCTGATCTTCCCAATAGTTACGATCAAATCCTTCCATATCTTCGACCATATTAAATAGTTCACCAGGCGCACCTTTAACGAATATATAGCGTCCATCATTTGGAACGTCAGATAGTGTCGCCATGTATTTATAGTCAGAGTCGAATGGAATTTTATCAACTTCTTCTGTTTCTGGTAAAGTTAGCGCTGTTTTTTCTGCTAACGTAATAAAACAGCCATCCGTTGGTTCACCACTAATAGCCCAGCGATCTTCTTCGTCTTTTGTTAAGGAGGATTCATTTGCAGTTTTCGTTGCAAGGAGAAACTTTTCGAGTAGCGGATCTTCTTTATCAGCGTTTGCTTGTATTTCTCCTACAGGTGCGTACCCCTCACCTGAAACTTTATAAGTATTTTCCGCTGTCACAACCGACTTTACAGTCATTTCATTTTTAGTTAAAGTTCCCGTTTTATCTGAGTTAATAACCGTTACTGATCCTAGTGTTTCGACAGAGGGTAAACTTTTTACAATTGCATTTCGTTTCGCCATCTTCTGCACACCAATGGCTAGGATCATTGACATAATGGCAGGCAATCCTTCTGGGATCGATCCTACTACCATTGCGATAACAGATAAGAATAACTCACCTATTTCGTAATCCCGGAAAAAGTATGCAAACGCAAAAAATCCAATTGCTATTATGACAACAGCAATCGTAATATTCTTACCAAAAGTAGCCGTTTGTTTTGTTAATGGTGTCTCCATTTCTTTTACTTCTGTCATGCTTTCATTGATTTTACCAATTTCAGTATCATTACCTGTTTCTACTACGACACCAACACCTGTGCCAGAAGTAACGGATGTACTG
Organism: Paraliobacillus zengyii; assembly: GCF_003268595.1. Classification (NCBI taxonomy): domain Bacteria; kingdom Bacillati; phylum Bacillota; class Bacilli; order Caryophanales; family Bacillaceae; genus Paraliobacillus; species Paraliobacillus zengyii. The sequence goes on along the minus strand of NZ_CP029797.1, from coordinate 1,047,280 downwards.
GAAAATGCCATATTGATACGGTCTGCTAATACGGTGTCAGCAGGTAAAGCTTCGATTTGTTTTTCTACCGAATCTGATTCACCTGTTAAGGCCGCTTCTTCCATTTTCAAATTATCTGTATCAATAATCCTAAGATCTGCAGGCACCCGATCGCCAGGAAATAAATAAACAATATCACCTTTAACAATCTCTTCTGCATTTATTTCAATTCGTTGACCACCACGTTTGACTGTAGCTTCGGCCGATAACATATTACGGATACTATCTAACGCTTTTTCTGCCTTGTTTTCTTGTAAGTAACCAATTAATGCGTTAACGATCACAACTGTACCGATCACGGCTGAATCAATATACTGGTTAATTAAAAATGTAATTATCGTAGCAGCAATTAGCACATAGATAATTACATCATTAAACTGTTTGATAATTTTCTTTAACGTAGACTCTTTCTTTACCTCATCGAGCTTGTTTTTTCCTTCTTTTTCTAGTCTCGCTTTTGCTTCATCTTTCGTTAAACCTTCATCTATATTCGTATCTAATCTTTTTTTGAGATCTTCTACACCTGTAGCATACCAACTTCGCCTAGTTTCATCATCCATCTACGCTTCCCCTCCAAAGTAAGTTCTTCTTAACCGTTCCCAACAAGGAAGGGGAATAAACATTAACTTTTCACGATACTATCGTCCCATTCGCTACTTTTTCGTCTGGACTTAACAATACGACATCATCTGCACCAGGTACACCTCCGATCACAAGCACTTCAGATTTAAAGCCAGCAACACGCATAGCTGGAAAGTTTACTACTGCAACAACTTGTCGACCTACTAATTGTTCTGGTTCATATCTTTTGGTAATTTGTGCAGAAGACTTTTTGATCCCCAGTTCTCCAAAATCAATTTCAAGCTTTATTGCAGGTTTGCGTGCTTCTGGAAATGCATCCGCCTGCAAGACTGTCCCTATCCGTATATCTAATTTATTGAAATCGTCTATTGATGCCATCTGTATTCCTCCGTCAGCTTTTTTATAATTAAATCTACTAAATAATCATAGCCTGCTTCACCGAAATGGAGTCCATCATTTCTTATTCCTTTTAATTTTTGTTGGTATTTCTCACATGCCAACAACTCAGAGAATAAAGCAATATAACCAGCCCCCGTCTTTTCTGCAACATTTCTAACAACAGCTGCATACGTAGCGAGTACAGTATTCGTTCGCGCAAACTGAATCGATTCATCGACAGGGCTAGGTGTGATTAAAATTGTCTTCTTAGGACCAATCGTTCGTACAATTTTAAAAAGGTTCTCTTGATATGTATCTATAGCTATCATTTTGTGAAAAGCCGCGTCATTAGCGCCAAACATAACGGTAACCAAGTCTGGCTCCCTTAAAAGGACATCCGCTTCTAAGCGATTTATTGCGTCTACTGTATTATTACCAGAGATCCCTGCGTTAATAACGTGATAGTTCGCTAACTTTGCTGCTAGCTTAACTGTTAGCATCGGCTCATCGAATCCCTCATGCCTAGCCGTAATACTATCACCGAAGCAAACTAATTTTTTTATTTTCGTATCTTTCAATCAAAAGCGACCTCCATTTCAAAAGTCAGTGAGGTTAACTTATCGATTATATATTGAGCTTGTTCATTATAATCAGCTAAAAGTCTACCATTACATAATGGTGACTTTCGATACATTTTCCGAACCCTTATTGGATAACCTTTTCCTGATTGCTTGGGGTATATTATAATTCTATTTGGTTGATAGCTTACTATATTAATGATTTTATTTGCTTTCGTAGAAGGTGATTTTTTCAATATATTAACTACGTCAGCATCGATCATTCGAGTAAAATCAAATCTATCTGTTTCCGATCCAACTTCTTTCCAATGGCACCGAATCGCTTCAGCTAAAAGACGATCAATCCCAACCATTTTAGGGAATAAGAAAAGTTGATGATCTGCTAAAATTAATTGAAGTAGATAGAGCCCAGTTTCTTCATCGGTCTCTATTCCATGTTGTGAACAAGCGAGCTTTTTTAAAACATTCTTTGGCAGTACATCTAGCTTACCAGCCATATATGTATCTCGTAAGAAGCTATCTAAGTGGTCAATCCCTAAATTATTACCGATACCAGTTAAGGCTGAGTCCATATTTAACAAATTTATTATCTGTTCCGGATCAATGCCTCCATTAATTAAGATAGAGTTGATTTCTTTTTCTTTTATATACTGCACCGTTAACTGATGATGGTTAAAATCTAATATCTTTTCTACAGCATGAGAAAATGGCAAATGACCAATATCATGCAAAATAGCAGCTATACGTAACTCAATATTTTCCGGAAAGAAATAAGCAGTCAATTTCCAGACACCAACTGTATGTTCAAAACGCGAATGAACAACAGAAGATATCAAAGAACCCGCACCAAAATGTGCAAGATGTTTTAGACGCCTTAACGGACGACTTGCAAACAATGCCAGTTCAATGGAAGAGGCTCCCACATCAGGATATAGTGGTTCATGCAACAATACATTTTGATTAGACATTCATGCATCCCCTCTTTTTATAAAAATAATTTATTAATCTCTCTTAACGTACGTACCGCTTATAAAATCATGAATCGCACGTTTATCTTTTAAAAAAGCTACCATGAAAGCACTGATGATTATGGAGACGCCAAATGTAACGATTGAAAGAAGTTGATAACCAACTACCTCACGCAAAAACATATTCCAAAAGGTGACCTGCCCATCATCCGCATAACGTCTTATGTTTATCCGACATATCTTTTTACCAATACTATAGCCACACCATAATACTGGTAAGATAGTTGCATAAGCTGTAATGACTATTTGCCAAGTCCACTCTTGTGTTAAATCAATTGGAATCTTCCCCATTATTAAACCATATACCAAAGCAAAAACAGTAGTGATAATAATGCCATCCAACGCTCTAGCTCCTAATCTTATCCAAAAGCCTGCTGTTTGATGTTCTTTCATGATTCATCATCCCCTTTCTTAAAACAAGTTTTTTTAATTTTAACACATTCACCCATCAATTAAATTATAACTTTTTGATAATATTCAAACATTCATTTGAATAAGAAATACGAATAGTTTATACTATATTCAAATAGACATTTGAATATTTAGGAGGAGCCTTTATAATGGCAAAAAAAGATACGTGTGACATCTATTGTTATGACGAACCAAAAGTTAAACGTATACAAAATGAAATACAAAAAGAAGATATAGCTGGTATTGCTAAGATTTTCAAAGCACTTGCAGATGAAAACAGAGCAAAGATTTCTTTTGCTTTATGCCAAGAGGAAGAATTATGCGTCTGTGACATTGCTAATATTATTGGATCTACTGTCGCAACAGCATCTCACCATTTACGAAGCTTGCATAAGCAAGGAATCGTGACCTATAAAAAAGTTGGGAAATTAGCTTTTTATTCTTTAGATAATGAAGTAATTAAGCAAGTTATGGTTATGGCTTTATCCCATGAAAAGGATGTGCTTGCACATGTCTAAAAACGAAGAAACGACCTATCGTGTCCAAGGATTCACCTGAGCAGGCTGTGCTAAAACGTTCGAAGAGAACGTTCGACACCTGGATGGTGTTTCAAATGCAAAAGTGAACTTTGGTGCTTCTAAACTAACTGTCGAAGGCAATACAACAATAGTAGACTTAGAAAAAGCAGGTGCTTTTGAAAATTTAAAGATACGAAATGAAAATGAAAAACCTGTTAATCAAGAACCTTTTTGGAAGCAAAAAGAAAATCGGAAAGTATATCTATCCGCAATTCTATTGGTAATTAGTTGGTTTTTAGGTGAGCATTACGGAGAAGCACATGTTATTCCTACAATTGGTTACGCCTCATCGATTATAATTGGTGGATATTCTTTATTTTACAAAGGATTAAAAAATCTAAGCAAGTTAAATTTCGATATGAAAACATTAATGACAATTGCAGTTATCGGTGCCGCACTAATTGGTCAATGGAGTGAAGGTGCGACCGTCGTTATTCTTTTTGCAATCAGTGAAGTATTAGAGCGTTATTCAATGGATAAAGCGCGACAATCGATTGAATCATTAATGAATATTGCACCAAAAGAAGCTTTAATTCGACGCCAGAATGAAGAATTGCTGATCCCTGTTAAAGACATTCAAGTGGATGACATTATGATCGTAAAACCTGGTGATAAGCTCGCAATGGATGGTTCAATAATATATGGCAAGTCAACGGTAAACCAAGCAGCAATTACTGGTGAGAGTGTACCAGTAACGAAATCAATTGATGATGAAGTTTTTGCAGGAACATTGAATGAAGAAGGATTGCTCGAGGTTAAAGTAACAAAACGTGTGGAAGATACGACACTAGCGAAAATCATTCATCTTGTCGAGGAAGCTCAAGCTGAACGTGCACCTTCTCAGGCCTTCGTTGATCGATTCGCGAAATACTATACACCAGCAATTGTCATCCTTGCTTTTCTAATTGCTATTATTCCGCCATTATTTTTTGGAGCTAGTTGGAATGAGTGGGTCTATCAAGGATTAGCTGTGCTTGTTGTTGGTTGTCCATGTGCATTAGTAATCTCTACACCAGTAGCAGTAGTTACTGCAATCGGGAATGCAGCAAAAAGTGGTGTTTTGATTAAAGGTGGGATTCATTTAGAAGAAGCAGGCGCTCTAAAAGCAATAGCTTTTGATAAGACCGGAACATTAACAAAAGGTATCCCAGCTGTAACAGATCTAGATAGTTTTGGCGGAAACGAAAATGACTTACTGACAATCACTGTAGCAATTGAGAAATCATCCCAGCATCCGTTTGCATCTGCAATTATTGGTCAGGCATATGATAAAGGTTTGAACATCAAGGATGTGGTGATCGAGGACTTCCAATCTATTACGGGTAAAGGTGTAAAAGCAAAGGTTGATAACACATTATATTATGTCGGAAACCCAACTCTTTTTGAAGAACTACACCAAACATTTGATAGTAATATCAAAGCAAAAATCACACATATGCAAACAGAAGGTAAAACTGTCATGTTATTAGGAACAGAGAAAGAAATTTTATTGTTACTTGCAGTAGCAGATGAAGTCAGAGATTCATCAAACGAAGTAATCCAAAAATTAGCTAACTTAGGCATCGAAACGGTTATGTTGACTGGGGATAATCGAAGAACTGCAGCAGCAATAGGTAAACAAATCGGTGTTTCAACTATTCAAGCGGACTTACTTCCTAAAGATAAACTTGATTTCATTAAAAAATTACGCGAAAAACATCAACATGTAGCGATGGTAGGTGATGGCGTGAATGATGCCCCAGCACTTGCTGCATCAACCGTTGGCGTGGCAATGGGCGGTGCTGGAACAGATACAGCGTTAGAAACAGCTGATATCGCCCTCATGTCTGACGACTTACATAAATTACCTTATACGATTAAATTAAGTCGCAAAGCACTAGCCATTATCAAGCAAAATATTACTTTTTCATTAGTAATTAAAGTAATCGCATTGCTGCTCGTTGTTCCAGGTTGGCTAACACTATGGATCGCGATATTTGCTGATATGGGTGCTACATTAATTGTCACATTAAACAGCCTACGCCTATTAAAGATTAAAGATTAAATATTGAAAACGCTTGGGTTGCACTGCATCCCGAGCGTTTTTTTTAGTAGGATTATTTATGTTTTGGATGTTTCATTCGATAGTAAATGGCAGCAAATATATTTGAAAGCAAGAAAAAAGCATTTGATTGTGCGTTGTAGTGCAGATAATCTTCTTCAAAACTCATCTCTTCATACATTTGTGCTTGTGTCTTGCCTTTTTTCTTCTGCTTGTCTTCCAATTCCTTTATTGCAAGATAATAATTGTATTGAATAGGTGTAATCACAAGAGAGAATACAACATATACGCCTAGTATTATCAAAATGTAATTAATTGGAGACACCTACCTTTCTATATGCTTTGATAGTCTTTGTATACTAATTTACGTGTGAATACAGGAAAAGGTTTCATATCTTGAATGGCTCATATAATCAAATTTCTATCAGATATGAGCCGTTAAGCATGATTAATGAGCATTTATCAGCATATATGCGCCCTTAAGCAATTTATATGGGACGTTCCACAAAATATATGCACCCTTCAGCAATTTATATGAGCCGTCCAAACTATTATCAGTTTAATTCTGCTTATTTAAGGCTATAGATACGCATACTAACAAAAATTATGCGGGAGGTGTCAATCATGGAGATCGGTCAAATTATCTGGCTCTTATTTATTGGATTTATTATCTTCACAATTGATAAAAGGCAAGAGAATTTTCCTGTCCCTACTGTATTAGTTCTACTGGGAATTGTGTTATCTTTTATACCTTATTTTTCATCTATCAATGTGACGGCTGACATGATTTATCATATTTTCTTACCAGCACTATTATTTATTTCTGCTTATCAGTTTCCACCAAAAGCATTTAAAGAAAATGCTTGGATTATTTTATTCCTTGCAACTGGTGGATTACTTATTACCGTTGCTGTACTGGGGGTTACGATCTATTTATTAGGTAGCATCTTTACTTCTTTGTCTTTTCTAGCTGCATTAATTGTTGCATCGGTTTTAACACCGACTGACCCTGTATCCGTTGTGCCGATACTAAAAAAATCATCGGGTGATAAAAAAATTGCAACACTTGTAGAAGGGGAATCGATGTTAAATGATGGAACAAGTATTGTTGTCTTTACTGTGCTAACTAGCATGTTTATTGATCAACATGCATTCTCTACCCTTTCCTTTATCGGAGAGTTTTTATTTGTATCAATTGGTGGGGCATTGCTCGGAATTGGTTTTGGCTGGCTTATGAGTAAAGGGGTGCACTATACGCACCATAAGGAATATCAAGTGATGCTCAGTATTGTCTTAGCTTACGGAATTTTTCATATTGCTGAATTTATTGGCGTTTCAGGAGTACTTGCCACCGTATCTGCTGGAATGATGCTAGCATTTGAATATGGTCGCACAATCAAAGAAGCGCATTTTAAAGATGCACTTAACGGATTTTGGAGCATTGTAGAACTTTCCATTCTCTCCTTAATATTCTTAGTAATCGGTATTGAGGCTGCTGGATATCTTATCTTTGATGGATGGATCTTCGCTATTATTATATTTCTTGTTGCACTAGTGATCCGCTTCTTACTTATCCTAGGTACAACAAAGATTTTTCCACGTTGGCGTCATTCGACCAGTATAATGGAATCTTTCCTTATCTCTTGGGCTGGATTGAAAGGAACGATGTCAATTTTCCTTATTCTCACCCTTTATGCGGAAGATACAAATAGTGCCGAACTGGATTGGGTCGTATCTTTATCCTTTGCGGTTGTATTGTTATCCCTAGTGATTCAGAGTTTAGGAATCTATCCATTGTCTAAAAAAGCAAAAGAATAATCACCCACCTAACCCTAGTCTTTAGGTGGGAGCTCTATTACAAAAATCGTTTCGCCATATACGCTTTTCTTTAAAAATAAATCGCCAGCTTGTGCTTTGGCTAAGAGTAAACTATATGGTAAACCAAGCCCTAAACCATGTTCGACATGTTTCTTATCTTCACCTCGATAAAATCGTTCGAAAATAAAAGGTTGTTCTTCTTTTGGAATACCACTCCCATTATCTTTTACCTCTATCAAAATAGTCTCTTTTTGCTGATAAATCTCTACAATTAAATGGCCATCCACATTCCCTTTTATTGCATGTAAACCATTATTCAGTAGATTCGTTATAATCTGTTGCAAGCGAATCGGATCCGCTATAGCACATAGTTGGTTTTCACTAAAATTATACATAAGTTTTTTACCCTTTAATTGTTTCTCATGGACAATTTCCCATTGATAGATAATTTCCTTTACTGTCTGCTTTATATTCAGTTTTTCTGCATTCACTATAATGGAACCAGCTGTGAAACTATTAAAATCCAACAGATCTTCTACCATGTTTTGTAGTCTCTGAGCTTCTTTTAATGCCATTTGTAAAAACTCTTTTTTCCTTCTCTCATCTACTACATCTTCTTGAACTGCTTGAATAAGTGCACTTACTGAAGTAATCGGCGTTTTTAATTCATGGGTCACCCCTGCTAATAGTTCAGATCTAAGTCCTTCTAATTGTTGCAATTTTATTGCCATTTCTTTGAATGATATCACGAGTTGATGTAGTTCTTTTTCTTGAATATTCTCGTTTAAATGAATAGTATAATCTCCGTTGCGCAATTTTTCAGCTGCTACAGCAACTTCTTGAATAGGCTTAGCAAGTTTTTTTGATAAAAAATAAATAACTAACCATCCGAGTATAGCCATACTGACAAGTAACATCGCTAACAGTTGGTATTCTTCCTTATTCATACTAGCAATGCTTTCCATTCGCTGAATAATAATTACTGCACCAATATCCTCTCCGTCGTCTACAATTGGCGAGATTACTGCATAGCTAGTATTATTGTCTCCAAATGGTATCTTCTCTACTACCAATTGATCAGAGATTGCAATTGTTTCTAGCCAATCTAACTCTTCTGTTCTATTGTCAAAACGATTTGGCATTGGATTAGGAGAAAATAATTCACCATCATTTGTTTTTATATAAACCTGTAATGGTACTTGATTATTTAAAAGGCTTTCCCGTTCTTCTAATATAAAAGGAAGACGCGACAATGTTATTTCTTCACCAGAGGTTTCATCTACAACTCTATCAGCAAGTTCTTGAGCTAGTAATTTCGTTAATTCTAACCTGTTTTCAATCGTATTATGTCTTATCCAAAATATCGACACAAGTCCAATAATGAGTAAACCGATTACTAATGTAACTAAATATCGCTTCGTCCAATAATACAGTAGAGATGGTTTCTTATTCCTTCTATTTAATATAAAATTGGTAACCCATGTTCCGTAACGTTTTAATTTCTCCATAATGTACATCCCATCCACTTAATAATTTGCGAATTCGTTTCACGGCAAGATCAACGGCACGATTACTTCCTTCGTAATCATACCCCCAAACATTCTCAATCAGTTGCTCTCTTGTAAACGTTTGGTTTGGATGATGCACTAGAAATAAAAATAAAGCTAGATCCTTTGGAGTGAACTTAATTTCTATTCCCTTTAAAAAAACTTGATTGGAAAGCAGATTAATTTTTAATGTCCCAAACAGCTTAATCTTGTCCGCTCTTTCTAACTGAGGAGAACGACGTAAAACGGCACTCACTCGCGCGATTACCTCTTCTGCCACAAACGGTTTTGTAATATAGTCATCCGCACCTTCATTAAATCCTTGTATCATATGCTCTGTTCCAGAAATCGCGGTTAGCATAATAACTGGACAAGAATTTTTCTCTCTAATTTTTTTTAGTACAGTCCAACCATTTAATTCAGGTAACATAACATCTAACAATATGAGCGTTGGATTTACTTCATCGACTCCTTGTATTGCCTCCACACCGTCATATGCATAGGCGACATTATATCCTTCTTTTTCTAAATAAGCTCCCAGAACAAGTGAGATTGGTTTTTCATCTTCTACAACTAATATTGTTTTCATTACATAACCTCTTTAGTTAAATTTATTCTAGCAATCTATAAAAATAGAGTTTGACAATACGTTCTTGTCAAACTCTACTACTTGAAACTTAACTATGCCTTAAAGCTTCCAAAGGGCTTAAATTGGCTGCTTTATTTGCTGGAAAAATACCAAATCCAATACCAATTACAATTGAAAAACTAACGGAAATTGCGACTGCAACCCATGATATAGCTATGCTCATGTCTAAAATAGAAGACAGGAGTTCTGCACTTCCTATTCCGATTACAACTCCTATAAGTCCACCTAGACTACTTAGGAGTGTAGCTTCAATTAAAAATTGAATAAGAATATCTTTTTTCTTCGCGCCAATTGCTTTTCTAATTCCAATTTCATTCGTCCGTTCCGTTACAGAGACTAGCATAATATTCATAATCCCAATTCCACCAACTAGCAACGAAATACTAGCAATTCCTGCTAATAATAGTGTCATTGTTTCCGTTATAGAAGTTAAGGCGTCTGATACATCTGATTGGTTTCGAACATTATAACTGGAATCATCCCCGCTAAATTGGTTATAAAGAAACTGTTCAATTTTAGCCATTCCTAAATCAACTTCTTCTTCAGATGCCATTTTAACATCAACAGTATTCACTACTGTTTGTTCTAGAAATCGTTGTGCAGTTGAAAACGGAAGTAATACGGTATCATCTACAGAACCTTGTAACTCTTCCCCTTGTTCAGCAAGTACACCAACGACAGTAAATGTATTTCCGTCTATCTTCACATCATTTCCTATTGGATTACTGAAACCAAATAATTCACTTGCTACATTAGATCCTAACAAGATAACCTTATTTCGATTATCTTGATCTATATCAAGTACAAATCGACCAGAACTGACTGAGGCATCTTGAACTTCTAGATAACCCGGTGTTACACCTGTAATAGATACACTATCCATACTAGTTGTTCCATTTGTGATTGTCCCTGTTCCAGATACAGTTGGAGAAACAGCTTCAACTTCATCATATTCAGAAAATGCGAGCACTTCCTCATAATCAACTACCTCTTCTGTCGTTGTGTTCCCTTGTATATTCACGCTCACCATAGTTGTTCCTAAAGAAGAGACATCTTCTGATACAGATGACGATGCACTTTGTCCGAGGGAAATTAGCGCAATAACAGCTGAAACACCAATAATCACACCTAGCATCGTTAAAAATGTTCTAAGTTTATTTGATACGATATTCTTATATGCAATTTTAATCACCTGACCAAACTTCACAGTATCCGTACCTCCTCTTTTTCAACTACTCGACCATCTTCGATATGAATAACACGCTTTGCTTGATTAGCAATATCCAAGTCATGTGTTATTAAAATAATCGTATGTCCTTGCCTATTCAAATCTTTAATCAAATCCATCACTTCAAGACCAGTTTTACTATCTAACGCACCTGTAGGTTCATCTGCGAGTAAAATTGGCGGATGACCTGCAAGTGCCCTCGCGATAGCAACTCTTTGTTGTTGACCTCCCGATAATTCAGTTGGCCGGTGGCTAGCACGATCTGCTATGTTAACTTTTTCTAACGCATTCCTCACAATTTCTTTCCGTTCATTTTTACTTAATCCACGATATATCAATGGTAATTCTACATTTTCATATGCCGATTGTTTCTTTAATAAATTAAAAGATTGAAAGATAAACCCGATTTTTTGATTACGCACTTCTGCTAATTGCCTTTGCTTTAATCCAAAAACATTCTTACCATCCAAAAAATACTCACCTGTGTCCGGTATATCTAAACAACCAATCATATTCATCAAAGTAGATTTCCCTGAACCAGATGGACCGATGATTGCAATGAAATCACCTTTATTGACTGAGAAACTTACATTATCTAATGCTTTTACTGTCTCTCCGCCAAGTGTATAATGCTTACTTAGGTTGTTAATCTCAACAATCCGTTGATTCTCAATCATTTTCATTGCCTCCTTAATTACCATTTGGTCTCATCCCACCTGCAGGCATTTCGCCACTAGGCCTCTCACCCGTTCCTCCACCAAAACTGCCTTGGAACATTTCTTCCATTGTTGCTTCTCCAGTATCATCAGTTGCTTGCACTGCTTCGATAAGAATTACATCACCTTCACTAAGACCACTAGTAATTTCAGCAACTTCTTCATTTTGCAAACCAACTTCAATCGTTACTTGTTCTGAAGCTAAATCACCTTCTTCTGTCGTTGTTTCACTAGACTCTTCTTCAGCTGATGTATCTTCCATTAACACATAATATTGATCACCTTGTGTTTGAATCGCTTCAATCGGTACAGTTAATACATTCTCTTTACTTTCTGTAGTAATTGTTGCTTCAGCAGTCATTCCCACTTTAATACCTTCTGGTTCATTAATTGTCACTTCGACAGCATATTGCGCAACACTGCTCTCTGAATCATTTGCTTCTTTTGCAACATTTGTAACGATTCCAGTAAAATCATTATCCGTAATCGCACTAACGTCAATTACAGCAGTTTGTCCAACTTCAATTTGTGCAATATCCAATTCATCTATATTCACTACCATTTGCAAGTTATCATAATCCGTTATTTCAATCATTTCTGTTCCCATCGAAACTGTATCTTCAGCTGCAACGTTTAATATCGTAATCTCACCAGAAAAAGGAGCCTCAATAGCATCGAATGCATCATCTTCAAACGTGATCAATTCATCTCCTTCTTCTACCATATCACCAACTTCTACTAAAACTTCTTCAATTACAGCGTTATTGTCATCAAACGTAATTGTTTGTTCATTCATTGTTAAAATACTACCTGTACCACTAATATTAACTTCCACATTACCAAGCTCAGCAACCGCAGTTTGTGTTGTTGCCATTGCATTGTTTTCTATTTCTTCATTACTATTAATAAAACCGTATGTCGTTGTTCCTCCAGCAATAACAAGCACAATAATCACTAGTACAATAATCCACTTCTTCATTTTTTCCATCCTTTCTTCAATAGAAAATTATTTTATTTAATTTGTTACAAAAAATAGCATAGTCCTTTAAGATGTCAAAAAGAAGTCAACGTAAAATATTTACAAAACAATAGTAAAAGTAAATCTTTTCAATAAAAAAAGCTAAGGAACGCTACTTAGTAACGTTTCTTAGCTGACAATCTTCTTAAAATATTAATACTTCACTAAGTTTGCTTGCACATAATGATAAACAAGCTGTTCCGTTTGCTCTAAAGATGATTCGTGTGTACGCTCATAGGCATGAGAAGAATCAATACCAGGCCCAATTAAACCGTGGACTATGTCATGACCAGATCCAATTGCTGCAGAGGCATCTGAACCATAAAATGGATAGATATCAACTTTGTAACCAATTTTATTTACCTCACACAAACCAATTAAGTTTTTTCTCAAACCATAGTGATATGGACCACTTGAGTCTTTTGCACAAATGGAAACCGTATATTCATCTGTTGTCTGTCCATCACCCATCGCACCCATATCAACTGCTAAGTATTCGACTGTTTCTGGTGTGATATTAGAATTTCCACCATATCCGATTTCTTCATTATTGGAAATTAAGAAATGTGTCGTATAAGGAAGCTTGATCTCCTCTTCTTTCAGCCGTTTAATAAGCTGTAGTAAAATAGCTACGCTTGCTTTATCATCTAAATGTCGTGATTTAATGAAACCATTATCCGTTACTTCAACACGTGGATCGAGTGAAATAAAATCACCCACCTCAATCCCAATTGCGCGAACATCATCTTCACTTTCTACTTTTGCATCAATTCTGACTTCCATATTCTCTTGATTCCGTTCTGCCTTTCCAGCATCTTTGTAGACGTGAACAGAAGTTTCATGCATCAAAATAGTTCCTGTGATAATTGCTCCACTAGAAGTTTCTATTTCACAGTATTCACCTTCCATTGCATTAAAACGAAAGCCACCAATTAAATCTAACTTTAATCGTCCATTTGGTTTAATTTCTTTGACCATTGCGCCAAGTGTATCAACATGAGCCGTCAACATACGGTGTTCTTTATCATTTACACCAGGAATCGTGGCAATTAATCCACCTTTACGATTGCGTTTTGTTTGCACCTGTAAATCTTGCAGTAAATTCTCGACAAATCCGATAACATTTTTTGTATTACCTGATGGGCTTGGGATGGACACAAGCTCTTTTATTAACAGTTTCGTTTCTGTTATATTTGGATATGTATTCAATTCATTCACCTCTCCAATTCTTCTTTACTATTATTGTAGCTGTATTAAGTAGTAGTAACAACCTCTTTCTATCTATTGAATTCCACGGTAAATCTTCTAAAACTCCTACAAATATACCTTTTAATTAATCTGAATATTGCTACGATTAAAGTGTATTAGTATTAAAAATGACAAGGAGGAGATAATATGCAGCATTTCGTTCGTCTTAGTGAATTCAAAGTATTAAAACAGATGGAAGAAACGACTGAAACACCTAAGGGCGTGACATTAATTCAAGCTCCAGAAATATGGAATCAAACAAAAGGAGAAGGTGTTACAATAGCGATACTAGATACTGGATGCGATCCTACCCATCCAGAATTAAAAGATCGTATTATCGGTGGACGGAATTTCACCGAAGATGATGAAGGGAATCCAGAGGCATTTAATGATTATAACGGACATGGTACACATGTGGCTGGAACCATTGCAGCTGAACAAAACGAGCAAGGAGTAGTAGGAGTTGCTCCAAAAGCAGACCTCCTCATAATTAAAGTTCTTGATAAGGATGGGAGTGGAAACTATCAATGGATTATTGATGGGATTCAATACGCAATTAATCAAGGAGTTGACATCATTTCCATGTCTATTGGCGGTCCAACCGAAGTTCCAGCATTGCACACTGTTATAAAAAAAGCCGTAACGGAACATAACATTCCAGTTGTCTGTGCTGCAGGAAATGAAGGAGATGGAAAGGAAGAAACTGTGGAACGCGCTTATCCAGGTTCTTACAATGAGGTTATTAGTGTTGGTGCAGTTAATTTAGATAGAAGATCATCTGATTTCTCAAATACCAATAGAGAAGTAGATATTGTTGCACCAGGCGAAGAAATCACATCAACTTATTTGAATGGTACCTACGCAACCCTTTCTGGCACTTCAATGGCAACTCCACATATAGCAGGCGCTCTAGCTCTGATCAAAAATATTACCACAACTAGTTTTGAAAGAGAACTTACCGAAGCAGAACTCTATGCCCAATTAATTAGGCGAACACTACCGCTCGGATATTCAGCTAAATTTGAAGGAAACGGTCTAGTTTATCTCACTTTATTAGACTATTTAGATTCGATATTTGATAATTTAAAGACAAAATCATTCGCAATAATGAACGATTAAAAAATATCATCTCGGCACGATACCGAGATGATATTTTTTAATACTGTTTCTCCATGTCTATTATCTGTTGATATAAGTATCGGTTAACAGGTGTTGCAATATTATGTTTTTCCCCTAAGCGAATGACAGTTCCAGAGAATAGTTCAACCTCACTGTACCGCTTTGCTTCTGTATCTTGACGCAAAGAAGGTTTACCTTCTGGATTTAAGGTGGATAAGATATCTAACCAGTAAGTCAAATCTGCTTCCGTTAAATAGACGCCTTCTTTTTCTGATAGTGTCATTACTTCGCGCATCGCAGCGATCATCGTGTCACGTGCTGCCCCGTCTTCATGTATCCCTTTAAAGTTTGTTTGATAGACAGCAACAGTTTGGTTTACACCAACGTTTAGCATAAACTTTCCCCATTGTCGCTGGATCATGTCGTCAACTACCTGATAAGGTAAATCAACTTGATCAAAAAAGTGAGCAACTGTATCTATTTTTTCCTGACTTCCTTCACCGAAACAAAGCATGCCTTTATTCTGATAAGTTAACTTATTTCCTTCTTTAATAGCATCCATACCTTGTGCTACACAATACAATACCTTTTCATGACCTAGCACGTTTCCAATTTCTGCTTCGCTTGAGATACCATTTAATGCCGATAAAATGATTGTATCCTTACCAACTTGGTTATAAACAGCATTAATAGCTTTTGACAAACCACTATATTTTACAGTAAAAATAATTAAATCAGCTGGTGTTACGGACTCTTCTGGTGTTACATAATGGAAATCACAATATTCTCCATTACAATACACACCCTCCGATTGATAGCGGTCAATTCGCTTTTGATCGGCAATTATTCTTACATTCTCCCTTGGTAATCTCTTCGTAAAATGCGCAGCATACATAATACCTAACGCACCTAAACCAATAATCGAAACCGTTTTAATTTGCACTGCAGTTTCATCCTCCTTAGAACTACTTCTGTTATACTTAACATAATTATAACGTAAAAAGGAGCAATCAACCATGCAACAACTACAATTTGAATCAGCTTGGGATAAGACAATAGCTGATCAAGACCGAAAAAGAATCGAAAGAATATTCTCAGAAACAAAGCACCATCAAGATAATGCGATAACATTAGCACCAGTAACCGTTGCTAAAAATCATAAAGGAGAATTGTTAGTAACGGTATTAATTCATAATTTTACGAAAGAGTCTTTTCATTTTCACGGTAAAACACTTCAATACACAGAAAAGAAGCAAATCAAGGGCAAGCATACCTTCAATTCTCCGACTTCAACTGTTGCCGAACAAACCAGTATGCCATGGACATTTATTTTCCCAACAAACAGTTTACAAGCGGATTGCTTATTTAAAGATGGTGTGGTAGAAATTATTAATTGATTTCAGCTACACTAATTCATCAAAAAGGCGCTCAACAGAAATGTTGAACGTCTTTTTAATTTACTTGATCATTTTTTTAATTGTTGATTCATCAATTTTCTTACCACTTACTAACATTTTGACTATATTATCTTCTGTTTCTTTTGTTACTCTTTTCCCAGCCAATTGACTAACTTGTTTAATTAACTGCCTTATAGTTTTCTCATCTTTAAGGTTCTTCCCACTGTATGCACCAGCAACCTTAGCAATACTCTTCATATCTACTCCGGTCTTTTTTTCTACATTTTTGAACATGTCTTGACTCATAGAATCCCTCCTTTACATATTAACTTATGAAAAACAATACGTAAGGCTTGGATTAATGAACCATAATAAACAAATTTACTTTTTTGTATAGTCTCAACTATAAAGAGAATATTATTAATTAAGATTTTTATAAAAAAGGAGCTAACATCATGTCTATTTCCACACTATCCATCAGGCTAGTTATAGCCTTTGCAACCTTATTAATTTTAACAAGAATGACGGGGAGAAAAGAAATATCACAAATGACTTTTTTTAACTTTGTCTCTGGAATAGCAATTGGTACAATAGGTGCCTCACTCGCAATTGATCAAACGCTAAGTATTCGAAATGGCGTGTACGCTTTAGCTGTGTGGAGCGCGATAACTATAGTTATTGGCATCATTGACCTTAAGTCAACAAAATTTCGTTATGCAGTTGCAGGACAGCCTCGAGTTGTGATTAAAGAAGGTAAAATAATGGAAGAAGAATTAAGAAAGGTTCGTCTAGACATAGACGCTTTAAATGTATTGCTACGTAAGAAAAATATTTTTGCAATAAATGATGTCGATTATGCTATTTTTGAAACTGACGGAAGCCTCTCTGTAGATAAGAAGGAAAAAGTAAAACCTTTGGCAAAGACGGATCTTCAAATTCAAAATAAAGCAAATGTGTTTCCGACTCCAACGATGATCGTATCCGATGGTAAAATAGATAACAATAATTTAGAAAAACTTCATTTAAATAAAGATTGGGTAATGAAACAATTAGAAAGTGCTGGTGTGGGTTCTATTGATGAGGTCTTTTATGCTGCTGTACAGAAGGATGGAACATTGTACATCGATAACACGAACGATACTGTGCATTGATAGCTTAAAAAATTCAGCCAAAAAAATCCGTAAGTTTTGTATCATCACTTACGGATTAATTACTAGATTAGTCTTTCATATAGTAACGGGTAGCTAGCAATATGACTCCAACAGGCAGTAATTTACTAGCGATTCGGAATCCTTTTGCGACAGACCCATATGTAGAAATGGCCTTTCCCTTTTGACTATCTTTTAATGCATGTCTTGCTTCATCTTTGGGATTTGTTTTAGGTAACACATCCATAAATGAAATCTGATTCGACGTCTCTGCCACATCAAAAAATTCTGTTTTAACTGGACCAGGACAAACCGCAGTAACAGTAATGTTTTTTTCTCTCAACTCTTCGTTTAATGCGCGACTGTAAGAAAGAACAAAAGCTTTGGTAGCTGCATATATTCCAAAGTTCGGTTGCGGAGCAAAAGCCGCACTTGAAGCAATTTGAATGATTTTGCCTCCAGATAAAATATAAGGTAAGACAGTGCTTGTGACAGCTGTCATAGCTTCAACATTCAGCCGAACCATACCTACCTCTTCATCTAATGGAAGGGAACCGATTTTCCCGAATTTACCATAACCTGCCGCATTAACTAACAATTTTACATTTGATTTCGTAATTTCTAATTCTGTTTTTAAGGTTTCAATACTCTCTGGACGAGCCACATCTAAAGGGAGTATTTTTAACTTAATGAAAACTTCTTTAGCTAATTCGACTAATCTATCTTCTCTTCGGGCAACCACCCATACTTCTTCAATAGCAGGATAATCACGATCAATACGTTTAACTATTTCCCTGCCAATACCTGATGAAGCTCCTGTCACAATAGCAATTGAACCCATATTATTTCATTCCTTTCTTCACCTTATTTTTTGCAGTACAAAAAAGTAGGATATTCCATGTTGAATGTTTTTTATATCCATTACACCCATTAATGTCGTCTCATCAACTTTCCTAAATACATCGATAATTGCTTTCGCATCGTAAACCATACTGGCACTTGGTTTACCCCGATAATCAGTTATTCGAAGCCTTGCACTACTTTTCTCCGTTGAAAAAAAGGGACGTACCATTTTCATTCCGATAGAGATTGCTTTTAAAGGAACTTTATCAAATGGCAGGTTTAATGGAAGCAATGCTGGATTCCCGGTAAACAATGTACCATCTGGTTTCTGAAAAACTAACGGATAGACAGATTCAGGATTTTCAAACCGCTTCCCATACCAACCGGCTGCTGTTAATAACCCTTCGAGTGGATGACCTGTCGTAATTTCCGATCCTTTCCACAATCCCCACATCGTTTCGAAATTAACCACTTCAAGTGCATCAAATAATTGAAATGCAGCTTCCTGCGATGCTCCATCTCTAAGCATTTGTTGTAAATCTTCTTTATTGCTCACACTACTCCACCTTTCTGTAAAAGCCATTTGTGTGGGCAAGTCTTTTCAATGAGGTGAGTAATCGTATTCCCACAGCTTTAGACTGTTCTTTGTTTCTATTTCAGTCGTTTTGCTTTTTTTGCTGCTTCTCTTAGCAAATATTCAATATGGGTATTAACACTTCGTAAATCGTCTTGTGCCCACTTTTCTAATATTTCATAAAGTGCTGGATCGATCCTGAGTGGATATTGCTTTTTTTTAGCCATTAAATCAGTCCTATTTAGTTATATAGTGATCCAGTGTTGATGACAGGTTGTGTACCTCTGTCAGATACAATGGCGATCATCAAATTATTCGCCATAACTGCCTTACGCTCCTCATCTAACTCGAAGTCCTTTTCTAACCTCTCAATAGCTGATTGTACCATTCCAATTGCACCCTCAACAATCTTTTCACGTGCCGCAATAATAGCAGCAGCTTGTTGGCGTTGCAACATTGCAGAAGCGATCTCCGGTGCATAAGCCAGATGTGTGAGCCGTGCTTCAATTACTTCGACACCTGCTGCTTTAAGTCGCTCTTGCACTTCCTCTAATAATTCTTGCGAAACTTTTTCTGAATCACCACGTAAGGAATGTTCTTCATTATTCTCTCGATCATATGGATAGCGACTTGCGATATATCGAAGCGCAGATTCACTTTGTGTTTCAAGAAATTTAGTATAACTATTTACATCAAATGCAGCTTTTGCAGTGTCTAAAACTTTGTATACAATAACAGCGGCAATTTCAATCGGATTTCCATCTACATCATTTACTTTTAATTTTGGTGTATTGAAATTAAAAACCTTAATACTAATAACCTGTGTCGTGATTAATGGTGTTGTCCACCATAAACCACTTTCCCTAAGTGTTCCTAAATATCTACCGAAAAATAACACCACTCTTGTTTCATTAGGCTTTACTAAAACAATACCAGTGCTCATAATAAGTGCAACAAGTATCAATATAATGCTTACTACAATCATTGCCGAACTAGGATTCACATCTGTTAGTTCGCTAACTAACAGAAAGACTCCTCCTGCTAGAATAGCTGTCATTACCACGATAGCTAAAAAACCGTTTGAAACACTTGCTTTTTTTTCCGTCATATAAAAACTCCTCTACAAATTAATGATACTAATGTGATATCACTATTATATCATACTTGTTATAGATTTTGTTTTTAAATATTACTTTAACACATAAAAAATAAGTACTATTCGTTGGCTGTTATGAGCTTGGAGTCTCTATATAGATTGACAATATTTAAAACAGTATTTAAAAATATTGTTGTTTATGACTGAATTACTTAAACTACGACGTAGCGTTCCTTGCGTCGAAATTATCATCAACTGTGACGAAACATTCTGGTCTTACTCGCTACGTCAGCAAATAGTTTCGCTTTCCGTGGGCACAACCTCAGCTATCTATAGAAGCAAAGAACGCTTCTATAGAGGATCTTCGGTTCGTGCTATTCCCACAGGAGTCTCAACCATTTGCTTCCTCCGCTCTGAAGAACAAATATAATGTAGCATATAAACAATTGATAAGCTTGTTTGTAGCTAAAGTGTAATTAACTTCCATACACAATCATTATGCAGTACGTTTCATGCTAGCGTATTAAATGAAATTGACTCCCTTTCCACAGGCTGGTTTTTCATATCAATAAAAATAACTTTGCAAACATTATAACAATAATGAGATTGTCTTTTTCTTAATTGCAATTTTCAGCTCATGCAAGAAGGGATTTATGCTCCCATAGGTAGATTCAATTCACTTATAAATGCTCGTTATTCGCATGATTTCAAACCACTTTTATGAACAATAACAATGGATTACGTTTTGCTAGCGATGGAAATATGCGAAGACTCCTGTGGGAACAGCGCGGGCTGAAGATCCACTCGGAAAGCGGTCTTTGCTTATCCGAGTTAGCTGAAGCCGTGCCCACGGAAAGCGGAGTATATTTCCAGAGCGTTATGTTACGTCGCAATTTCTCTCAAGTTTACCAAGACATATTTTCCTGTTTCACTCTGAGAAAGTTTATTTAGTACAAATAAAAGCACCGCAAATGTGCGATGCTTTCTAACCATTATTCTTCTTCTAATTCATTTACCTTCACACTTTGTTTAATATCGGGATTATCAAGAGGATGGACTGTTGCATTTCCAGTTCCTTGATCGACATGTTCAATATAGACTTTTCCACCATTATAATTAACGCCTACCATTTCTGGTGAAGACACGATTTCTTGTGCTCTTTTTTCATCCATAAGTATAACCTCCTATTTCATCTATATAATTCTCCTATAAAATTAAATTATACATTCTTATTCAAAATATAGATGACGATGTATTTTACATCCAGGGTTAAAAGCTACTTCACATTGTGGACAAGTTGAATTTCCACCTAAATACGTTTCAATGGAAATAGTCTTACCACAAACACCACACAAAATTGCTTCCGTATCAAATTCCTCTTCAGTCCACAATATTGCATGATGATCCGCTTTCTCCTGGTGGCATTTATAACAGGGATAATACGTCTGACAACACTTAAACTTAATCGCAATAACATCCTCAATTTGATGATAATGTGAACAGCGTGTTTGACTATCAATAACGTTCCCCTCAACATGATGTCCGTGGATAATCATTATTCAACCTACTCCTTTGTCAGCTCAAGCGTACTCATAATCTCTATGTCTTTTAAAGCTTGTGAAGCTAATTGATCCGCTTCTCGATTCTCTTTTCTAGAAACCGCTCTATATGCTGGCGTGATTCCTAACTTGTCTAATTTATTTTCAATTCGATCAGCCCATCTGTTTAACTCTTCCTCCACACATGGCCATTCTCCATTTAATTGCTTAATTACCACTTGCGAATCACCTACAAAGACAACAGGTAAATGGTGTACACCTAATCCTTCTAATTCTTTTACACACATATGAAAAGCTGCGTATTCTGCTTCGTTATTTGTATTTAATTCTTCTACTAATGCGTTTTTACGTAATCGAAATGATTTTTTATTTTGTTGATAATATATGACACAGCCTAAACCAGACCTATTCGTGTTATGATCAAAACCACCATCAAAATAAACCTTCACATCATGTGGCTCTGTTTCAATTTCTTCTAAGTATTTTTTCATTTCTTTCATTGTCCAACTAATATCTCGTTCATCAATAAATTCTATCGCTTTGATCCGACCCGTTCTATCGAAATCATCTGCAATTAACATTGCTTTTGCAGCACGCATTTGATCTGAACTAAATCTCGTTTCTGTTCCTTTTGCTGTTCGATAGGTTAACTCCATTCTGACGTTCACAGTAGAACCACCTTTTTATTTTTACTGTTCCCATTCTTTGTTAAAACATCCTTAGCTTCTGTACTATTTTACCATATGCAAAAGACATGGAAAATGAATTGTTGTATAGGAAACGCATTTTATTTAAAACTATAAATGCTCCTGATAATAAATACGAAAGGATGATTAATCCCATGGGTATGATGAATAAAGCTTTAACAATAGGTGCGGCAAGTGCAGCAGTTTACGGTATTAGAAAAGGTATGCAAAACGGTACACTTCAACAGTTACCAGAAAAAATTAGCAATGCATTTAACAATTCACAATCCCAAGTTCAACCAACGAATGCGGTCCAAACAATAGCCGAACAAGAAGCCAAAAATAACAATGCACATTTTGAAGCATGGTAATAACTAACAAGAAGAGGCTGGGACAAAACTCAGATAAACAATAAAAAGTTGCATCTTCCAACGGTAGTTGGAAGATGCAACTTTTTTATAAAATCGAAAATTTTAGTAAGTAAAAAAGGATACCTTCTGATAAAATTAAAGTACCACACAATAACAATCGGAGGTATCCTTATGTTTAAAGATTATAACATGAATCAAGTAATTTTGCCGTTAGATTTTGAAATGAAATTGCAAGAAAATGATATTGCCTATACGATCCATGACTTAGTAGACCAAATACCAGATAAAGCATTTTCTTTTTTCTTACATGAAACAGGTTGTCCTGCTTATCATCCGCGAATGATGATGAAGGTTATTTTATGTGCTTACACGCAATCTGTTTTCTCTGGGAGAAAAATTGAAGGATTGCTGAAAGATAGTGTCCGTATGATGTGGTTAGCGCAAGGCTATGAGCCAAGCTATCGCACGATTAACCGTTTTCGAGTCAATGAAGAAGTACAAGAACTGTTACGCCAATGTTTTGTACAATTTCGATGCCAACTGGTGAAAGAAGAGCTGATTGACCAGGAAGCGATCTTTATTGATGGCACCAAAATAGAAGCAAATGCCAATAAATTTACGTTTGTTTGGCGAAAAGCGATTGAAAAATACAGTGCGAATTTGGTGGAGAAATCAAATCAACTGTACGATGAATTATTGGCAAACGAAATTATTCCAGAAATAGAACGCGAAAGTACGGAAGAACTATCCACTAAAGAACTCGAAAAAGTAGTTGAGAAACTAGAGAAGACCGTTGAAGGATACGACAAACAGATCGAAGAAAGTAAAGATGTCAGCAAACGGAAGCAGCTTCGCTCTGCAAGGAAAACACCAAAAAAATACCGCAAACAGTTTAAAGATTACGTAGCACGCAAACAAAAATACGAAAAGGATAGGCTTATATTTGAAGCGCGCAATAGTTATTCAAAGACAGACCATGATGCCACCTTTATGCGCATGAAAGACGATTATATGAATAATGGCCAATTAAAAGCAGGTTACAATGTACAAATTGCGACCGAAGGACAATATACACTCGCATATGACGTATTTCCCAATCCAACTGATGTACGCACATTCACTCCTTTTCTAGATAAAATCGAGGAAAGCTTCTTTGAACTTCCCACATATATCGTAGCTGATGCAGGGTATGGAAGTGAACAGAATTATGAAGATGTCCGCATTAATCGGGAGCGCATCCCGCTGATTACCTACAATATGTATCGAAAAGAGAAGACAAAGAAATATAAGCAAGACCCTTTTAACACAATGAACTGGGCGTATGATGAAGCGAGTGATTCTTTCCGTTGTCCAAATGATAAAAAAGTGGCTTTCCAGTATCTATCTAATCGAACAGGTAAAGATAACTTCACCCGATCCTTTAAAGTCTATGAATGTGAAGACTGTTCGGATTGTCCGTTGCGTTCCCACTGTACAAAAGCAAAGGAAGGAAATAATCGAAAAATTTATTATAATGAAAAATGGGAACAACAAAAAGCATACACAAAACAGCAGCTTTCAGAAAAAGAAACCGGTAAAATCTATGGCAAACGAAAAATAGATGTAGAACCAGTCTTCGGATTTTTGAAGGCTAATTTGCGTTTCACTCGTATGTCAGTAAGAGGCAAGAAGAAAGTGGAAAATGAATTAGGATTTGCATTCATGGCGGTGAACTTGAGAAAGTACACGGCTAAGCATGCGCATGGTCCAACAAATCCTGAAAATAATCCAACAAAAAAAGATTCCGACCATCTTCCTAAGATGATCGGAATCTTTTTCGTTATTTTGGCTAGTTATGTCCCAGCCTCTTTTTTATAGTGCTTTATAGTTCATCGCCATTGCTTCCTAATTCTTTTTATAGTAATATTCTTTTAACCATTCATTAAACAAGTCATAATCCGTTTGAACTCGTTCTTTATAAAACTTAGACCAAACGATCATCTCTTTTTTAAAACCAGCTTTATCATCACCAATGGCTTTTAAGATCTCATCTTCACCGTGATAATCTAGAATTCCGTGTTCAATATCTGCATCAGCACGTGCATGAATCTTCGCGGATATTTTCCCCATCGTTTTTAACGTTTGTTTCATTTTTTTAAACTCATGCAGTTCAGTTGTATCTAAATCCTTTTCATACGCGGATCGTTCTCTTACATAAAAATGACGGTTTTGCATGGTAAAGTAACCTAAGTATGGATCTGCTTTATGATGCATAGATTGTTGGGTGTTAATTACGCGTTTTCCTTGATGATTATTTTCTTCCCAAAACGTTTCATTATACGCACAGAAGTATGCAGGGACTGGTGTACGGGCTTCCTTTGCTTCTAAGATAATGTCTTCCTCTTGACCCGCAATTAATATATAAAAGCGTTTCAACCCTATAGAACCAATTCCTGCTCCACTTTTTTTAACAATATCTTTTATTTGGTAATGCTCTTTCCCTTTAAAAACATCACGCTTTATACTATCTAAATAGTCATCCCATACTTTATTAATTTCCTTATACTCATTATTTGTCACATCATCAAATTTTGTTTTTTTACGATCAAACTTGCGCTCGCCATCTTCATTTATATATGTTTGCTTTTCAAGTGCATGTGTTTCTTTTCTATCCATTAAGCTGTCTAATGTCGTTGAAATCGCACCCTTCGTATTCTCTGTTGTAAATTGTCTTGTAACTGGATCTTTTTCAGCTTCAGCAAATTTTTTCAGTTCTTTATAATAAGCTTTCAAATAGATTTCTACAAGCTTGTCATGCTCCTCTTCAGCAATCCCTTGCTCGTCTGCAATCAATCGAATACTTACGACCATGCGTAACACATCATATAAGTAAGAACCGAAATAGCCTTCATCAAAATCATCTACATCAAAGATGATCGCTTGATCCTCATTTTGAAAAGCGCTAAAGTTGTTAAAATGTAAATCACCCATTATCCATGCAGGTTTATCATCAGTCGTATGATAAGAAAAAGGAATTTTAGTTACATCATAATAGAATAAATAGATACTCCCACGGAAAAAACTATACGCATCTTTTTTCATTTTCGTATATTTGACACGTCGATTAGCCTTACTTAAATGCATAATTTGCTCATCAAACTGTTCCATAATTTCGTGTATAGTTTGTTTCCGCAAATAATTATTTGTATTTCTAATACGTTGTTTCACGCCTTGTACCATCTATTAATCCCCCTAATTTCTGATAATAATATAAATCATGTACAATATATAAAAAACAGCTAATATGACACCTTCTAGTTTTCCAACTTTAAAATGCGTCCGTGAGAAAATAAGTAATAATATTGTCATTACGATCATAATAAGTACATCAAGTACTAGTTTATTTTCTACGGCTAACGGTGAGATAATCGATGCAGAACCTAAAACAAAGAATACATTAAATATATTACTGCCTATGATGTTTCCTAAGGCAATCTCACTTTGTTTTTTGATTGCCGCAGTAATGGATGTAATCAATTCTGGTAGAGATGTACCGATTGCTACAATCGTTAATCCTACCAATGTTTCACTCATACCAAACAATAGGGCAATTTCTGTTGCATTTGTTACAACTAGTTCTCCACCAAAGATTATTGCTAAGAGACCACCAACTGTAAGTATAATATTCTTTGTCCATAATGGTTTCTCTCCGGTATTCGTTTGTTCTTGTTTTGCCTTATCACGGCTTTTACGTGCTACTTCAAAAATGTAGTACAAAAACACAGCAAAGAATAATAACAAGACAAAACCGTCACCTCTAGTAATATAGTTAGCACCCATTGATTGTAAAGTTATATCACTAATGAGAATCAATAAAGCAACACTCGCTAACATAGCAAATGGTATTTCTTTTCTAATTGTTTCATTTTCTACTTGTAATGGATTTAATAGTGCGGTTATACCAACAACAATCGTTATATTAAAGATATTACTTCCGACCACATTCCCCATTGCTACACCTGCATTACCCTCTAAAGCTGAAACAATACTCACTGTAGCTTCTGGTGAGCTTGTTCCAAATGCGACAACCGTCAAACCGATTAACAAAGGGGAAACATGTAACGTCTGGGCTATTTTTGAAGCACCATCAACAAAGAAGTCAGCACCTTTTATTAATAAGACAAATCCTATAATAAGTAGTAAGTAGGTCATTTCTATTTCCCTTCAAATACAAACATTAAAATTAGTTTATACCATTTTCGTTTAATTTAAGCTTTATTATTACAGTTTTCCACTAAAGAACACGTCTGAAACATTTAGGTTATGCAAAAGCTTTTATCTTGCTTGATAGTCTTTTAAAAAGTCTGTTTTCTAAGTGATTGTTTTTTTATCGAAGTTGACTTCACGCTACTTTGGTAATCATCAGTGCGTTTATCTGACGTACTTGAGAGAAATTCCGTCGTAAGATATAAAGAAGTTTTTACACGCTCCTCAAATGAAATTGACTCCCTTTCCGTAGGCACGGCTTCAGCTAACTCGGATAAGCAAAGTTCGCTTTCCGAGTGGATCTTCAGCCCGTGCTGTTCCTACAGGAGTCTCATCAATTTCATTTGATCCGCTAGTGTGAGTACGCAAATTAAGAATCGTATAAAATGCTTGTTATTTGTAATTAAAATAGAAGTTAGCAAAAATTAAATGAACTGCATACAAAGAAGCATCTCGTTTTTTTTGAATAGCTATTCGAATTAGTTTGTAATACAGGAAATCGTTAAAGGTGGTCTAATGGAACCCTATACAAATAGTTCAGGCACAGCAGCACCGAGGCTGTATCACAAATAACAGCAGAGTAAGCGAAATAGTTGAAACTCCTGCAGCAATAGTTCGCATTTTCCCTACTAGAATAGCACTCATTTACTTCTATCACTAGACAGACTTTAAAAGTAAAACGTTATCTGCTGGTAATAAAATTTTATTATGCTTATTACAACAGTTGTTCACACTATACGGATTGATTGTAGCGTAGGGCAGTCGACTCCTGCGGGAACAGCACGGGCTGAAGATCCACTTCGTAAAGCATTTTGTGCTTTACGAAGTTAGCTGAAGCCGTGCCCCATAGCCGTCAAGCTAAGGATAAACTATAGAAAAAACAAACATTACGCAACTAACTTCTAACATAAAGTTGAATTATTTTCCAATTAGATGTATGTGTAATAATAAGCCACTTTACTATTTTAAAAAAATGTATACCGTAAGCCTATACTGCTTGGAAGGTTTGTTCATACGTAAGATATAGAATGTCAAAAGGACTCTTATGTTGATAACGATGATCTTTCCTTCCATGCCTGTAGACATTTTGATAGATGTTCTTTATCAATGTAATAAAGGAAGTGCTATGATACAACGCTTGGCCTTGATCCTCTTCAATGGCGCTTTTCACATGGTCGATACATTTGAACTCACTGCCTTCGATCTGATGCTTCTGATAGAGGTAATAACGACATTGAAAAGCAATCATAGATGATAGAAGAATATGAATTAGCGTACCATATAAATGGCACGCAAACCGTTCAGGATTCATTGCGCGCACCTTGTCGATATGAAATAATGATTTCCATGTTTTAAATAGAATTTCCACTTGCCAACGTAAGGAATAGATTGGGTATAACCCTTGCATATCTACTTGATCCGATGTTATATTGGTGGCAAGGATTTGGATTTGATTTTTTTTGGTGGCGGATTGGGTGTGACCCCCTTTCCGTCTTCTCTTTTGTAAATACCCCTCTCTTTTCATTTTCTGTTCCTCGGTTAATTGTTGCACGACAAGACGCGTTTGAAGTGTGTTTTTTCCTTTTTTTCCGATTTGAATGTGTCCATAATCTATCGCCTCTCCAGGTTCCAATTTTTTTGCATCTTCTTCTGGTTTGATTTCCATCATCTTCCCTTTTTCATCCCATGTCCAAAACGTCATATTGGCAGGAACACGTGAGATATAAAAGCCACCTGCACGCTCTATTTTCTTCAAATGTTCGCCAGAAAAGTAACCCAAATCGCGCAAGATAAGATCTCCTGATTCAATTGTATCTGCCAATTCACGTGCTGCGTATTGGTCGCTTTTTGTTTGGTCATAAAGGAATGTATGCAGAAATTTCCCTTCAAATAGTTCATATTCTAATTGGATTTTGGCACCATCCGGGTGATCTGGATCATTTTTAGGTACACCAAAAGAAGTGGCATCTAAAATACGGATACGAGAAAATAAATGATCTATATATAATGGACGCGTAAAAAGAGCTTGTTGTTCAGCTAGTTGATAAAAAATCCCCTTGAGAAAGGCTACACTTTTCTCATTGAAACGTTGATGTAAGGCTTGTTTAGATATATCTGCGCCAGATAAGCGCGTGATCGTTGCACATAACTTACTCAATCGTTCAGAGCCAACCGTTTGTTGCATAAAAGCACAAATACTTAGAAAATCCTCTGGCTTTAATTTGTTTTGGCGTTGAACAAAGCCAATTTCACGCGCCCATTGACGCACCTCAGAGACTGATAACACCTGATGAATGCCTTGAATAAATGGCTCCATTTCTTTCTTGAAACGCATCGAAACTCCCTCCAAATAAATTTTCCTTATCCGTTAGGGTATCGTATTTTTCTAGTTCTTTAAACCGTAGTGCTTAGCTTGACGGCTATGAGCCGTGCCCGCGGAAAGCGACTGCCTGTAGCGGAAATCAACAGGGCAGTTACCTCAGAGTCTATGGTTATTCAGTAATGAACATTTTTTAAAAGTTTCTAGCTTCATCCAAACTTAAATGCCTGTTTCACGCTTCGAAAGTTGCATTTATTATTATATTCCGTTTGCGAAGTCTTCAATCAAATCATGTGTTTTTTGAACTTCTTCGTCTGGAACTTGCAAGTACCAAATACCATCAATTGTCGTACCCTCTCCAGTAATCTGATAGGTTTCAATATCCTTGCGCGCACCTCTATAGTCTGTAACCATTACACTCATATCTGAGAAGTCCATGTTTGTACTCACATTTTCACCTAGAACCGATAGAATCTCATTAATCTTACTTACCCCACTAAAACTCGCACCTTTACTAATAACACCTTCAATAACTTGTCGTTGTCTTTCATTTCGTCCGACATCTCCTTGAGGGTCATCTTTTCGCATTCTAACATAAGCCAATGCTTCTCTGCCGTCTAACTCCTGTTCACCTTCTGGAAACTCATAACTACCATTTGTAAATGCCAGTGTATTTGTTACCGATACGCCATTAACCGAATCTACGAGTTGTTGTAGACCTTCCATATTTACACGTACATAATAATCAATTTCAATATCTAAAAAGTTTTCAACCGTGTCCACCGACATATTACTACCACCAAATGCATAAGAGTGATTGATTTTATCCACTGTTCCATGACCGATAATTTCCGTTCTTGTATCCCGTGGAATGCTTACCATTTGCATGCGCTCATTACTCGGATCTAGTGTTAACACAATCATTGTGTCAGAACGACCTCTATCATTTTCGCGTTCATCGACGCCTAACAATAAAATATTAAGTGGTGAATTGCTTGCCATCTTCTCCTTCGTTACATCATTATCAATAGCCGTAACAGATTCATGAAGATCATTATTTACGGTATCTTTTACATTCATATAGAATGAAATAAGATATCCACCACCTATTAATACAAACAACCCAACAACTAGCAATGTTATTTTCCACCATCTATTTTTTTTATTCTTTTGTCTTTTTTCTTTTCGACCCAACCCAAGCACCTCTTCTAATAATAGTATTTAAATCATTTAACTAACTGATGTAACGCTTGTTTAACATTTGACATTGTTCGTAATGTTCCCTTACTCAGGCTAGCTTCTATTGATTTTCTAGCTAATTCAGGTCTAAAACCTGTAAAGATTAAAGTTAAGCCTAGTAATTGCATGATTTCATCTATTCTGTAGATAAACTGTACTGCCACTTCGTCTATATTATAAATACCAGAGAGATCAATAATTAAATAGTCCAAATCATATCCTTGTATTTTCTCAGGAATGATCTCGATTAGTTCCTCTGTCCTAACCTCATTCAAATCTCCAATGAGCGGAATAACTGCAATCCCATCATGCACAGGTACAATAGGTGTCCCTACGTCACGCATCATTTGTTCAAGCTCTGCTTCAGCTTCTCTTTGTGGTGTTAAATCTCTGATCGTAGATTGAATTGCTTCGAGTTCACCGTACATTACTGGATGACAAAACAACTCAACATCAACAGTTGTTCCATCTGCACGATAGATCGTTGTTTCAACTAGTTCACTAACCGTTCGTTCCTCTGTTCCCTTACGTATTCGCTCTACAATATAATCTCTATATTTCTCCGTAAAAACATCAACCACATTTGCTCCGATAAGATCGTTTTGGTTTGCTTTTAAGAACTTGGCACCTGGTTCATTTATGTATAAAACCTTCTGATTTGAATGAATAATCGTCGTCTCCAGGGCGTACTCAACAACTTGATGATACAGTTCTACTTTTTCTTTGTCGGATAAATTATGATTCGACTGTTTCACCAATTATGTTCCCTCCTTCAACTTATTCCTCTTTCATAATACACCTTTTGCACCTTATTTAAAAGGTAGCATTTCACTAGTAGAAGCTTCCTGTGCACCTAAACCAACTGCTAACAGAACAATCGCTTCATTAATTTTCCATACGTAATAGAGATGATGCGTTAAGTCATTTTTGTTTTTTTCTTCACTTAAAGTAAGTCTTTCGATTCGCTCTCTTTGCTCCGTTAAATGATACACAACGCCTTGGTGTTGATTGCCACTAATTAATTCACTTAATAATTCCATGTTATGTTGTAGCTTTTCTTCCATTTCCCTAAAGTCAGCCTTGATTTCTTCTGGTAAATAAAATTCATTCTGATAAGAGGATGCAACGAGATGTTTTGCATAATAATTGATTGCTGTAAAAAGCGTTATCCAACGAGGGATTTTCTTATCAACCATACTACCAGGGCGTTGAAGTAATGATTGGGCAGCATTTTTTATTACTTGTAAGTTGAGATCCATATCAAATGCATTACCTGAGAGACCTTTAACATCAACGTCTTCTCTAAAGCCCCTCACATAATCTATTAGAAATGGATTTAATATCGTTAAATAATCGACAAAAGATTGGGCTACCTTATCAACCGTTTTAGTAGGAAATATAAAAGTAGATACACCAAGCGCTATAATGGCACCACATATTGTATCAATTACCCGTATACCTAATAATTGATAACTAATTCCACCAAGGATAATATCATACATAAAAGCAATCAGAATCGTCATAAATAAACTCATTAGTGTATAAGAAACCGTCAAGAAATAAAAAGTAAAGAAGACAACAATAAATAATAAGGCAACCTCTATTTGCGTATGACCAGATACAAGTTGTGCAAGTAGAAAACCAATGATCGCACCACATATTGTTCCTAATGAGCGTTGAAGCCCTTTAATATACGTTCGACCAACTGATTCTGTACCAAGTAACACGAGAAAAACGGTAAGAATAACCCAATAAGGTTGAATGGGCGAAATCCAGTGACCAACCAAAAGTGCTAATATACTTGCCACCATCGCTTGATAAGCTTTTTTTGTAGTCGGCTTTAACCCGTTCTCTTTTAGATCAGTCGCTGCTGTAAGCTTACTGTCTATTTCTGTGTCTATCTTCCCCTCATTAATAACAAGCTGCTCGTAACGTAGCGATTCTTGAATTGTTGCAGCACTTGTTACGACATGATTTGCAATTGATTCGATTCTCCGGATTAAATACAACCATTTTCTAGTTTCTTTTTCCGCCGTCTCCATTTGTAAGTCTTTTAAAATAAGAGAGAGTCCTTGTACCGCATTTTCTGCTTCCTTTAAATGTTCTGTTGTATAATTTTGTGCTAAAACTTCAGCGTCCCTAATGGTTTTGACTACCCAAACAAGCATCCGCTTTACTTCTTCCATTTCTAGTCCTTCTGCTTTTTTTAACTGTTTGATAGAATCTGTCAATGTTTCAATCAGCATTGCTGTATCAAAAACATATAATCGTAAATGCGTCGCTTTAAGTCCTGGCCAAATACTCGCAACATCTTGTTCTTTAAGATCACCTGATACATTCTGTGCATATTCACTCAATTTGCGAACATTCTTCTCCAAACTATTTATTCGCCTCTTACTATTTATCGGATCTTCCATTAGATTAATTAAAATAGTCAGTGTCAAATTAGCTTGAATATGGTACGAGCGCATGCTTCTTCTTAAGACATGAGCCGAATCTTTAAATATAATAAAATTTGCTAGGAATGCACTCATCACACCAACACATATAGCTACATAAAACCAGCCAAATTGATTTGGTGTAAGTTGTAATACAGAAGATATATAAATAGTCATAAAACTTACCATACCTAGCGAAAAATAACGCGACCCAAATTTAGAAAAGTAAAACGCCCCAAAAATAATACACACCATCGCTATCCCAACATAATAAGGATTGTCTGCTAGATATGTACCAATTGTAATGCTAACAGAAGCTGAAACAGCTAATAATAATGTTGTGAATTGCTTCTTTTTCTTTGTATCGTCCATCACAACCATTATGCCAATCATTCCTAGCATACCCGCGACAATAACTGGCGTAAATAAAGTACTATTGGAAACACGTAAAATTAGCAACATCGTCATTATTGCAATCATTAAACTTGTCGTTGCCTTAAAAGCTTGTTGCAACCTCTTTCTTCCTGGATCAGAGGCTATTAATCTCCCAACCCACGCATGTTGTATATGTAAATGTTTCATTTTTATCAACCTTTATCAGTGTTTTTCAAATTCTCTTTTTAATATAGTAACATAGAGCATAATAATAGGATAAATTATGCTCGCAATCAAAAGAGGAGATTTAATTACTTCCTTATTCGCTATACCCTTGTTTTTACAGTATCGTCTTTACTGTTTAGGTGGAATATAAAACTACTTATAATTCTGTAACATAAATTACCTCAACTCCTTTTTAATTTTTTTCTTCCTAGCTCTATCACTTTAGGCGAATCACCTTTATAATAAAAAAGCATTAACTATAAGAGAAAAGGTGTTTACATTATGAGTTTACTTACAGTTTCAAATTTAAGTCACGGATTTGGTGACAGAGCAATCTTCGAAGATGTCTCATTTCGTTTATTAGCAGGAGAGCATATCGGTCTTATCGGAGCCAATGGCGAGGGTAAATCGACATTTATGAATATTATTACCGGAAAGCTAGAGCCAGACGCTGGCACAGTAGAATGGACGAAGCATACCCGAGTTGGTTATTTAGACCAACATACTTCATTAAATAAAGGAATGACGATTCGCGATGTACTAAGAACCGCCTTCCAGTATCTATATGACTTAGAAGAAGAGATGAATGGTTTATTCGGCAAAATGGGAGAAGTTGGTCCAGAAGATCTTGAGAAACTTCTTGAAGAAACCGGTCGAATGCAGGATGCGCTCACAAACAATGATTTCTACATGATCGATGCAAAAGTGGAAGAAATTGCGAACGGCCTTGGATTAGATGAATTTGGTTTAGAAACTGACGTACACGATTTGAGTGGTGGGCAGCGTACAAAAGTACTGCTTGCTAAGCTATTACTTGAAAAACCAGACATTTTACTACTAGATGAGCCGACAAACTATCTCGATGTTGAACATATTGAGTGGTTGCGCAATTATTTACTAAACTATGATCATGCATTTATTTTAATTTCACACGATCTTCCATTTTTAAATAGTGTTGTTACATTAATTTATCACATGGAAAATCAGCAAGTAACACGTTATCCAGGTGGCTATGATGAATTCTTACGTGTTTATGACATGAGAAAACAACAACTCGCATCAGCACATAAAAAACAACAAAAGGAAATTGCAAACCTTAAAGACTTTGTTGCACGGAATAAGGCTAATGCTGCTACAAGTAAGATGGCTACCTCTCGTCAGAAAAAACTCGACAAGATGGAAGTAATTGAACTAGACGCTGAAAAACCAAAACCGCATTTTCGTTTTAAACCGGCTCGAACATCTGGAAAATATTTATTCGAAACAAATGAACTTGTAATTGGTTATGATGAACCTCTATCTCGCGCACTTAATTTAGCGATGGAACGCGGACAAAAACTAGCTTTATCTGGAGCAAACGGAATTGGTAAAACTACTTTATTACGCAGTATCCTTGGAGAAATCAAACCAGTATCAGGCAGTGTTCAATTAGGCGAGCACTTGCATATAGGTTATTTTGAGCAAGAGCCAAATGACGTGAGCCAAAAAACATGTCTAGATGAGATATGGGATGAGTTCCCGCACCTAACGCAACAAGAAGTACGCTCTTCTTTAGCGAAATGTGGTTTAACAAGAAAACATATTGAAAGTAAAATAAAAGTTTTAAGTGGTGGCGAAAAGGCTAAAGTAAGATTGTGCAAGTTAATAAATAAAGAAACCAACTTACTTGTGCTAGATGAGCCAACAAACCACTTAGACCGTGATGCCAAAGACGAGTTAAAGCGCGCATTAAGTGATTACAAAGGTAGTGTCTTACTTATCTCACACGAACCTGATTTCTATCAAGATCTTGTTACAGACATTTGGAACTGTGAAGATTGGACAACAATGGTGTTTTAGTACAATTAATACTTGTTTACATTAACGAAACACATTTGATTTTGTTTGATATATTTGTTATAATGAGTTGGTTTTAAAATTATTGAGGGGGAAATTTTTTTGTCAATTGAAATAGGTAGCAAGGTTCAAGGTAAAGTAACTGGTATCACTAATTTTGGAGCATTCGTAGAATTACCCGGTGGCACAACAGGACTTGTGCATATCAGTGAAGTAGCAGATAGCTATGTAAAAGACGTGAATGATCACCTTAAAGTAGGGGACCAAATTGAAGTTAAAGTAATTAGTGAGAAGGATGGAAAAATTGCCTTGTCTATTAAAAAGGCAATCGATAAACCCGAAGGTCAAAGCGCTTCTTACACACGTCGACCGCGTCAAGGCGGAAACGACAGAAATGGTAAAAACGGTCGCGCAAAGAGTAATTTTAAGCCTAAAGAAAGCTTTGAAGACAAAATGGCAAGCTTCTTAAAGAGTAGTGAAGAAAATCTTTCTACCCTAAAACGCAGCAAGGAATCAAAACAAGGCGGTAGAGGGGGAAGACGTGGCTAACCTAAATTTAATTGGATTAACATATAGATAAAGACAAGCCACAAAGATGATGGCTTGTCTTTTTTACGTTCTATTTTAATTCATTATTCTGCTATACTTACTTTTAATTGTTTATTCTTAACAGTCGTGTGCTCCATTGCTTGTAACACTAATGAGCCTTTACCATTTAAAATATCTACATAGGATAAACTATCTTTAATCGTTATAATACCTATATCCTCAGACTCTACACCAGGAATACTCGTAATCGTTCCAACAAAATCGAGTGCACGAATCTTTTTCTTCTTCCCGCCATTAAATTGCAGTTTCATAATATCTTTATTGATACGCTCTGTCTTATTATTTTTCACAATACGACGGTTATTCATTTTTTCTTTAAAAGCTTTTTTATTTTTTACAATTTCTTGTTCACTTGGCGCATCCATTACTGGTAATTTAAAGCCAATATAGCGTTCGATAGAGCCAAGATATTTTCCTTGATTAGGCGTACCAAAAGTAATTGCTTTCCCCTTGTTACCAGCACGACCAGTTCGTCCAGTTCGGTGAACATAACTTTCTTTCTCTAACGGGATATCATAGTTAATAATTAGTGTTATATTATCAACATCAATACCTCGAGCTGCTACATCAGTTGCTATGAGATAACGGAAATTCCCTAATTTAAAACCTTCCATAATAGCAAAACGATCTTTTTGTTCTAAACCACCATGAAGTCTTTCACACGAATAGCCTTCCGCTTCTAATTCGGTATAGATTGTATCAACATGCTCTTTTGTTTTACAAAAAATGATACAACTCTCCGTATTCTCAGCAACTGTTACATCTTTAAGTAAGGCGAGTTTATCATCCTCTCTAACCTCGATATAGCGGTGTTCAATTGTACTCGTTGTAATACCATTTGTCTCAATTTCGATATTGACTGGGTCAATCATGTACTTGTAGCATAACTTCTCAACATCTTGAGGTAATGTCGCTGAAAACACCATTGTCACTCTATTTTTAGGAAGTTGTTTAATAATAGATTCTACCTTGTCAATAAAGCCCATGTGAAGCATTTCATCCGCTTCATCAATTACTAAATATTTCACTTCATCCAAATTCAATGTTTCTCGGTCAATATGATCAATCACACGTCCTGGTGTACCAACAACGATATGTGTTTTTTGTTTTAACTCTTCTTTTTGTCTGGCGATAGGTTCTTTCCCATAAACCGCTACAGCTTTAATACGCTTAAACCTTCCAATATTCGTAATATCATCGCGTACTTGAACAGCAAGCTCACGTGTTGGTGTAAGTACTAATACTTGTGGATTCTTCACTTCCCATTCGATCTGTTCACAGATTGGTATCGCAAATGCTGCTGTCTTTCCACTACCTGTCTCGGATCTCACGACAAGATCTTTGTTCTCTAATGCAGTTGGAATTACTTTATCTTGCACTTCTGTAGGCGTCTTATATTTCAAAACACCAAGTGCGCGCGTGATCTCTTCACTTAATTCATAATCTTTGAAATTTCTTTCATTCATGTATTAACCTCACCTTTTTGTATGTTCGACTTCTATATAGGATTCTCTAAAGAGAATTAGCATATGCAAAATCGGAATATATTCATTATAACTTGAAAAAATAGAGAAAACTCGTTTTTAGTAGAATTATCTTTAAGAAAGTAGTATTTTTCAAAATACAAGTGTTATAATATGAACTGCATCTTAAAAAATGACCCATTACAAGCAGATTGCTGTTGGTACAAAAATTCATACATTCTGACTCACAGAATATTCTAACCCGCTTCTCAAGCAAAATCGGCTCCCTTTCCGCAGGCACGGCTTCAGCTAACTCGGATAAGCAAAGGGCGCTTTCCGAGTGGATCTTCAGTCCGCGCTGTTCCTGCAGGAGTGTCGCCAATTTCACTTGATACGCTAGATTTTTTCTAAGTAGCACCAATTTGCAAAAAAGTAAGAGAGCTTATTTTTCTCTGATATGTAATTTTTAATTAACGAAAAAATTATTTTAATCTAGCGACGGAAATATACGTAGACTCCTGTGGGAACAGCACGGGCTGAAGATCCACTTAGTAAAGCGTTTTTTGCTTTACTAAGTTAGCTGAAGCCGTGCCCACGGAAAGCGAAGTATATTTCCAAAGCGGTATGTTACATCACATTTTCAATCAATTGTATCGTTAATAGCAACTTAGTTTTATGAAAAGAATCAAAAAAAACAATCTATATGGAGGTACCATGCTTACATTTGAAGAAAAACTTGCAATTATTGAATCTTACCCTATGTTAAAACGCAAAGATGTATCGCTTGGTCGTGTCAATTTTCAATTTGAAGAAAGTGTAATCAACAAGGAAAATGTTGTCTATCATTTACATCCGAACGGCAATGGCTATGTTTTCGCAGAGCTAATTGATGAAGATTATAACTTAGATAATAATGGAATGGTTAATATCCGTGATTTTAACGAAAAAGCATTGCGCAAAGTTATTAACCAAGCAATTGATTCACTATCTGAACAAGAACCATTTGAAGAAACATGGATTAACGCAGAAAACCAAACACTGAAAATTATTAATGACTTCGACTCATGGAACATTTATGCAGGTGATTTACTAGACGCTACTTACGCTACTTATAACGGCGCAATAAATTATCTAGAACAAGAAGGTTTTAGACGCCGTTAAAACTAGACCCCTATTACACAATAGGGGTCTAGTTTTTTTAATCTTCGTCTTTAACATCCACACTTTCTGGAATAGGTTCATCAAATATTTCTTGTACCAACTGTCTATAATTTTCGATTTGTTCAAAATGCGTATTGAATTGCTCATCATTAACCAAATACTTCTCACCATCGTGTAACGCTCGAATTTGTTTTTGATATATAAGTTGTCTCACTTGTGCTTCGTCTACTTCCAAATAATCAGCTGTTTCTTTAATCGTCAAATACACACTTATCACCCTACCTTCTATCTAGATTTATTGAAAAAAGATTTAGGTACATCAGCTTCAAAACGTACATCTTCTCCCGTTATCGGATGTGTAAAAGCCAGCACTTTTGCATGCAAACCAAGTCTGCCAATTTCATTTGTTTTAGCACCATATTTTTTGTCTCCAACTACCGGAAAGCCAATGTCCTCCATATGTGCTCTAATTTGATTTTTTCTACCTGTTTCAAGTTCTACTTGCAATAATGAAAACTTCGCATTAGTTGCAAGTGTTTTAAAATGCGTTACTGCTTTTTGACCGCCATTTGGTTCCTTGTTTGAATGCATCTTATGAGTTTTACTCTCTTTTAACCATGTAGAAATCGTACCTTCTTCTTTCTTCACTTTACCTTCTACAAGCGCAATATAGGTTCTTTCTTTGACCACATCTTTCCAGTTATCCTGCAATTTATGCTTCACTTCTTCAGTCTTTGCAAATAACATCACACCTGATGTATCTCGATCAAGTCGGTGCACGATAAAAATCCTATTCTTCGGATTTTTCTGACGGACATGTGCTGTAAGCTGTCGATAAGCTGTTAGTTCATTTTCGTTTGGTGCAGAAACGGATAGTAATCCTTCCTTCTTATTAACAACAATCACAGCATCATCTTCATACATAATCGTCAGCCCTATAAGTGCTTGTTTTTCAACAGCCTGTTTTAGTATGGTAACTGTTTGTCCTTGATCAAGCTGTAAGTTAAAGGCTGTTTG
This sequence comes from Paraliobacillus zengyii, assembly GCF_003268595.1. Classification (NCBI taxonomy): domain Bacteria; kingdom Bacillati; phylum Bacillota; class Bacilli; order Caryophanales; family Bacillaceae; genus Paraliobacillus; species Paraliobacillus zengyii. The sequence goes on along the minus strand of NZ_CP029797.1, from coordinate 1,007,700 downwards.
AACCTCATCATCTACTAATACTTGACCGCGGGCTAGAACAGCTTTTACATGATTTCTTCCTCGATCGATTACTTGCAAAAGAAATGGCAACAATTCTATTCTTTCCTTTACTGTGTACTGTTGTCCATTCTCTGATTCATTTCTTTTCTTCGCCATCATTTCCCAACTTCCTTATGTACAATATATTCTTCTCATTATACCATTTTTTATAGCTGACGTGACCCCACTGTTTATTTTCAATACAATCCTTATTTTTATCCACTCCGGTTAAAAATATGTCCATGTAATTTTGCTTCCTTTTCAGTTACTTTCTTGGTCCTTCGTATACTTTTTGTGCCTATGTTCTTTTAAAGTGCGTACTTATATTGTCATAAATAACGTACTAAAATGAATCTGTACAAATAAAACAAAGGGAGTCGTTTATAAATGGAACTACAATTAGCATTAGATTTAGTGAATACAGAAGAAGGAATTAAACTTGTAAAAGAAGTCGAAGAATACATTGACATAGTAGAGATTGGTACACCAATAATTATTAATGAAGGTCTTCATGCGGTAAAAGCTATGAAAGAGGCATTTCCATCATTGAAAGTATTGGCTGATCTTAAAGTTATGGATGCTGGTGGATATGAAGTAATGAAAGCTTCTGAAGCAGGTGCAGACATTATTACTATTCTTGGTGCAACAAATGACGCAACTATCACTGGTGCAGTTGAAGAAGCTAAAAAGCACGGCAATAAAATTCTAATTGATATGATGAATGTACCAAACATTGAACAACGCGCAAAAGAAATTGATGCACTTGGAGTTGATTATATTTGCGTACACACAGGTTATGATTTGCAGGCAGCAGGTGAGAACTCATTTGCACAACTTATGACCATCAAAGGCGTGGTTAAAAACGCGAAGACTGCTGTAGCTGGTGGCATTAAACTAGAAACACTACCAGAAGTAATTAAAGCAAACCCAGATCTTATTATTGTTGGTGGCGGCATTACTGGTGTAGATGACAAAGCAGCAGTAGCAAAAGAAATGCAACAACTAATTAAAGGGTAATCCATTATGCAAACGACTGGATACTTTAAGAAAATCATTAAGGAATTAGAGCAGGGAATCGAAGTCATATCAGATGAACAGGTCGAAAATCTAGTTACTGGTATTCTTAATGCGAACAAAGTTTTTGTCGCTGGTGGTGGTCGGTCAGGTTTAGCAGCTAAATCTTTTGCGATGCGAATGATGCACGTTGGACTATACCCTTACGTAGTAGGTGAAACGATCACACCAAACTTCGAAAAAGGTGATATGCTTATTATTAATTCTGGATCTGGAGAAACGAAAAACGTTGTTTCTATTGCTGAAAAGGCTCAAGCAATTGCTGGAGAAATCGTTGCTCTAACAACAAATCTAGATTCTACTATTGCACAACTAGCTGATCTTGCTATACAAATGCCTGGCTCACCTAAAGATCAAACAACAGGTAATTATCAAACCATTCAACCAATGGGTTCGCTATTTGAACAGTCCCTCTTCTTGTTGTTCGATGCCGTTATCCTTCGGTTCATGGAAAGAAAAGGTTTAGATTCTGCTAACATGTATGGTCGCCATGCTAATTTAGAATAGACAATACAAAGAGGCCGTGAAGTTTTCATTAACTTTCACGGCTTTTTTGAGCGAATTACTTTTTTATACTAAGAAAGCCACTTATAATAAGGGAACGATTAAAATTGTTCTAATATGGAGGGATTAATAGTGGCACGGATTGAAAACAAGGTTTTTAACTGTGAGAAGGAATTAACACTTCATATCATAGGTGGTAAATGGAAAATGCTCATTTTGTGGCATTTAGGGAAAACAGGAACAAAACGCTTTGGTGAGTTAAGAAAATTAATACCTGGTATCACCCAAAGAATGTTAACCAATCAATTAAGAGAATTAGAGGAAGATGAAATTATTCATCGTGAAGTCTATCCTGTCGTTCCACCTAAAGTAGAATACTCCTTAACCAAAAATGGTGAAAGTCTCATGCCTATCTTAGATTCGATGTATAATTGGGGAAGAAATTATATCGACACTGTACTAAATGAAGAAATAGAAGTAAAAGAATCCATCAAATAATAAAAAGGTTATAACCACTCATCAAATGGTTATAACCTTTTTAATTAAGATATGCTTTTATCTTTAATCACTTGCTTCATATGATCGATAAATGCATCTAGATTCAAAAGAAGTCAATTCCTAAAATTGGTGGTTACTTTTTAGAATCAAAATTCAAACTGGCTTGTTATGAGACCTATTCCATCTATCAATACAAACATATAAACCAATTAAGAAAACGATGAATAAAATTGAAACATACCAAGGGAAATCTGTAATTGCTTCGCCAAAGGCAGTATATATAATAGCAGGTAAAATAAGTCCTAAAACAGAATAATACATGTATTCCCTAAAAGTCTTGGTCATCTCCATTAAATAAAACGAAAGTAAGTGAAAATGGATAAATGGCATAAGTCTTAGTACCATAACTTGCGCAACAGACATCGTCCGTTCACGAAATATTTTCTTTTTTAAACGCGTAAGGTTTTTCTTGAATTTCGGGAATCGATTAACTAATTTATAAGAAATGAGACTCATTAAAGAGAGACCAATAAATGATAAAATTGCACCTTCAATAAATCCGAATAACACGCCACCAGCGATACAAATAACAATAACCGGTATGAAAAAAATTGGTCGAAGTACATGTAAAAGAACAAAAAGAACCGGAGCCAACCATCCTGCTCCATCAATAAATATTTCAAGGGATTGATCAAATTGATCCATCATGCCCCTCCTATCATAAAACGTACTAAGAATGAAGAATAACGCATAACGTAGCTGATTGCAATAGGCGTCGTAAACAAAAGGCTACCAAATAAACAAAGTGCCCACAATAAGTGAGCACAGACAATTAAAGAACGTAATTAATAGAAGTAACAGCTTATAATACATTCACTAGATAAGTTTCGACATAAGAGGGTCTAGGGAATATTTGTGGCTTCTGCTTATCTAGCCCTTTTTCAGTTCCACGTTTCTTATGTGCGTGATTATATGCATTTGATTGTTTCCAATTTTGAAAGTCTTCCTCTGTTTCCCATAATGTAAGAATGACATACGTATCAGAATTAAGTGGTCGACAGACTCTAATACCTGCAAATCCTGGCTCATTTTCAATTTTTCGAGCCCGATTTTGAAATCTTTGTTCAAATTCAGCTTTACCATCTTCCGTTACAGGAATATTATTACACACAGCATACGTATTATCCTTAAGATCAAGTTCCGCGTCAAGAACGTGATAAGCCTTATCATTCTCACCTAGTTCTTCAATCAACGTTTCCGTTTCAAGTAAGTAGAGCGATTTATCTCGCGCTTTCATCTCAAAAACATGATCGTCAGCCTCTCGGTTAGATGCATTTGCTAAAAAATATATGTACATAGCGAACTACTCCTTTACCACTATATTTATGATGTAGCAATAGTATACGCCCAAAATAGGAAATACTTAAACATTATGCTTAAACTCCTTATCTATTTTAAAAATTAATTTGCTATGAAACGCGTTTCATAGCTTAAACTATATATGCACCAGTTTAAAAAAGCTGAAATTCCAATTGGCGCAACACATTTAGCATGTGGCGTAACAAAAGAAATTTCAGCTTTTAACATTTTAATGTCCCGTACTGGGATTGAACCAGTGACCCCTTGCCTGTCAAGCAAGTGCTCTCCCGCTGAGCTAACGAGACGTACTATTTTAATAGTCCTCACTACCAATTTATATCATAATACTGTACGTTGGTGTTTGTCAATATCCAACTATTTTGTGCCTGATATATGCTTGACATCATGCTGCAATAATCGTACCTATCCCTTCTAATACACCCATCTTCCTCCAAAAAAACACATATAGTAAACATTTCCTTCTTAACTAGAAACCTAGACCAATTCTACCCTTTCAAGTAAATTAGATTAATAGTAATATTTTGGTTCATGAAAATATATGTTACAACTGGTAGCCTTCTAATAGAGCAATAGATTACAAGGAGGGCTACAAATGAATAAAATAAAAAAGCTAGCAATAACTTTTGGTTTATCATTGGGGCTATTAACAATCCCATCTATAGTTGAAGCATCATCCTATACGGTTAAATCTGGTGATTCGTTATGGAAAATTGCAAATAACTATGGTGTTTCTCTTGCAAGCTTACAACAATCTAATAACAGTATTGGAACTATGATTTACCCAGGTCAATCTATCATAATTCCATCTACTCTTTCTAGTAGTGATCAGGATTTAATGGCAAGAATGGTGCAAGCTGAAGCTAAGGGTGAATCATATGCAGGTAAAGTTGCGGTTGCAACAGTCATTTTAAATCGTGTCGATCATAAAGATTTCCCAAATACAGTAAGTGGTGTTATATATGAACGCTCAGCTGGTGGCTACTACGCGTTTACACCAGTCCAAAATGGTACGATCAATCAAGCTGCAGATGCCGAATCAAAACGTGCAGTCAAAGAAGCACTTGCATATCGAGGACAAGGAAAAGGCTCGATTTATTTTTATAATCCAAGAACAGCAGAAAGTAACTGGATTCTATCTCGAGAAGTAACTATTACAATAGGTAATCATCGCTTCGCAAAATAACTCCACAAACGACGTATAAACAATAAAAACACCTTAATCTGGATAAGCTGGATTAAGGTGTTTTTAATTAGATTGTATATCGTTTTAATAAATCACTTAGTTCCTGATTCAAGTCAGTTAGTTTTTCTGCAGAATTTGCAACATTTGCAATCGCATTAATTTGCTCATCCACAGAAGATGTTATTTCTTCAACAGATGCAGCAGTTTCTTCAGATACACTAGATGCATTCTCAATACCTTCACTAATTTTTTGACTAGTTGATGTTGTCTTATCTATCTCACCATCTAGTACTAGTAATGCAGATCCAATCTCCTTAATGGACATCGATAGTTGATTAAACTTACTTTGTGTTTGTAAAACATCTTCATTTAGTTTTTGTGATGTTTGGGTTATGCTTCCTACTGTTTCAACTGTCTTTTCTGTTTCACTCGTAATAGCTGTTACAACTTCTCGAACCTGATATGTTGCATCCTTCGATTGCTCAGCCAATTTACGAATCTCATCGGCAACTACGGCAAATCCTTTACCATGTTCACCTGCTCTAGCTGCTTCAATACTCGCATTAAGCGCTAAAAGGTTCGTTTCCCCTGCTATACTTTCAATCGTTTCCATAATATGGAATATTTCTTTTGTTTTCTCATACAAGTTCTTAATATCCGTACTTATTTCTTCTGATGAAGTCAATGATTCAGCGTTAGACTGTTGTAATTGACCAACAATTGCTATCCCCTCTGTAGAAACTTCCTCAGCATTTGTTGTAACATTTTTCATTTGCTTACTTTGATCATTCATTGCATAAATTGCTTTCGTTAGAATTTCTACGCGGTAATTAATGTCCTCAAGGTCATTTGCTTGTTCCTGCGTACCTGTCGCAACCTCAGAGACAGCATTACCGATTTCTTCACTACTAGCTGATGTTTCTTCAGACACTGCTGATAAATCATTAGCCGAATCTAGTAGATGATCACTCGTATTTTGTACGTTCTCTATTAATTCACGTAACTGCAGTGACATTTTATTAAAAGCCAGTGCTAGCTGTCCAATTTCATCGTTTGATTCAGGTAGATTCGTTACTTGTACGTTGCCATCAGCTATTTGTGTAGATGCTTCTGCCACATCTTTTAACATAGCTACTTTCTTACGTATCGCTACATAAAAAATAAGTGAGCTTATCAGAATAATAGCTACTGTCGCACCCAAAATAACATATCTTAAAACGTCCAACTCTTCATAAAATTCATCTTCGAATACAGCTATACCAACTGTCCAATCCCACGCTTCAAAATATTGAACATAAGCCGTTTTATCTCGAAACGAACCATCTGACTGCTGATCAGAATATGTTACAAAGTGATCTTCTTCATTACCTGCAACTCCACCTGCTACAATACGCGCACGATTACTGCTATTTTGTTCATCAGCAGGAGCACCGCCAATTTTGGATGGATGAATCTGCAATACTAGATCCGCGTCATATGCTAAGACATAGCCATTTTCTTTATAAGTGAAGTGTGAATTTTCATACGCATACTCACCATCTTCAAGTGGACCGTTTAATATAATTCGTGCCTTATCTTTTGCTTCATCTAAAGATAAATCACCAGCTTCCACTTCCTCATTTAGCAATTCTAGTGAAGCGTATGCCCCTTCCACTATACTTTGCAAATCTCTTTTTCCTGCATCTAAAAGCTGACTTTTAGCCATGAAATAACTTGTCCCACCAATAATTCCACCTGTACCTACAATAATAGTAATAATTAATAGCATTAATTTAGTTGCAATACTTGATATTTGAAAGCGTCCCCATTTCATATATTTCCCCCTAAAGAATCTGATTACTTTTATTATCGACATATTTCTACATTTTTTAATAAAAAGCATAAAAAGAAAAGTGATATAATAATGCTATTATAAAATTTTCACAATCGAAGGGGTATATAAAATGAATATCAAAGACGTAACAAATAATAGTGAACAATTAAAAGATGCCTATACGGTAAGGCAGGAAGTCTTTGTAGAAGAGCAAGGGGTTCCAAAAGAATTAGAGCATGATGATTTAGATCAAGCAGCGTATCATTTTGTTGGCTATATAGACGACAAACCTGTCGCTGCCGGTAGGCTTCGGATTATGAATGATTATGGGAAATTTGAACGAATCTGTGTCTTGAAGTCATTTAGAGGGAAAGCGTTAGGAAAAGACTTAATGCGAGCAATGGAATCTACATTAGTTAATAAATCCATTTATACAGCGAAATTAAATGCACAAACACATGCAGAACGTTTTTATCAGGCCCTAGGTTACCGTACCGTTTCAGATATTTTTCTCGACGCTAACATGCCACACGTCACAATGGAAAAAGAATTAGTCTTAACATAGGTTGCGGAAATATATTCCTAGTATAAAAATTGCTCCCCTTGTCCATCATGTAGATAGTATGCAGGTTGTATGGGGGGAGGATATTCATGCAAGATATTGGCTCTATTTTCATTGAAACACTTTTTGGTTTTTTATGCTTATTTATTATTACAAAAGTATTAGGGAAATCGCAAATCAGACAATTAACTGCTTTTGATTTTATTTCAGCACTTGTTCTTGGCGAATTAGTCGGAAATGCTTTGTTTGATGATGAGGTAGGTATAACGCAGATTGCCTTTGCCGTATTTTTATGGGGTTTTTTGCTTTATACAACAGAATTAGCAACACAAAAATTCAAACGTACACGCTCATTGTTAGAGGGTAGACCTTCTCTTATCATTCATAGTGGCAAATTACAACGTGAAGTAATGGCCAAAGCAAAGCTTGATATGAATCAGTTACTTCATCTACTTCGTTCTAAAGATGTTTTCTCTATTCGCGATGTAGAATATGCGATATTGGAAACAGATGGAACTGTTTCCGTACTAAAATCATCACACGCTCAAACGCCTACTCGTTTAGACTTAAATTTAAATCCAGAAGACGTTAGATTGTCGATCTCTTTAATTAATGATGGTGAAATAATAAAAGATAATTTGAGAGAAATAAATCAAGATCAAGCATGGTTGGAAAATGAATTAAAACTGCAAAATGTATCATCCTATAAAGATGTTTTTTATGCAGAATACATAAGAGGAGAAGTTCTATTCGTGCAAACGATGTGAGCTTCTCCTCTTATCCTGATTAGATCATTTTATTAATATTCTGACCAATACCAGTCATCTCAGCATAAATCTCATCTGCTGGTCCTGGCATCGTATAGTGAGGGATTGCGACAGATTGGTTTCTCTTAGCAGTCCCACTCCATTCTGACATATCCGAATCATTATTGTCTGGTGCTTTTTGATAGTCCATATCTAACTGTGCTGGATATATTTTTTCAATAGGATATGGATCCCTTTCAGGTTGGGTCACCCGATTATGATAGTTTTGATATTGGTTTGTGTCTACTGGAAGTACATAACCCATAAGTCATTCCTCCCTTTCTATATATATCCTATACCCTCTTTTCAGAATTTTATGCACATACTTTTCTTCTATTCCAATAATTTTTCCCACCGCAACATCTCATTTTCTAATTGATTCATTTGGCTTTCTATATCGACAATAATTGGTTGAGCTTTTTTCTCAGGATAGCGAAAGTATTTTTCGTTTTTCTCTATGTGCTTTCCAATAATCCCAATATGTTGAATCAATCGCTGTATTTGCATTAAAATCTCCCGCCTATCTTATAAGTTTGATTAGTAACACATTATAAAAAAGTTAAAAACAAAGGGATAACAAGTTAATGCTACCCCTGAAAAATTACAACCATGAAAATGGACGTCTCTCTTCTCTTTTTTCTGTTTCAAGTATTTCTTCTTTGTCTTCTTTTACTTCCTCATCATGTACTTCCTCTACATGATCTGCTTGCACAGCTTCCTCTTCTCTTCTTTTTCCAAAGAAAGCATCAAATGGACGTGGACGTTCTTCCGGACGGTGTTGTTGATGTGGTGGCTCGAAATATACATTATCTGCTTTAATTACTAAGTCCTTAACATGAATAATTTTTTTCGATTCAGGCTTTTTTTCTTCTGACATTCTTTTATTCACTCCTTATGTGTAAAACTTAATCGATACTAGTCTATGTAACAAATGCTGATTTGGAAGTGACAAGCGCCCGGTTTTGTCCGAATATCTATAATAAATAAAAAGAATTAAGATATTTTTTTTCATGAAGATGTTTGCCCACACAACAGGTAACAGATTACATAGGTTATAAGTGACGAACAAGTCAACAAAAAACGGAAGGGGATATTATTATGACATGTGGAAAAAAGTTTGATTCAGGTAATTGTGTAGCAGATATTCTTCGGGAAATTGCAGATGCACAATCAGATTTATTAAGCGATTGTACAACAAGCTGTGAACAATCAATTGCTGATTTATTGGGGGATACTTCACCATCAGCCAACAATCTAGACACAGTACCATTTATTTTGTATTGCAAAGGAGACTGCAAACCTTTTAAAGGATTTGGTGTTCCAGTTGAGGACTTAAAAGATGTATTTGGTAGCTTTTATTTCCGAGTGAAAGAAGTTGCTGAAGACAACTGTGCCGTTATAGAATTGCTTCGCGATGTTAACGATCAACACGACGACCCATGTTCTCCAGTTGAACAAAAAACAGGTGACTTAGAAGTAACTGGCGTTTGTATCACAGTAGATTTAGATTGTTTCTGTCACATCACTTGTCTACCTGCAATTAGCGCACTATAATATTTTAAAAAGAAGGGCTGGCACATCAACGTGCAGCCCTTCTTTTTTGTTAAATCTAAAATCCTAATAATCGAATCGATTCAATTTCTTCCATGTCTACTTGATGAAACTTTGGACGTTTAAATGTTTCAATTTGAACGATATTATCATCAAATGCTGTAATAATGCCTCTATATCTAGCCGTTTTTGCTATAATTTCACACTTCATCTTTGGTATATGGGCGGGTTTTGTTGCTAAATAATCCACTTGCTCCTCTATTGTCATTTCAGAAAATGGTTTTTTCGTAGGGATATTCTTCGATTGAGGCTCCACCTCCTCTTCTTTATCTGCAGCCTCAACTTCTTGAACTAATTCTTCGTCTTTTTCCTCTTCATTTAATTCACGTTTTTCTTCTTCATCTTTCTCTTTTTCTGAATCTTCCAGAGGCGTTTCTAATTCCGGTATAACTTTTGTTTTCTTTTTTGACTTTCTTGTACGTGCTTGTGCTTCAGTTGGAACTGAGGCCTGTGAAACAGGAGCTTCCTTTTCCACTTTAGGTGTGAAATAATCTGTCTGCATGGAAGCTGGAACTGCCTTAAAATCCGGTTGTTGAATATAAAGGACAGGACGTGTAGCATATCTCTTCTTTTTTCTACTCAAATGGGTTTCCTCCTTTGCCTACGTTACTATATGAAACGCTTTTTAGAGTTGTGCCCATCGCTTTAAAATACTTAACTTTTTTTGTGTAAAAAAACGAGCACAGTTTGTAACTGCGCTCGCTTGTCGTCATTATGATAATCCTAAGATATTAAATCCAGAATCAACATGTATAATTTCACCTGTAACACCACGCGATAAATCACTTAGTAGGTAATATGCCGTATCGCCTACCTCTTCCTGCGTAACGGTACGACGTAATGGTGCTTTTTCTTCAATGTCTTTTAAAACCGAGTTAAAATCTCCAACACCTTTCGCAGATAACGTGCGAATTGGACCAGCTGAAATTGCATTTACACGAACGCCATGTTGACCTAAATCATTTGCTAAATACTTCATCGTAGCATCCAAACTCGCCTTTGCGACACCCATCACGTTATAGTTTTGTACAACTCGTTCTCCACCAAGATAGGTTAATGTTACGATACCGCCACCCTCTGTCATTAATGGCTGGGCAGCCCTTGATACTGCTAGGAGCGAATAAGCACTAATATTATGTGCTAATAAATAGCCATCGCGACTTGTATCAACAAATTGTCCTTTAAGATCTTCTTTCTGAGCGAATGCAATACAATGTGCTAAACCATGAATGATGCCAACATCTTCTTTAATCTGATCGAATGCTGTTTGTACCGCTTCATCACTTGTAACATCACATTCGTAAAAAAGTGCCTCTTGTCCTTCTAACGTTTCAACTAAATCTTTTACCGGCTTTTCAAAACGCTCGCTAGCATAGGTGAAAATAAGACGTGCACCAGCAGCATGTAAGGAACGAGCAATACCCCAAGCAATACTTCGTTTATTCGCTACGCCCATAATTACGTATGTACGACCTTTAAGTGAAAAATTCATTTTGTAATCCTCCTATATAGATATTATAAGTTGTTATTAGTACCTACTACTATTTTAGCTTAGATTCACTTGAAACTCAATTTATAATTTTATTAATAAAAAACAGCCCGCAATTAACTGCAGACTGTTTCAACTTCGATTCAATTATCCAAACTCTAATATACTTTGTAATTCTTCTACATACTCAGACGAACCTGTAACTACTAGATGATCCCCTAAACGTAATCTCGTATCACCATGTGGAACAATTGAATCATCATCCCTAAATATACGAACCATAATTACATCACCTGTAAACGGAAACTCTCGCAGCATAATCCCATCATAGATCGAATTATTCATATTAATCTCATATAGTGCACTTTCTTGGTTTGTTAATATATCAACTACATTTGGTGACTCAATCATTGCTTTTAACAAAGTTTTGGTCGAAAGCATAACAGAAAATACTTCCACATTATTTTCTTTGAGATATTTATCCGTGCTTTTCATCTCTGCTCTGGCAATAACACGTCCGACCCCTTTTTTCTTAGCATAACAAGCGACTTCAGCATTCTTAAGTTCATCACCTGTTGAAACGACTACTATATCTACATCAAAAACACCCAATTGTTCCATGTTTTCAATTTCATAGTCTTTTAGTTCTTTTATATCAAAAACAGACCGTGTGATTTTCTCATCAATTTTCTCTAATCTTGTGTGATAGAGATGCGCCTTGAATAGATTTTGATCCAATTCTCTCACAACAGGCAATGTTGCCTGGTTAGATCCAACAAAGGAAATGACTTGCTTTGGAATTTCTTCCTCTTGATGAACATACATTTTCTTGAAAATTGGTGGTGTAATTAAGCAAGTTAAAACTGCAACTAAAATTAACGCACCTTCCATTTGGCTATCAATTACACCCATTCGTTCACCAATTGCTGCTGCTGCAATTACAAGTGACAATGTTGTCGTTAGTATCATTCCAGCACCAACAACAGTACGTGTATCATACCATTTTCTTAATATAATAGCTGGCAACAATTTCGAAAGTAGTAAAGCTATAAATAACAACGGGATCAATACTAATACTTTCGGATCTTCAAATAATGACCAAAGATTAATTTCAACACCAACCATCACAAAGAAAATTGGAATTAGAAATCCATATCCAAAGCTATCTAACTTTTGGACAAGATCTTGATTAGGTGCCAATAAGGAAACTAAAGCACCAGCTAAAAAGGCACCAAGAATATTTTCTGCTCCAACCGATTCCGATACTGCTACTAGAAAAATAATTAACGTAAAAACAGCACGTGTGCCAATGTGAATTGTTCCTTTTGACATTGTTTCGACAAAGGTTTGATTGCGAAAATGTTTTCCAACAAAGTAAAGCAAAATACCAACACCAAACAAAATCAGTAGTAACCACATATTTCCTGATCCTTCTCCGTAAAAGGAAACAAACACGGCAAGTAGAATCATTGTTACTAAATCTGCAATAACGGCAATTAATAAAATTGTTTGCCCAATCGGCGTTTTCATTGCTTGTGATTCTTTTAACGTCGGCACAACTACACCTAATGAAATAGTTGAAATAATTAACGTCATTAGAAATACATTATCAATGAAGCCAGCAAGCACAAATAAATAAGAAAGTACTAATGATAATAGCAGAATACCTACAAAGACAATCGTTGCAATTACAACTGGATTCGGCATGTTCGATGCTTTATTTTCTTTCTTTCTCTTTCTAGAAAAAAGACTAAAATCTATTTCTAAACCACTAAGAAACATTAGAAAAATAAAACCTAGTGTAGACAATGTTTCTAACCAATTACTTTCATTAACTAAATTAAATCCACTCTGACCAATAATAAGTCCAATAATAATTTCAGCAACTACAACTGGAATCATATTTAACCGCAGTCGGTGCATGAGTATTGGCGTTAGAAAAGCTGCTAAAATAACGATTAAAAGTGAGCTAACAGACTCAGCATGCTCCATTTTATATATCCTCCCTTATATTCCTTCTCTCTTTTATAATAATAAGTTCATAAACGCAGTTGCTAATCCAAAATATATTAACACAGAAATAATATCATTTATTGTGGTAATAAATGGCCCAGAGGCAACAGCTGGATCAATATTTAATTTATCCATAAGCAATGGTACTAACGCACCAGCAATCGTTGCTACAAATAAAGTAGCTGTTATCGATATACCAACAAGAAGACCTAGGAAAAACATACCTTGCCAAATATACACGATACCAGTAATTAAAATACCACAACTTAGACCTGTAATCATACCAGTTGTAGCTTCACGCACCAAGATATTCCACTTTCCTTGTTTTTCTATATCACCAGTAGCAATACCACGAACTGCTACAGCCAATGCTTGTGTTCCAGAATTACCGGCCATTCCTGCAATTAGCGGGATAAAGACGGCTAGAATAGCAACTTGATCTAATGTTGCTTCAAAGCGTCCGATAATACTTGCTGTAAATAAACCAAGGAAAAGCAAAATGATTAGCCATGGTAGACGTTTCTTTGCAGATACAAATGCATTGTCATCTGGACCGTCCATATCTGACACACCAGCTAATTTAGAATAGTCATCATTTGCTTCCTCTTCCATAACATCCATGATATCATCGACAGTGATAATCCCCAACAAATGATTTTGGAAATCTACAACTGGTAAAGCTAGAAAGTCATAGTCTCGCATCATATGTGCGATATCTTCTTGATTTTCACCAACAGAAACGGCTACTAAACGCTCACTCATCACATCAGAAATTAACCAATCACCTTCTGCAATAATCAGATCACGTAAAGAAATAACACCAACTAACACTTGTTCATGATTAATCACATAAATATAATAAATAGTTTCCGCTTCTGGAGCCTTTTTTCTCAAGTGGCGCATTGCCTCTTTAACGGTTTGATCCGTATTTACAACAACAAACTCGGTAGTCATAATACTTCCGGCTGTTTTCTCTTGATAATGCAGTAAAGCTTTTATCTCATCTGACGCTTGCTTCTCCATAATTGTTAAAAAGCTCGCGACTTTATTTTTATCCATCTCATTTAAAATATCTACCGCGTCATCCGTAGCCATATTTGCTAGTACTTGAGCAGAAAATGATGGAAGCATCTCAGTGATAAACTCTTCCACTAGATCATCATCCACTTGTTCCATCACATCCGCTATTTCTCCTGGCGATAGATATGTGTAGATAAGGAAACGTATTTCTTCTATTTGTTCTTCAAATATTTTCGCTTGATCATATGGATGAATTTCTAAAAATTCAGCACGAAATTGATCAATTTGTTCATTTACAAGTGTGTCCTGCACTTTCTCCCACAGTTGTATACGTTCTTGTTTATCTAAATGTTCCATAAACGGTCGCCTCCTTATCGCCTAGACCGTATTATCGTAATCGCCACATGCTTTTTTGTCAATTAAATTACCCTATCAATTTTACATGAAAGTCTCTTTACAATCTTTTTATCAACAACTTGAAAACTTTGCTTAAAAAAAGTAACAAAGTAAGGTAAACTAATAACTAGTATGTAAAATAAAATTCCAAAAAGATATATATAGAAAGAAAGGTATATTATGCAATCAAAAACAAGAACAGCAAATATAGATTATGTGTTAATTTCGATTATTATTTTATTAGCGATTATCAGTATTTTTTCTTTATATACGATACAACCCTATTTAGACGATACTTACTACATTAAACAATTGGTCTGGTATATCGTTGGAGCAATAGTTATAGGTGTCATTATGTTAATTGATTATGACCGATTGAGACAGGTCTCATGGATTTTTTATGGCTTCGGTATGATTATGTTAATTATGCTTCATTTTCACCTCCCACCTGCAATTAAAGTAAACGGTGCTTGGGGGTGGTTTCAAGTTCCAGGATTTGGAACACTACAACCAGCAGAGTTTATGAAAGTCTTCTTAATTATTGCACTTGCACATTTAATTGTCATGCACAATGATAAATTTAAAGAACATATGAATAAAAGTGATTGTTGGTTACTATTAAAAATCATGATTGTCGCAATACCTCCGATGGGACTAATTGCGCTTCAACCAGATTTAGGTGGTTTCTTAGTATTAGCTTCTATAGTAGTTTGTATGGTCCTTGTCTCTGGTGTACGTTGGCAGATTATTTTCTCGCTTTTAAGTGTAATGCTGATTTCAGTATTTGCGTTAATATTTATCTATATTACATTCCCAGAAGCTGTGGATGACGTAATAGCAGATACTCCATTTGAACACGTAGAAAGCCGTTTTACTGGTTGGTTAGATACTGAGGTTAATGGACAAAGTGGTGGGTATCAGTTAATCCGTGCAATGCTTGCAATAGGATCTGGTCAATTAAGCGGGAAAGGAATTGGGGAATTTGAAGTTTCCAATATTCCAGAAAGGCACACTGACATGATTTTCACTTCTATTGCCGAACAATTTGGCTTTATCGGTTCAAGTATTTTAATTACCTTGCTTTTCTTATTAGTATACAGACTAATTCATATTGCTTTGCAAAGTAATGATCCATTTGGAAGTTATCTCATTACAGGGTTTATTGGTATGTTTACCTATCAAATTTTCCAAAATATTGGTATGACAATTAAACTACTTCCTATTACTGGTCTTCCACTACCATTTATTAGTTATGGTGGAAGTTCTACCTTAACCTATTTAATTGCAATAGGTATTGTTTTAAATATCCATTATAGAACAAAAGTATTTATGTTTGATTCCTAAACTGTTGGTTTATACTACTTAAACCAAGTATTCGCAGAATAGGAGGCTACTAGATGAAATTTGATGTAATTGGAGATGTTCACGGTTGCTATGATGAACTACACGCGTTATTTACAGACTTAGGTTATGAAAGGAAAAATGGTATACCTTATCATCCTGACAAGCGAACACCTGTATTTTTAGGGGATATTACGGATCGAGGCCCAAAATCAATTAAAACAATTGACTTTGTCAATCGTATTGTAATGGAAGAAAAAGTTGGCCGCTATGTACCAGGAAATCATTGCAATAAATTATATCGTTATTTCCTAGGCAATAATGTACAAATTTCGCATGGATTAGAAACAACTGTTGCTGAATTCCAAGCACTATCAAAGGATCGACAAGCTCAAGTAAAAAAACAATTTGTCGAACTTTATGAACAGGCTGATTTATATGAATCAATACCAGAAGTTAATGCAATTGTTGCCCATGCCGGCATCAGAGAAGATCTAATTGGTCGCAAGGATAAAGAAACTGCGGTCTTTGTTTTATATGGTGATATAACTGGTAAGAGTCATGATGATGGAAGACCTGAAAGAAGAGATTGGGCTCAAGATTACCATAGTGATCGTTGGATTGTTTATGGCCATACGCCTGTCAAAGAAGCACGAAGAATCAATCAAACAATAAATATCGATACAGGTTGCGTGTTCGGTAATAAATTAACTGCTTTTCGTTTACCAGAAGAAACATTAACAGCAGTACCATCACAACAACCCTACATCGAAGAAAAATTTAAATATTTCGAATGAAAAATAAAAACAAAACCTGTACTATATTGTTTCTACACGACGCAGTAGAGAGAAACTTCGACTTAGTGAGACTTCCTTATCCGCTACGTCAGCAAATGGATTCCCTTTCCGTGGGCACAACCTCAGCTATCTATAGAAGCAAAGATCGCTTCTATAGAGGATCTTCGGTTTGTGCTGTTCCCACAGGAGTCTCAACCATTTGCTTCCTTCGCTGGTGCCTGATTACAAACTATATCAGTTTGAATAGAAAAGATGAATTAAACTGGATGAAGTTATAATTCACATGCTAATTTCCAACTAATAAAACATGATTTAAATCCGTTCATTTTTATGTGCAGATTTATACTCTCTGTTAGCGATAGGTAGATGAATATTAGCGTATCAAGTGAAATTGGCGACACTCCTGCAGGAACAGCGCGGGCTGAAGATCCACTCGAAAACGTACTTTGTTTTCGAGTTAGCTGAAGCCGTGCCTGCGGAAAGGGAGTCAATTTCACTTGAGTAGCGGGTCAAGAAATCCTATTAAGTCGCAGTTGATGATAATTCTGGCGTAGTGTGCGATATGCAAGAGTTGATGTAAAACTTAATGAGCTAGCGTCTATTTCATAGCGGGTATAATCAAAAAATAATCCAACAAGATAGGTCATCGTCATGACTTTTCTTGTTGGATTATTTGTTTCATATCTTCTGGTAACGAAGAAGTAAATGTGTGTCTCTCTTTTGTTATTGGGTGATTAAAAGCTAATGAAACACAATGCAATGCTTGTCTTTTCATTAGTTTAGTATCTCCTCCATATAATTTATCTCCTAGTAAAGGATGACCCAGATGGGCAAAATGGACACGGATTTGATGTGTTCTTCCCGTTTCCAAAGCAACATGTAAAAGTGTATATGCTGCTGTTTCCTCAAGCACTTGATAATGCGTTATCGACGGCTTTCCATTTTCATCTACTATTCGTTCTACAATAGAGCCAGGTTTACGACCGATTGGTTGATCGATAGTTCCTTCTCTTATTACCATATGTCCAGGAATAATTGCCTGATATCTTCGTGCAACATCCCCTCGCTTTTGACCGTCTGCCAAAACCGAATGACTTAATCGATGCTTCGCTACAAGTAATAGACCAGATGTATCACGGTCTAAACGCGTTACAATATGTACCGTGTAGTTAATGTTGTGCATTGCATAATGATGTAAAATCCCATTGGCAACCGTTCCAGTTGGATGATGATTCGATGGGATCGTTGCAATATTTGGATCTTTATCAATCACCATAACATCATCGTCTTCATAGATAATATGAAGCGGTACTGGTTCAGGTTTCAAATACATACCGTGATGTTCTGGTGGAAAAGAAACTTCTACAAGATCACCTTGTTTTAACACCTTTCTAACTGTAACAAATTCTCCATTCACTAAAAGGGTTCCACCTTGAAATTTTATCCCTTTGACAATTCTACGTGAAAAACCTTGTACGTCTCTTAAATATTCTCGTAAAAGCATTTGATTCTCATCTTTTTTAACATACCATTTCACGCTTATATATCACCTTTCTATACAATTACATGCCTATTACCTTTAACGATCATCTGAAATAAACGAATCACGTACTCGTTTCCAAAATGGAAAAGGACGATACCTTGCAAACCGAATTTTTTCTTTGGCTACTTTACATTCAATTGCTTTAATATTCATCACACTTTTCGTAATATGATCAATTGTAATTAAGAAACTCTGGTTATCTTCAACAGGTAAAAACTCACATATATGATGCTTCGGTAAGATTAAGGAAGAACCAATTGTACGATAAACCCTGTTATTAATGGATGACATCTCCGTGATCTGTAAAGATGGTAATGATGGATGGATAATAGCACCACCTAATGCCTTATTATAGGCAGTACTACCCGATGGTGTCGATATACATAATCCATCACCGCGAAATCGTTCGAAATGCTCTCCCTTAATAGTAACGTCCAAGACAACAGAACCTTCTACTTTTTTTATTGACGTTTCATTTAAAGCTAAGTGGCGTTCAACTGTTCCATTCTCAGAATGAATCAGCATGGATAATAACGGGTATTCGACAATTTGGTACGGGTTTTTAGCTATTTCAATTACTAATTGTTCTATTTCCTCAGGTACCCAATCCGCATAAAAACCTAGATGGCCAGTATGGACCCCGATAAAAGCTGTTTTATCTAATCGTGTGCTATATGTTTGGAAGGCTTGTAGGAATGTCCCATCTCCACCTACTGAGATTGCTAAATCTGGTTCTCTATCATCATATTCCAAATCAAAATCTGCTAAGTACTGACACATTAAAGCTTTAATACTTTCTGACTTATGGTCACCTTTAGATGTGATCGAAAACTTCATGAGTTACGATTGGCCTCCTTCTTCATTTTTTATGTAAACTCTTTTTCTATGATAAATACGTTGTGCTTCTTGTACTTCATCTTTTATCTTGGCCATTTCTTCATCCAATTTAAATGCAGCTTCAGCAGCTCGTTTTAATCGAGCTTTTACATCGGTTGGTATCTGTCCATCATATTTATAATTTAATGAATGTTCATTTGTAGCCCAGAAATTCATCGCAAGTGTACGAATTTGAATTTCTGCAATTATTTGTTTCTCTCCACGCAGTGTCGCGACAGGATAACGAATAATCATATGATAGGATCGATAACCACTATCTTTTTCTCTCTCTATGTAATCTTTCTCTTCTACAATTTTAAAGTCATTTCGAGCTTGTAGCATTCTAACAATACCATAAATATCATCAACAAATTGACAAACAACGCGAACTCCAGCAATATCTTGCATCTCTTCTTCTATTTTATCAAACGACATGTTTTTACTACGCGTCTTTTCAATAATACTTGTTACTGGCTTTACTCGACCGGTTACAAATTCAATGGGTGAATGTTTCGATTCAAATTCATACTGCGCTCTTATACCTTTTAATTTCACTTTTAGTTCTTCGACGACTTGCACATAAGGGGCCAAAAAAGCTTCCCAATTCACAATAGACACCACCTTATAAAACATCTTTCCAAACTTTCTTCCTTATTTCATTCCTATTGTAACACAATATGCAATTTATCCATTTGATAAGCTACAATCTTTCATCTATATTCATTAACTAGACATGGTAAATTGATTTGCATATTATTCGACTTATCTGGGTTTATTGGACTATACTTATTTTAACAGATATTTTTTTTATTTCTATTTATGAATCAGGGAGGTCATCAATTTGGTACAAGAAATCGAAATGGAAAGTAAAAATTTATTAACGGAAATGGAATACAACACGTTATTAGATTTTTTTGAACTGCGTAAAGAAGATGCACATTCACAAACAAATCATTATTTTGAGACACCTGATTTTCAGTTAAAAAACAAAGGGGCCGCTTTAAGAATTCGTAAAAAGAAAGATAAATGGCAACTTACATTAAAAGAGCCTTATCAAGATGGCTTATTAGAAACACATGATAACTTAACTGAACAGGAAGCAAATTCATGGATTAATAATAAACTAATTGCAAAACCTGCAGTTAAACAACAATTAGATGGCTTAGGAATCGACTTCCAAGCACTTTCTTACGGTGGTTCATTAACAACACATCGAACTGAATTACCGTATAAACAAGCCCTTCTTGTCATAGATTATAGTATATATAACAATATGTTCGATTATGAATTAGAAATTGAATCGGATACAAAGGAAAAAAGCGAAAAATTATTACACCAACTTATAAATCAATTTCATATCACTAAGAAACCAACGCCAAATAAAATTGAGCGGTTTTATCACTCATTAGAAAACAGATAAGTTGCCATAATATGTAGAACGCTGTTAGAATAACATATTAGAGGTAATAGTAAGAAGACAAGGAGGGTTCAAAGACATGACAAACACTAATTCCATATATGAAGCAATTGGTGGACATATTAAAGTAGAGAATTTGGTGCATGCTTTTTATCGTCGTGTCGGTAAGCATCCTGATCTGATTCCAATTTTTCCAGAAGATTTAACTGAAACAGCTAGAAAACAAACACAATTCTTAATTCAATTTTTTGGAGGTCCTTCTTTATATAATGAAGAACATGGACACCCCATGCTGAGAAGAAGACATTTACCCTTTACTATAACCCCAACAAGAAAAGATGCTTGGTTAGCTTGTATGAACGAAGCGTTAGAAGAAGTTAATATAGAAGAACCCTATCGAACAATCATATATGAAAGACTAACGAAAACAGCACACCATATGATGAATACACCTGAGAGAACGAAAGGAGAATCGTTGTGAGCTGGAATTCAAATGGGCCATCATCCAACGTTCAGGATCTTGAAGTAAAGAAACAATTTGGATACTTTGATCTTCTGAAAAAGCCTGTAGAAATCTACCTCTTTGTTGATCCTCTTTGCCCTGAATGTTGGGCCTTAGAACCAATTATAAAGAAACTAACATTGGAATATGGACGTTTATTTACGATTAGGCCAATTTTAAGTGGACAGTTGACATCAGCAAATCAAGATGCAATAGAAAAACACAACTATTTAAAAGAAGTATGGGAAAAGACTTCCTCTCGTACCGGAATGTGTTGTGATGGTGATTTGTGGTTAGAAGATCCAATAACATATCCCTCCATCGTTTCCATCGCAATCAAAGCAGCTGAACTACAGGGGAAAAAAGCAGGTAAGAAATTTTTACGAAAAATCCAAGAACATGCTTTTATTAACAAAAAGGATATATCTAAAGAAAGAAATCTGCTCGCCTGTGCCGAAGAGGCAGAATTGGATCTAGATGAATTCAAAAAAGACTTATATTCCAATTCAGCAAAAAAAGCGCTACAATGCGATTTGAAATTAGCCAATGAGATGGAAGTAGATTATATTCCTTCTATAGTGTTTTTTAATGAGACGGAAAATGAAGAGGGATTGAAATTATCAGGCGAATATTCTTATGAAGTATATGTAAATGTACTACAACAAATGCTTCAAAAGGATGTGAAAGCATCTGAAAAGCCTAGTTTAGAAGCCTTTTCTGCACATTTCCAATTTTTTGCTACAAAGGAAGTTGCAGTCGTTTATGATTGGTCAAACGAGAAAGCTTTAAAGGAAATGAAAAAGTTACAATTAAAACGGCTAGTAAAACAAGTACCTGTAAAACACGGATATTTTTGGAAATATATAGGTTGAAATAAAAAGGAGTGCTGTACGAAATTATACAGTAAACTCCTTTTTTCTATTTAAAAAAAGATGATGTCTTAAGACATCATCTTACACCAAGTCTATTACTAGACAAGGGGGGATGGGAGAAAGTTTCAGGTCAAACAAAGGGGTTTGTTTGTTAAACATCTCACAATATAAATATAACAACCTACAAAGTTATAAGCAATAGTTTTGTTCATATTTTCACAAAACTGTCATACTTCTAATTTCATCTGCTAGTACATAATATTGTAGTAGCTTTTATTAAGGAGGAGATTTTATGCGACGATATTATCCATTTATGTTTTTATTAATCGCTTGTTGTGCTTTTATTCTAAACATATTTGCACTAATGGATATTATTCCAATGCTTCTTACCTTACCTTTATTATTCATTTCAATTTATTTCACTCTGTTTTCATTTACACACAAACGTACTTTTAGAGGATTTAAATAAAGCCATTCACATCTGATGATGTGAATGGCTTTATTTTATTTATTCCACTTTGTCTAACAATGTTTCCATCTCTTTTAATTTCGCTTCAAAAACATCTAATGCTTGTAAAATTGGTTGCTTATCCGTCATATCTACCCCAGCCTTTTTCAGAACTTCAATCGGATAGTCACTGCTACCAGCTTTCAGAAAATCAAGATAACGATCAACCGCTGGCTGTTTCTCTTTAAGAATTTGTGAAGCTAATGACTGTGCAGCAGCATACCCTGTCGCATACTGGTAAACATAGTAATTATAATAAAAATGAGGGATTCTAGCCCACTCTAAACCAATTTCTTCATCAGATACAATTTCATCGCCAAAATATTTTTTATTTAAAGCATAGTATTCTTCCGTTAACTTATCTGGAGTTAACGCTTCACCTTTTTGATCTAGCTGATGAATTATATGTTCAAATTCAGCAAACATTGTCTGTCTGAATACAGTACCACGAAATCCTTCAAGGAAATGATTCAGTAAGAATAATTTCTCTTTATCATCGTTTGTTTGTTCAATCATGTATTCATTCAGTAACGACTCATTACATGTTGAAGCAACCTCTGCAACGAAAATTGAATAATCTCCATAACGGAAAGCTTGATTTTCTCTTGTATAATAGCTATGCAACGAGTGACCAAGCTCATGACCTAATGTAAATAGATTATTTAAGTTACTCTGCCAATTCATTAGAATATACGGATTGGTTCCATATGCACCAGAAGAATAGGCTCCACTTCTTTTGCCTTTGTTCTCTTCAACATCAACCCAGCGGTTTGTGAACCCTTCTTGTATGCGTCCGACATATTCCTCGCCTAATGGGGCCAAACCTTTTAAGATGTGCTCTTGTGCTTCTGTATAGCTATATTTCATTGAAACATCTTTAACGAGCGGTGTGTATAAATCATACATATGCAATTCATCTAATTTAAGCACACGCTTTCTTAATGCAACATAACGATGCATTAAATCAAGTCGATCATTTACAGCTTCAACTAGATTATCATATACTGTCTCGGGAATATTGTTGTTATCCAATGCAGCTTGACGAGCTGAGTCATAATTTCGAACTTTTGCATTAAAATTATGTTTTTTAACTGCTCCTGATAAAGTTGAAGCAAACGTGTTGATATAACTTCCGTAAGTACCATATACAGCTTTGAATGCCTCACGTCTTACTTTTGGTTTATCCGACTCTAAAAAGTTAATATAGCGACCATGTGTTAATTCTACTTCTTCCCCATCGTCATTTTTAACCATTGGGAATCTTAAATCTGCATTATTTAACATACCAAACGTTTGTGCAGCATTACCAGTTACTTCTGATACCTCAGCAAGTAACACTTCTTCTTTTTCGCTTAAAATATGTTCTTTTTGTCTTGTGATCTCTCCTAATGCGTGTTGATAATGCTTTAATTCAGGTTTCTTTTCATAAAAAGTTTCAAGCGTCTTCTCACCCATATCTAAGATTTCAGGAACAATAAAACTCATAGCACTAGAAAACTGCGTTATCAAATTCTCAGCTTTTGAATTAATCGCCTGATAAATTGAATTTGTAGTATCTTGATCATAGCGCATATGCGCATATGTATAAAGCTTACCAATTCGTTCCGACACTTCATCTTGTAAAATTAATAAGCTGTATAGTTGGTCTGCTGATGCAGCAAGTTTGCCTTGATACTCAGTAAACTTTGGAATAACTTTCTTAAGTGCTTCTAACTCTGCTTGCCACTCTTCATCTGTAATAAAAATATCTTCCAATCTCCACGTATTTTCAATTGCTACTTCATCTCTCGTTTGTAACTTTTGGTTTGCTTTTGCCAACGCAATTACCTCCTCTAATCTAATTACACTTATAATGGTCTCTATTTACTATTATAGCGTACTATCTATTTTTCATGTGTTATCCTGCTCATATTATCTAATTGTCGAACGATTTCTATGTCTGCTTTCATTGCTTCATCGACTGAAGAATAAACTTTAATTTGTTTTTGTAATCGATAATATGATGTTGAAATTCTTCTTATAACTTGAAGTTGCTCCAATTGATGTATGTATTCCTTTATGGGATTGCATGAGGGGAAAATTAGTGGATATGCATTGCTTGATTCTATATAGGCTTGTAAATATGCCTGACAATCTTGTAGCGTGAATGTCGGTCTTCTTTCAAAGAAATCAATACAAAGTCGACTTTGCCAGTTCCATGGAGCTACCTTCATCTTCCATTGACTTAACACTGGGAGATGAATAACAGCAGATATATTACTTGGTGATAAACCTTTCACATATAACCACTGCCGCCATTGTCCTTCCGTTGTTTGTATCGAATAGTGTGGTTGTAAACGTAATCGCCTCTTCTCTTTTAACCAAAAAGAATAGAATTGATCATTTTCAACTTGATTTGAATGAAACAAATCCATAAAAGATAGGTTCTTTAATGGTTTGAATTCTAAATGACCAATCGTTCGTTTTCGACCTGTCATAAATACGTTTTTATAAATAGCAAATTGCAATTTATCAGGACAATAAAAAAAAGCTCTAGTTTCCATTGATGTGTTAAATTGATGAAAGAAGTGGAGATCACTCGAAGTTAAATCTAAGCTTGTATTAGTTGTTCGTTTCATTCGGTTACCACCTAATATCCAAAGTGGTATTATATTGGCATTTAAGTAACCATGTGTTCGTTTAAGAAATGTTTTTATAGGAATAGTAGCACATTGATATTCAACTGCAATTTGTTTCTTGCCAATTCTAATAAAAATATCTGGTCTTTGTTCTAGATTTGGCAAATACTTTTCTAACTCAACTACTAATCCCTGTTTTTTCAACCAATGATATAAATCCAATTTACCTTGCTCGTGGTATGTACCTTCTCCTCCAGCTTTACCAAGACATTTTGCGTTTTTTTTATGCGCAAAATGAGCAATCATTTTATACCCATTTTTAACAATAACTTGTTCTTTACAAACAGGACAATAAAAGAGATACTGTTGCTTATATTCACTAATTTCCCCTTTTGCTAACGACGCTAGTATAATTAGCTGTCCATCTTGTGTAATTGCTTGTAGCAAGTTTTTATCCCCCCTAAAAATATATTTGATAATTATTTTCGACAATAAATTATAAATTCCTTCTTTTTAGATAAAAAAAAGCACCCAATTAGGAATGCTTTACTTTTGTGGAAAATAGCTTTTAATTTGTTTTAATGCATCATCTTCAAAAATAACTTTACCATATTCACGTAACATATGTTCTGTTGCATTAGTTTGGCGGCCAAATTCTAATAATTGACTCACGATATTATCTTGTTGATCATCATCTAGAAAAACATCATCAAATTCCACTAATAAAATGTAACGATCTTTATAATGATATAATTTATCGTTAATTCCTTCTACTGCTTTTGTCTGATAACTTAGTTGAATAACATCTTCAAAATCCGCAAATCCAATAATAAAGGTCAAATCTTCATCTATTGCTTGAATTGCATCTTCGTCATCTTCCTCTTCTTCATCATTACCAAATTTCTCATCTAATAACGATTCGATCTTCTCATCCATTGGAAGGTCAAATGAGCTATCATTTTCAGATGGCAATTCTAAGTTTTGACCGTCTTTAGAAATTTGTGCCTTTGTTACAACGATTTCTAAACCTTTGTCTAGCGCTTGTACTTGGATCCAAAGTGGTCCATCTATATTAAATTCATCACCACTATAATTAACTTCGTCCATAACTTGCCAAAAGAGTTGTTCACTCTTTTCTCGATTATACCAAATTTCTTCTCGATTAAAACCACGGTGCTCAATATCCTTGTAGGATACATAGAATTTAACTGTATTTTCATTAATTCTTTCTATTTCCATTTGATTCCTCTCCCTTCTGAATATAATTAGGTGGAAGGGATATCTTCACCTATTATACCTTACCCTTATTTATAGCAAGTTAACCATCATTATATTGTTATTAAAGCATACTTCTATTTTATGATAAAACACTCTAAATTGAAAATAGAAATGCCTATAAATTTAAAATTTCTTACTTTTGTCACTTATGCACTCATTCTTCTCAATAATAATGAAATTATATAGTAACGTACATTAGATAGTTTGTCATTTTTAATGATTAAATAAATGAAAACGCAGATCCTATTTACAGGTTCTGCGTTTTTTAGTTAATTCACCATACGTTGTGCTTCGCGTAACTGGAAAGTGCGTACTTTTCTAGGTAAAAACCTTCTGATTTCATCTTCATTATATCCAACTTGCAGCCGTTTATCATCTATAATAATTGGACGGCGAAGAATACCAGGATTCTCCTGAATTAAATCGAATAAATCTTTTAATGCCATTTGTTCAAAATCAATTTTTAATTTCTGGAATACTTTTGATCTTGTAGAGATTATTTCATCTGTACCATCTTCAGTCATACGTAAAATTTCTTTGATCTCATCCAGGGTCAGGTTATCGGAGAAGATATTTCTTTCATAAAATGGAATGTCATGTTCTTCTAACCATGCTTTTGCTTTCCGACAAGATGTACAACTTGGTGAGGTATAAAGTGTTACCATAGTACTTCACTCCTCAATAAATGATTTTTATTTTTACTCATTAGAATTTGACTTTAAAAAACTTACTACATTAAAATTACTTTAAATAACTCTTATAATATTAGTATACTATAGTTGTCAATATTACGATATAGTATTATATATTTTTACTTAGAAATTACACATTTCAAACTTATACGCTGTCTCTAAACAGTATTATTCCCATTTAAAAATGGAGTTAAACCTTTTTTAAATAAATATTTTCCCCTATTGTACAAGGCTTTCTCAAACTATTAAGTAATTAACTTATTTTTATGTCTTTTATTATCTTATCATATTTAAGTAAGATATCTTAATTTCAATACTTTTAATATACTTTACACTTTTTGTCCATTCCTGCACAATGTATTTTCAATACGTAGCATGTAATTGAAAAAAGAAACCTTCCCCCAATTTGTGGAGAAGGTTTCTTTCTTAAGCTTTCTCTTTCAATACATCAAAAATATCATCTGTTTCTCTTTTTTTATCATATGATAAAACTTCTTCTGCAGATTGATAAGCTTTTCCATAAATCTGCTCATCTTTATAAGTATGAATATCCTCATACATTTTTCGCATTTTTTCATAAATCATTTCTTCATCTTCATCAGATGGAGCCCAGTATAGAATTTCTAACGGAATTTCTTCATTCGTCGCTAAAGAACGTCTATTATAACCAATCGATTGTGCATGTTTGAAACCTTCACGTTGATAGAAACGTAATCTCTTTTCAGAATCTGTTTCATCGTAATCAACTGGTTCCACTTCTAAGATGATTGGTTTTTCCTTCTTTTTTAATTTACTAATTAATTTATGTCCGAGCCCCTGTCCTCTAGACTTAGAAGATACATATACATAGTCGATAAAAATAAAAGTTTCAAATTCCGCGTACATTAATACATGATCTGGTCCCTCATCTTTATAATACACGTCGCCTTTTTCTTTAAGTAACATTTCCATGTGTTTTCTAGATTTCATTTCTTCTATTGGAAAGTACTCATTTAATTTTTCATACCAATTCATGAATTTACTCCCTTGTGTTTTTTATCTTTTTGTTTTTATAAAATGTCTGCCTTATATATTATAACGAAAAGTCAGACTTTTGTTAAATCGATTTAACAGCTCTCTGTCTATGTATACCCTTATATTTGATTACTAATACTGCATTAGCATAACATAGTCAAAAAAACTCCTTCTCACTGCCGAAAAGGAGTTTTTGCTTCATATCAATTAGTCTAAAGGTGTGTAATCCACATTTTCTGTGTAAGTGTTTCCTGCATTCCAAAGTAGAAACTCTGTAATGTCGTTTTCGTTTAATGCCTTAATTTGTGCTTCAACCTCTGCTACACCATACTGTTTTGTTGCACCACTATATAACCAAGGTGCCTCAAAATCTTGAATCCATGGCCGAGAAACTGGCGATTCTTCTAAGGCACCTAATACTTCATTCTCAACTTCAGCATACGCTTTAACCAATTCGTACGGTTCTTTATCAGGAAAGTCAATTCCAAAGTATGGCGTCCAATGACTCGGATAAATCATTGATGAGATAACATCTACATTATTCGATATTTTCGAGAAATTCTGTCCAATTCCTGGTGTCTCTTCTATTGTAGCTGCATAGCCAAAGATATCTACGGATACATCAACACCGTATGAGTTAAGTTCTTCTCTTGCATAACCAACAAAATCTGTTACAGCTTGTACACGTTTTTTTATGTTATTCATATCAACATCTTTATAATCACCAAGCGTGTAGGATAATTCTTCATCTCGAGTTTCGAAACCTTCCGGGAAACGAACATAGTCAAATTGAACATCTTGGAAACCTAATTCTACAGCCATTTTTGCGATTTCTACATTATGTTCCCAAACTTCTTTCTCAAAAGGGTTAACAAATGATTCGCCTTTATTATTAGTCCAAACCTTACCGTTTTCCGTGAAAGATAAATCAGGTCGTTCTTTTGCTAAGACACTATCCTTAAACACAACAATTCGTGCAATAGGATATATCTCTTTTTCCTCAAGAACTTCTAACATTTCCCTTGGATCATCTATCATATTTTTCGCAATGTCATAATATGGTGAATCTTCATCTGGTCTAAAAGTTAGATTACCATTATCATCTTTAATATCAATTACCATAGTATTTAGATCTGATGAATCGACTAAATCTAATAATGTGTTGAATCTGCTGCCGCCTGCGGAATGAGCTGTTACATAGATCCCTCTAACGGCATCTGGATATGTAAACGTTAAACCTGAGTCATAAGAAAAACGAGCTAGTCGCTTCGTGCCATCTAAGGATACTAGGTTAATTTCTTTTGTTGCAACTTCGCTTGCCATCATTACTTCAGTATCTGGTGCACCATATGTAGTAGTAGGTATCACTAAACCGAGAAGTAGAAACATACTGATAAGTAAAGTCCGCTGTTGTTTATTCTCCATTTCATCAAACTCCCCAATTATTTATTTACCCTTATTATATAAGAAATCATGACAAAATAATACGATTTCCAACAATTTATTTTTGCATCTTTTTCCATCAATTGAAAAAAATGCTACCATATTAGTTATGGTAGCATTCTTAACATTATTTAACGAGTTGTTTCTTATAAGCTTCAAATTCTTTAGTCGTACATAAAACTTGATGATTCGGACTAACTTCTCGAAATTCTGGTTCTTCACTTGTGTCATGTTCTGTTGGATCATAAGCTGTTCTAACACGAGTTCGCTCATAGTTAGGATCTGGCAAAGGAATTGCAGATAATAATGATTTAGTATACGGGTGTAACGGATTTTTGTATAACTCATCACTGTCCGCTAGTTCAACAATTTTCCCGTAATACATAACAGCAA
Organism: Paraliobacillus zengyii; assembly: GCF_003268595.1. Lineage (NCBI taxonomy): Bacteria > Bacillati > Bacillota > Bacilli > Caryophanales > Bacillaceae > Paraliobacillus > Paraliobacillus zengyii. Next base: position 978,018 of record NZ_CP029797.1, on the reverse strand, counting down.
TCCGATCACTAATATATTTAACCATTGATAAATCGTGTGCAATGAATAAATACGTATAACCATGCTCTTTTTGTAACTCTTTTAATAAATTAACTACCTGTGCTTGAATCGAAACATCTAGTGCCGAAATAGGTTCATCAGCGATAATAAATTCTGGATCAACGGCTAAAGCACGCGCAATCCCAATACGTTGACGTTGCCCACCACTAAATTCATGTGGATAACGATTTCCGTGCTCTTTATTTAAACCTACACGTTCTAATAAGTCTTCTACTCTCGCTTTACGCTCTTGAACATTTTTTACTAATCCGTGCACATCTAATCCTTCTGCGATAATATCCATTACCGTCATTCTTGGATTTAAAGAAGCATATGGATCTTGAAAGATCATTTGCATTTTCTGATTAAATAATTTTAAATTCGATTTAGATTTCTTTCCGTGCACATCTATACCATTGAATTTAACATTACCATCTGTTGCGTCATATAAACGTATAATACTTCGTCCCGTTGTTGACTTACCACAACCAGACTCTCCAACAAGTCCAAATGTTTCACCTTTATAGATATCAAAAGTGATGCCATCTACAGCTTTTACAACACTATGTCTGCCTGTTTTAAAATGCTGTTTTAGATTTTGTACTTCTAACAATTTTTCCTGGCTCATCACTTATCCTCCCCCTCATTCGAACTAGAGGCACCTGTTTTAGCAAAGCCCTTCATTCTACGTTGTACTGGAGCAGGTGGTTCAACATGTGGTGCATACTCATGTAATAACCAAGTTGCCGCATAATGTGTATCTGAAATCTTAAACATAGGTGGTTCCATTTCTTTATCAATTTCTAAAGCATATTCGTTACGAGGTGCAAATGCATCTCCTTTAGGTGGCTTTAACATATCCGGTGGTGAACCTGGAATAGCCACTAGACTTTCTTCCGTACTATCTAAAGTTGGCATTGACGCAAGTAATCCCCATGTATATGGATGTTTTGGATTATAAAAGATCTCATCCGCAGTTCCTATTTCAACAATTTTACCAGCATACATAACTGCTACGCGATCTGCGACATTAGCAACTACACCTAAATCATGTGTGATAAATATAATTGAACTATCTGTTTTTTTCTGGATATCTTTCATTAACTCCAAAATTTGTGCTTGAATCGTTACATCTAGAGCTGTTGTTGGTTCATCTGCAATTAGAATTTTCGGGTTACATGCTAATGCTATTGCAATAACGACACGCTGTCTTTGTCCCCCTGAGAATTGGTGTGGATACTGATCCACACGCTCTTTTGGATCTGGAAGACCTACTAAATCTAATAATTCAATCGTTCGCTCTTTGGCTTTTGAACGACCCATCTTTTGATGTTTCATCAAACCTTCCATAATTTGCGATCCTATTTTCATCGTAGGATTTAGAGATGTCATTGGATCTTGAAAGATCGTTGAAATATCTTTCCCACGAATTGCTTGCATTTGTCTCTCACTTAATTTTGCTAAATCTTTTCCATCAAATAATATTTCGCCCTCTTTAATACGTCCAGGAGGTGAAGGGATAAGCCGAGTAAGTGCTCTAGTTGTCACGGACTTTCCAGAACCCGACTCACCTACGATCGCTAATGTTTCACCCTTTTTTAGATCAAAGGTAACACCTCGAACAGCTTTCACTTCTCCTCCATGCGTATCAAAGGAAACATGTAAATTATTTACTTCTAATATTTTATCCATTCTTACACTACCCCCTATTCACGCATTTTTGGATCTAATGCATCACGAAGACCATCAGCCAATATGTTAAAGCCAATCATAACTAAGGACATAACAATAGCTGGGAAAATCATTATATGAGGATTAATTTGTAATGCTTTAAATCCTTCATTTATTAATGTACCTAAAGAAGCATCTGGTGCCTGTAATCCTAGTCCGATAAAGCTTAAAAACGCCTCGAAAAATATAGCACTAGGTATTGTAAACATTGTATTTATAATAATCATACCAACTGTATTTGGTATTAAATGTTTTGTTAAAATACGTGTATGCGATGAACCAAGCGTTCTTGACGCTAAGACAAACTCCTGATTTTTGAGTTTCAGTACTTGTCCACGAACAATCCTGGCCATCCCTGTCCAACCGGTTATCGTTAAGGCAATTATAATCGCCATTATTCCAGGATCTAATACCATTATCATTAAGATAACAACAACTAAATTCGGAATACCAACTAACACTTCAATGATTCGTTGCATAAAGTTATCTACACGTCCACCAAAGTAAGCTGAGATACCACCATATGCTACACCTACTAACATATCAATCATAGCTGCAACTAGTGCAATTAATAAGGATACTCTAGTACCTATCCAAACACGTGTAAATATATCACGTCCTAATGTATCTGTACCAAACCAATAATATTCTGTAATATTTTTATCTGCATAAGCATCAAAATAACCGACAACTTTTGCTGATTCAGGAGAACCGTCCCCTTCATCTTTCACATCAAATTCCATATTTGATAAATCTGTTTGTGTGAAACGTGTTAATGCTAACTGTTTTGCTTCTTCTACTGTTGAAGCTTCAAAAACTTCAGATTTTGTTCCATCCAATCGTAAAAATCCAATTTCTTCTAGACCTTGGACTTTAGGTGGTAATCTTGAAAGAGTTAACTCTTGATCATTTAATCCGTGACTAGTCATCAATGGTGCAAACAATGCCATCATTGCGATTATAATGATCACTATAATACCAAATATCGCACCAGGATTTTTGCGCAATCGGATCCAAGCATCTTGCCAATATGATAGACTTGGACGACTTATTTTTTCACTTTTCTCTTCGTCCATTTTTGCAGGAACAAATAAATCTTTGTTTAGTTTTTCCTTATCCATTAATCTTTCCCTCCTGCTAGTCGAATCCTTGGATCAATAATTCCATAAAGAATATCGATTACTAAAATTATAAAAATGAAGAAAAAGGCAAAGAACAGCGTTGTTCCCATGATTATAGCAAAGTCATTTGTCATGATAGAACTAACAAATTGTTCACCAATTCCTGGAATTGAAAAGATCTGTTCAATTACAAGTGTTCCAGTCATCAAACTTACAGCCATCGGCCCCATTACAGTAACCAATGGAATTAGTGCATTTCGCAAGCCGTGTTTAAATAAAATACCAGCTTTTGTCACACCTTTTGCTCTTGCTGTAACAATATAATCAGATCCTAATACTTCAATCATTTCTGTTCGTAAGAAACGAGCAGAAATTGCCATTGGAAAAATGGCTAACGCAATAGTTGGCATGATCGTTTGTTGAAAACTTCCCCAAAAAGCAACAGGTAACAGACCAAAACGAACCCCGAGGAAATACTGCATTAAACCAGCAAATATAAACGATGGTATAGATATACCAATGACTGAAATAATATTTGCACTATAATCCATCCATGAATTATTTCTAATTGCAGCAACTAAACCTAATAACATACCTAAAAATGTTCCAATTAATAGTGCTTGTAAACCTAATTGGGCTGATACAGGAATCCTACTTAATAAGATATCTGTAACAGGTTGATTTTTCATTTGAAATGAAATTCCTAAATCGCCTTGTGCTAAGTTACCCATGTATCTTAGATATTGAATTGGAACTGGATCATTTAATCCATATTTATCTAAAATAATTTCTCTTTGAGCTTCTGTAACCTTTTGTTCTGCTGTCAGAGGAGATCCGGGAAGCATTTTCATGAGGATAAATGAAAATGTGGCGATAATAATTAACGTTACAAGCATGTATCCAAAACGTTGTAATATATACTTTGCCATTATAAACCCTCCTATCATGTAATCGTATCAAATGTTCAAATAATTCAAAAATCATTCGTAAATGGAAAAAGAGAGCATATGCCCATTAGGCATTACACTCTCTTTCCAAGAGTTTCTCATCTTGGTTTCCAACTTTACTGTATTTCTATTTACTCAATATATGCATTCTTATATGAGAAGTCAGCACCCATTGGGTTAAATATAACACCTTTAACAGATGTTCTCCATAGATAAGCACGTGAACGCTGATAGATTGGTGCAATTGCTGCATCATCCATTAGGATTTTCTCTGCTTCTAAGAAGTTTTCATAACGTGCAACTGGGTCTGTTATTAATTCGTTATTTGCTTCAGAAATTAATGCATCAAATTCTTCGTTCTCATAATTCATTGTCATATAAGGTGAAGTTGATGTCCACATTTCTAACCATGTGTTCGGATCGATATAATCTGGACCCCAACCAGAGTTTTGAATATCATAATCACTTGCTTCATCACGTGAAATACGCTCTTCAAAAGGCACTGCTGAAATATCAATTGTAAGACCTTCAAGATTTTCTTGTAACTGGTCCATAATGTATGCATCCATATCTTGTGATAAATCAGTATCTCCACCAAGATAGCGTAATTCAACTGAATCTACACCTAATTCTTCTAAACCTGTTTCCCAATACTCTTGTGCTGTCTCTTTATCTTCAGTAAGTAAATCTCCATTAATAGCACGGAAATCTTCTCCTGTTTCAGGATGTGTAGTGAAATCTTGTGGTACTGCTCCATTTGATACAACAGATCCATTTGCAAGAATAACATCTACAAGATCTTGTTTACCAATTGACATTGCGATCGCTTTACGAATGTTTTGGTTAGCAAGAGCTTCATTAGCTTGGTTTAATTTCAAGTAGAATAATGTTGGCTCAGGAAGCGTTACATAATCTTCTTGTCCTGCATATTGCTCAACAAACTCAGCAGTTAAACCAGCTCGATCGATCTCACCTGTGTTATAAAGATTAACTGCTGTACTTGTTTCTTTTACAACACTTACATTAATTGTTTCAAGTTGCACAGTTTCTGCGTCCCAGTAATCTTCATTTTTAACTAGTGACCATTGATCAGGATTATCCCCTGTTGGGTTCCAGTCATTTAATGTAAATGGTCCGTTAAATAGTAAGTTATCAGAAGATAAACCATAATCTTCGCCTTGTTCTGTAACAAACGCTTCATTAAGCGGTAAGAACGTTCCAAAAGTTAATAAACTATGGAAATATGGTATAGCTTTCTCTAAAGTGATAAGTAATTCTGTATCACTTACTGCTTCAACACCTAACTCTTCTATGTCTAAATCGCCATTATTAATAGCTTCAGCATTTTTAATTACGCCATTCATCATAAATGGACCATACTCAGATCCTGTTTCTGGGTTAACAGCTCGTCTCCAAGCAAAAACAAAATCATTCGCTGTTACTGGGTCACCATTTGACCAAACAGCATCATCGCGTAATGTGATTGTCCATTCTAAACCATCTTCACTGATTTCAGGCTCTCCAGCAGCAATTGCAGGTTGTGGCACTACATCTTCATCTAAACGATATAGTCCTTCCATACTTTCACCTAAGAACTGAAATGCAACAGCGTCTGTTGCCATTGATGAATCCATCGTAGGTATCTGTGATGCCTCGATTAAATTAAGTACTTGTTCAGGTGAACTTTCTTCTGTTCCTTCTGTATCGTCAGTTTCTGATGTATCGTCTCCACCAGAACATGCAGCCAAGAACATGCTTAATGCTAGTGCAAGAACTAGCAACAACCAATTCGACTTTCTCATTATAAAATGACCTCCCCATATTTTAAATTCTCTAATTATTCTGCGAGTAATTTAACTCACAAATTGAATTATACAAGTTTTCTAACAATTTTGCATTATTTTTTTACAATATTTTTTCACAATCACACACAAATCCCATAAACTTAACATTTCTATAACAAAAAATAGTTCTAATTACCTATAATATAAATTAATTCCGTAATTCTGTCATCTTTTACACGTCATCAAAATCCACTATCTCCATTTAATTAAAAATATGCTATACTACTTGTTGTCAAAATAAGTGAAGGTTGTGATTTAATTTTGCGAATCTTGCGAAACACTTTTTTTCAGTTACTAATTAATTTGTTTGTTACCTTTTTAATTTTTCTACTATTTTCACCTAGTCTTCGTTTAATTTACTATATAGATATTATCTTTTATTTTAGCTTAACTTATTTGTTATGTTGGATGATTTTCTTTACGATCAAAGGACGTTTTTTTGATGGTGTCATCTATGGATTTAGAAAAGTTGGAAATGGGGTATTACGTAAGCTAGCATTTGATGATTGGGAGGACAAGCCTATGCCCTCAGCTAAAGTTGGCGACTCTTTTCTCGCATTTCTTTTAAAACAAGGGCTATACCTATTAATTATCATGTTCATCTTACTTATCATCTACTATTTCTAAACTTGCATATTTATTTGGTTTTAGATATAATTTGATATTAATAAAGCGTTGATAAAGCATAGGATTTAATCCCTCTGGTTTGTAGAGAGTCTGAGAAGCTGTGAACAGATACCAAGGATTAGTGAAACTGGGGCTTTAGAGCTTGTGAGTGAATTATCACTTACCGTTTAACAGGCGTTATCTGTGACATTTTGTCTAAAAGTGATCTCATGTTCCTGAGATAATAAGGGTGGCACCGCGGTTTATTCGTCCCTTAGTATTAGGATTATGGGATTTTTTTATGTTTATAAACAGAAGGGTGATAACAGATGAAAACAATTTTTTCGGGCATTCAACCAAGTGGAATGCTAACAATTGGAAACTATCTAGGAGCGATGAAACACTTTGTTGATTTACAAGAAGATCATGAGTGCTATTTTTGTATCGTAGACGAACATGCGATTACCGTACCTCAAGATCGCTTAAAACTTCGCGATAATATTCGGTCATTAGCAGCTCTTTATTTAGCATCGGGAATTGATCAAGACAAATCTACTTTATTTATTCAATCTGAAGTTCCTGCGCACACACAATTAGGATGGATGATGCAAACAGTCAGCTATATTGGTGAACTAGAAAGAATGACACAATTTAAAGACAAGTCTTCTGGTAAGGAAGGTGTTTCTGCTGCACTGTTAACATACCCACCATTAATGACAGCTGATATATTACTTTACAATACGAATATTGTACCTGTCGGTGATGACCAAAAACAGCATTTAGAATTAGCACGAAATTTAGCACAGCGATTCAATCGAAAATACAATGATATCTTTACTTTACCTGAAATTAGTGTTCCAAAAGTTGGTGCTCGGATCATGTCTTTGCAAGAACCAACTAAAAAAATGAGTAAGTCAGATGAAAACCAAAAAGCATCTATCTTCATGCTAGATGATCCAAAGAAAATAGAGAAAAAGATTAAAAGTGCTGTTACTGATTCTGAAGGTATCGTTAAGTTTGATAAAGTAAACAAACCAGGAATAAGTAATTTAATAACTATTTATGCAAGCTTTACAAGTGATTCCATTGAAGCTATAGAAAATAAATTTGAAGGAATAGGCTACGGTCCATTTAAACAATCTACTGCTGATGTTGTTATTGAGGCATTACAACCAATTCAAGAACGGTATCAAGCATTGATTGCTTCACCTGAATTAGATCAGATTTTAGATAAGGGTGCAGAAAAAGCTGCCTTAACTGCTAATAAAACATTAGCAAAAGCAAAAAAAGCAATGGGACTAGCTAGAGTTAAAAAAAGTACTTAATGAAAATGGCGTAGGGCTAATGCTCCTACGCCATTTTCATTATAAAATTCTTTTATAGGTTTGATTTTTGGGTTCGCTCTCTTCCAGTTCCCATATTTTTTCGAAAAATGGTTGTCCTTTAATAATCTTCTTACAAAAGACTTCATGACCAATTGACCAACCATTTACAAGTTCTTGGTACAGTATATGCCATGCAGTATCCTCATTCATCTTCCGGATGGCTTGATAACGTTGTGGAGCCCACTCGGTTAACCAGTATTGTAACTCTTCTTTATTATTCGTTCGCTCTAATTGATCAAGTGCCATCATTAATAGCTGTTTTAATTGTCGTTCCCTTCTTGTTAAACCTACCATTTCTTTTGGTGGTAAGGATAAAATATGATACGCTTTTTCTGATTTTTTTGTATCAATTGAAAATGTTGGTTTGGCTTTTTCATCAATCATCTCATAAACAAGTCGCTCTTGTCGGGGTATTAACCTGCTTTTCCGAATTGGTATATTATAACCCATTGTATCCAAGACAAGTACTGCTTTTGAGTCTGTGATTATACAAGCAAACTCTAATGGAATTCTTTCCTGATTTTTGCGTAAGTACGCTCGGTTTTTAATGTGATCTAACATTTTCTGCGGCAAGTCGGCTAAATCATTTTCAATTAAATCAAACAATGTATGATTTACATAAATAACAGGGATCTGATCTAGTATCTCAATCCCGTCATGTTTACGCCATTCATGAAAGCCACAAACGTTATATCCATTCTCTTCACCTTCAAACCAATTCACCCATACATCATGTAAATATTGCATATGTAACACACTCCCAGTCATCATCTGCTTTAATTCGTTATAAAGAGATGAACGAATCTTGATTTAGCAATCAGTATGACCAATTTAGAAAAAAATATTCATTTGAACAATCGAGGTAGCTTCGGAACTGCCAGTGTAATCATGATAATTCCTATCAAAAAAAGATAGCACTCAGCTCGAGTTTGTATGAACATAAAATAGTCTATCCATGGTAATCCCGCCGGAATAAAATTTAAATACAAAATGATTGTTACGCCTCCTGCAACAGCTAGTCCAAAACCTATTAAAAATAAAAGTAAATAAAACAATGTATCTATCACCTCTTTGGCCTGTCCATCTTTAGATTAACTATATGTTTATCTAACATAAATAATGATTTATGAAATTAAAAAGCCTTAGCTGTAAAACACAGCTAAGGCTTTAATCTTTTATTTATATAACAGCGACGTAACATACCGCTTTGGAAATATACTCCGCTTTCCGTGGGCACGGCTTCAGCTAACTCGGATAAGCAAAGATCGCTTTCCGAGTGGATCTTCAACTTGTGGGATTGCGATTACTCAACCCATCGAAAACATTTGCTGTTCCCACAGGAGTGTCATCCATTTGCTTCCTTCGCTTGATAGCGCACCTTTTCGACATGTGATTAATTTATGCTCTTCTAATATTACAGTGTACTATACTAGCGTATCAAGTGAAATTGGCGACACTCCTGCAGGAACAGCGCGGGCTGAAGATCCACTCGAAAACGTTCTTAGTTTTCGAGTTAGCTGAAGCCGTGCCTGCGGAAAGGGAGTCAATTTCACTTGAGGAGCGGGGCAGGAAATTCTATTAAGTCGCAGTTGATGGTAACTCTGGCTTAAGGAAATTATGTCTTAATTTATTAAAAACTTCAAAGCCAGTAGTTATTTGATCAAACAGCATGCGATTAATATTTTTTGAATATTAGTGTTGCATTGTGTCCACCAAATCCTAATGAGTTACTTAACGCAACATTCACTTCTTTTTTTATAGCTTGATTTGGTACATAATTTAAATCACACTCAGTATCTGGCGTTTCATAATTTATCGTTGGCGGAATAATGCTATCTTCAATTGCCTTAATACATGCAATTGCTTCCACTGCACCAGCTGCTCCTAAAAGGTGGCCAGTCATCGATTTTGTAGATGAAATCGCAACATTATAAGCATGTTCACCTAAAACTGTCTTCATAGCTTTTGTTTCAAATGCATCGTTTAATTGAGTACTTGTCCCATGTGCATTGACATAATCAATTGCGCTCACATCGACTTCCGCGTCATCAATAGCTTGTTGCATCGAACGGCTAGCACCATCTCCTTCAGGTGCAGGTGCTGTGATATGATGGGCATCACCAGCTGAACCATATCCTACTATTTCTGCATAGATCTTTGCACCACGTGCTTCTGCTGATTCTAATGACTCTAATATAAGAATACCAGCACCTTCACCCATAACGAATCCATCTCTATTTTTATCAAACGGGCGGCTTGCAGTTTTTAAGTCATCATTAAAAGATAATGCTTTCGCAGTAGAGAAACCAGCGAAGGCCATGTTTGTTAGTGGAGCTTCTGCACCGCCACTTATCATAACATCTGCATCACCACGCTCAATCACTTTAAAAGCATCTCCGATTGAATTTGTACCAGTAGCACAAGCTGTCACTGTACAAGAATTAATCCCCTTTGCACCTAACTGAATAGAAACTTGACCAGCAGCCATGTCTGGAATTAACATCGGCACAAAAAACGGACTAACTCTTCGATACCCTTTATCAAGAAACTTTCTGAACTGTTCTTCATAGGTACCCATACCACCAATTCCAGAACCAATCCACACACCAACACGTGGTGCTATTTCATCTGTTATATCTAGTTTCGCATCTTCTACTGCCATTTTAGCAGCTGCTACAGCGTATTGGGTGAATAAATCCATACGTTTCGATTCCTTTTTATCCATATAAATGGATGCATCCCAATCTTTAACTTCCGCAGCAACTTTAACAGGAAATTCATCTTTGTTGACTTTCGTAATATAATCAATTCCAGAATTACCTTCAATTAGATTGTCCCATAACGAATCTATTGTATTCCCTAATGGACTAACGGTTCCTAGGCCGGTAACAACAACACGTTTTTTTTCCATGCAATTCTCCTCCTTTAATCGAATCTATCTAGTCTCAATCATTAAACTGGTTAAAACAATTATCTTCCCCACTTCATTGCAATTGCTCCCCAAGTTAATCCGCCACCAAAACCAACTAATACAATAAGATTTCCATCTTTAACATCGCCATTCTGTACCGCTTCTGATAAAGCAATTGGAATGGATGCTGATGACGTATTACCAAATCTTTTAACTGATGTTGCCATTTTTTCAACTGGTATATCTAATTTATTTCTTGCAGCTTCCATAATACGAATGTTTGCTTGGTGTGGGATTAAATAATCAACATCTTCTTTTGCATATCCTGCTTTCTCGACCACATGAAGCGATGATTCTGGCATTTGACGAACAGCAAATTTAAATACTTCTCTTCCGTTCATACTAATAAAATCATTATCTTGATACAAGTGCTTTCCACCGCTTCCATCAGCTCCCAATTCAAAGGAGAGAATCCCCTTATCATCACTTACTTCACCGACAACAACTGCTCCAGCACCGTCTCCAAATAAAACACACGTATTTCTATCAGACCAATCTGTTATTTTAGAAAGCTTCTCAGCTCCAATAACTAATATATTTTTATATACAGCCGTATCAATGAATTGTTTCGCCGTAACTACTCCGTACATAAATCCTGCACAAGCAGCACTTAGATCCATTGCCGCTGCCTTTGTTGCTCCTAATCTTTCTTGCAACATACAAGATACTGTAGGAAAAGGCATATCCGGAGTTACCGTAGCAACTAGGATTAAGTCAATGTCAGCACCTGTAATGTTTGCATCTTCCATTGCGCGAATTGCAGCCTCATAGGCCATATCGGATGTATCCATAGTATCTTCTGCTATCCGGCGCTCTTCAATACCAGTTCTTGTACGAATCCACTCATCATTTGTATCTACAATTTTCTCTAAATCGGCATTTGTAACTATTTTATCTGGGACATAATGTCCTGCTCCAATGATACCTGCACGCATTTTATTCAACCTCTCAGAAAAATTAATTTTATAATCAATTATTAGGACTTGGTACTAATATAATAGAATTTTTATATATAATCAAGTTTTACTTTCTCCATTAGAATAGAAATCATAACAAACTATTTTTATATATAACACCAAAAAAAGATTAAAGCAATTGCTTTAATCTTTTTCATTTGGTAATAAACCAGTGTTTATGTATGCTTCTATTTCCTGTTCAATTTTCTTTCGATATGCATCTGGCACATCAGGACTAAATTCTCCTAAAGAGATGACATCATCCTGAAAATCATAAGTAAATATACCACCACTTAATTCATTTTTATCAAAAAGTTCTGCCGCAGATAAATATAATTTATCAACATGTTGTAATGTACTAGTTAAAACAGTTGCCCCTACTATATCGGAAGGATCTATAATATATCCAATAGCATATTTATTGTGTTCCTGAATCTCTTTAATAACTTCTAAACTAAAACTATCACCTGCAGGATAAAAAACATCTACACTTTCTTCATTCATCACAGAGAAAATCTCAAGGGCACGGTCAACATTATCCCAGTCATTGACGAAATTCATTGAAATATTTGCATCAGGATTCTGATATTTAACTCCTTCATAAAAACCTTCAATTTCTGGCTGCCATTCATATGCGCCAATAATTCCTACCTCGTTTGTTTTCGTCATCTTTCCAGCAACCATACCTGCAAAAAAGCCCATCGCATTTGAGTTAAAGTTTAGGCTTGTTAAGTTTTCACCTTCATAACCACCATTAAAATAGACAAATTGCACATCTGGATAAGAAGTATGAATCACATCAAAATATTTACCATAAATACTACTATGTCCAAATATTATATTCACACCTTGCTGAACAAACTCCTCAACAGAGCGATTAACGTCTGATTGTGTTTGTATTCCTTCTTTGAAATAAACATCAACATTGAATTGATCCTTAATTTGCAATAAACCTTGATACCCTTCTGATCCCCATGTCTGATCATTAACAGAATGTTCTACAAGCATACCTACCTTTTCAATCTCTCCATTAGAACTACAACTAGTTAGTAATGGGATGGTAATTAATAATAAAATAAATAAATAGAAAATTGCTTTTTTCAAAAAGTGGCACTCCTCCGCATAAGAGACTTGTACCTTTATTTTACCTTTTTAAACGAATTACGTATACGTAAAATCAGATTACAATTTGATTACATTACTGAAAATCACTATTCATATGATAAAAATCATCTACTTTAGCCAATCTTTTTTTATTAGGCATACTAGGTAAAATGAATAATTCATCCTTATACGTCGGTTTATTCATTGTTTGTGTAGGAGTATAGTACGTAATTGAATCAGGTAATACGCTCGCATCAATTAATTGCACCATTGCATATACAAAATCTTTAATATAAATTGCTTTATCATTAAATAAATCACTATTAAATTTAATAAATGTATGATCTTGATAATATCCAGTTGCCGTTCGTTCCATCCATTCGCCATATAAAAGTGGTGGAGTTATTTCTATTATATTATTTTTCGCAACACCTTCATTCGTGCAAATAAAACATCTACCGTCGAAAGAATACGTACAATTAGAATCTACTCTAGCATCAAAGACAAATATAGCTTTAGGATCTAATTCCTTTAAATTGCTAGCATCTATTTTTTCATATAGTGTGAAATTAGCATTTCTTCCTATATTTAATGCTAATTCTTCTTTTTTGGGATTCCCTAAATGATCTACTCCGACAACCTTTTCTCCATTTACTAATAATGCATCTGTTAAATGATAGCCAATCCAATTAAAACAACCTATTATGATGTACATTTATTCTCTTCCTTTCTTACTAAGTACGATAGAAACGTTTAGTAGTCACTTATGAACTGCATAAGTTTTATTCATTTGTTAAAAGTATACGGATGGCACAAAAAATTCACTTTATTTTCAAGCTCTTATTTGGTAGTATAAAATAAGATAGGTGAATGTATAAATAGAGGTGAAACTATGCGTTTTCTAGGTGTTGTTTTTTGGTCCTTTGTCCTTGGTACGCTACTTGCTTATGTTTTAACAAGCATGACTGGTGATCAATTTGCATTTGGACCTGTTATTGTCTTAACAGTAACATTCAGTATAATCGTTACGATTGTTGGGGATTTCATTATTACTCCTGATACAAATGAAACAGTCGAATAGTTAGGTGATGAACCCTTGTCAAACCTATTGGCAAGGGTTTATCACTGTTACCAAACAGTTTCTAACTGCTTCTAATACCATGGAAGAACACTTAGCGCGGTTAGAGCTGCTAAGGGTAAGACTAAGCGTCTAAAACGTCCAGGTCCTGGATATGGGTATGGCCCGTATCCATATGGTGGTCTTGGCCCTTGTGGAAAACCATAACCATATGGAGTGAAGCGCTCATCATTTTCTGTCCCTAAATCATTAGGAACAGCGACATGAACATGGGTTTCATCGACATCTGTGATAATACCATCAATTACGGATCCATCTGATATTTCTAGTAATACATAGCTATGCATGTGATTTTTACATAAGTCGTGCATATGTTGATGTTGATTGGGCTGATGCATTAAAATAACCTCCCTTTCTCATTCATAACGTATGCTTTTATGGTTTTATTTGTGACAAACGCGGAACTGATAAATGATTAATTGGGGGAAAAGAAATGGAATTATATGAGAGCTTTAGTTTGTTATTAAAGTATGTTTTTTTTGGATTAGTACAAGGGTTTACCGAACCAATTCCGATATCATCAAGTGGGCACCTTGTCATTGTCCAAAATTTGTTTGGACTAAAGTTGGATAATTTGTCTTTTGAGATACTCGTTAACTTTGGTTCACTGATTGCTGTTTTAATTATTTATAAGGATGACATTCTTCGTTTAATTCAAAACGGTTTGCGTTTTATTGTAAAAAGAGAACGAGATGCTAAAGAAGACTTTGATTTCATTTTGTATCTTATTGTTGCAACAATTCCAGCAGGTGTAATTGGGTTATTATTTGAGGAACAAATTGGTTTGATTTTTAGCAAACCACAACAAATTGGTATTACGCTAATTATTACAGGTATAGGTTTATGGATTATTCGAAACATTAGAGGTCGTAAAAATGACGGTGCACTAACACTGAAAGATGCCATTATAGTTGGATTAGCTCAATCAGTCGCATTAATCCCCGGCATTAGTCGTTCTGGTGCAACCATTGTTGCTGCTATGTTACTTGGAATGAAGCAAGAGACAGCGTTACGATTCTCTTTCCTACTCTTCATTCCAATTAGCTTCGGAACATTTTTGTTATCAATTGACGATTTATTTACTGCAGAATTAAAAACCATGTGGATCCCTTATTTATTAGCTTTTATTGCAGCTGCTGTAGCAACTTATTTTTCTTTAAAATGGTTTATGAACGTTATGGCTCGTGGAAATTTAAAATATTTCGCTATTTATTGCTTTATTGCAGGATTCATCGCTTTTATTTTGTTATAAATTAGTATGACAAAAATTGTCTTATGGGGAGCTGAAAAATGTGAAAAAAATTCCTGTATCACAAAACACATCAATAGAACTTGCAACTGTTTTGTCAGCAATCGATTATACTTTACCAATAAAAAAAAATACGTACCTTTTCCAACAAGGCGAAGAAGTATCTGACCTCTTTATTATTAAATCAGGTAGCATACAAATCGGTAAAATTTCATCGGACGGTCGAGAACTATTTTTACGCATTTGCTCCAAAGATGACATTGTTGGGGAACTTACATTAGATAATGAAGAGGTAAAGTACATTTTAAATGCCAAAGTAACCGAAGACGGAGAAGTTGGCGTAATTAAAAGAAAAACATTAGAGGAAAAAATACTAACGAATCCCAAACTGTCGATTGAGTTATTAAAAATAATGAATCTTAACTATCGACGTGATCAAACAAAATTCAGAGATCTAGTTTCTCATGGGAAAAAAGGTGCTTTATATTCAACACTAATTCGACTTTCCAATAGCTATGGAGAGAAGAAAAAGGAAGGCATATTACTAGAAATTAATCTTACAAATCAAGAACTAGCAAATTTTTGCGGAACCTCTCGTGAAAGTGTTAATCGTTTATTAAATGAATTAAAACGTCTTAACATTATCGGAATGGAAAAAGGCAAAATCACTATTTTTGATTTAGATTATTTAAAAACAGAAATAAACTGTGAAAACTGCCCCATCGTGTTATGTACAATTAATTAAAAACCTAATAAACTGCAACACAATATAGTCCCCTGACCCGCTTCTCAAGTTAGGAAAAATGATCAACAATATGCACTATGGAAAATTACGCTATCCAGCGAAGAAAGCAAATGGTTGAGACTCCTGTGGGAACAGCGAATGTTTTCGATGGGATGAGTAATCACAATCCCACGGAAAGCAGAGTATATTTCCAAAGCGGTATGTTATGTCGCAGTTTCTATCTACTGCTAAGAGACTTTTTAGAATGAATAAACAATGAAGGGAGAATTGTTTATGAGAGATGAATCAACCATTCAATTATTTAAATCTATACCATTGTTCAAAGATTTAGCACCAGCAGAACTTGAGCCTATTTTGTCACTAATGAAGTCACATACATATCAACGTGGCAATCATGTTTTCATGCAGGGGGAACCTTTAACAACTGTCTTCTTTATTAAAACTGGCAGTATAAACATTTACAAAACAGATATTCATGGTAAAGAACAAATTGTGAATTTGTTGACCAAAGGGGATATGTTTCCACATCAAGGATTTTTCAGGAAAGGTAACTACCCGGCACATGCCCAAGCTGTTGAAGAGACAGAAATATATTCTTTACCAATCCAAACATTTGAAAACTTTTTAATTACTAACCCTTCGATTAGCATCAAATTAATTCACGTATTAGGTGGGTTAATCATTGATTTACAGAATAGATTAGAGGAACAAATTTTACATAATACCTATGAACAAATCATTATGTTGTTATTACGTCTAACTGAAACACATGGCGAAGAACAAGTAAACGGATGGTTTGTTCTGCAAACTCCTTTCTCTAATCAACAACTTGCAAATATGATCGGCTCAAGTAGAGAATCAGTCAGCCGCACATTGTCTCAGTTAAAAAAACAACAAACTATTAAGAAGCATCAGAACGGTGCATTACTTATAAACAAGGAATTGTTAAATCATTTATTATTTAACAATTAAAAACGTCCCTTAAATTAAGGGACGTTTTTTAAAAGGCTTTATCAATCTGGAATACCAAGTGCTATTTTCGCATAACGTGACATGCGTTCTTTACCCCAAGGTGGGCTCCACACAATATCAACTCTTGTATCTTTTACTTCAGGAAGATCTGCAAGAACACTCTTGACGTCTTCTTCAATATGCGCAGCTAATGGACAGCCCATTGCTGTCAAAGTCATCGTGACAACAGCAAGGCCATCATCTTCTAAATTAACGCCATAAACAAGACCTAAATTAACTATATCTATTCCAAGCTCGGGATCAATTACATTCTCCAAAGCACCCATTAGATTCTCTTGTAACGCTTCCTCCATAATATTTCCTCCTTTATTTACGTATACTATATTATAAACATAAAAGTATTAAAAATAAAATGATCTATATCACGATTTCTATAATTGCAATTCAAACCATTTCACTGTTTCTAAAATAGCTAAGCGACTTACCTTATGCCCAGCACCAATTTCAGGTATAAATCGAATACTTTCTTGGTTCTTGTATTCACCTAGAATTTGTTGATGAAAGCTATGAGCGTGGTCAAATGGTACAACCATATCTTTTTCACCGTGCCAGAAGAATAAAGGCCTTCCATCTAATCTTTCAGGCTGCATCGATAAATCAATTGCATTTAAACTCTCGAGCATCTTCTCTATTTCTTCTGTTGACATTGGGAGATTGACGCCTTGCTTTTGAATTTCTTGAATTATCTGGCGCGCGTATATCGTGATTTTAGGTGTACCCATTAAAATTGCTGCCGATTTAATCCAAGGATATTGTGTTAAAGCAGCCGCAGTTGTAATACCGCCCATACTTGTCCCAGCTAATCCAAAACGATTATCCAATAATAATCCGCGTTGATCTAATATTTCTTTTATTAATTTTAGATCCAGTATATTTTGTTTTATAATGTCAAAGAATTTCATTTGACGTTGTTTTTCATCAAGATTTATTACCCGTTCACCATGCAAAAAACAATCCGGTAACAAAACACGATAACCTTTTTCAGCCATTAGATATGCAAGTGGTAAATTATGTTCTTTTGCGCTTGTAAATCCATGTATATAAGTTAATACTGGTAAAGGCTCTTCTTTCTTTTCACTATCTACAATAACCAAAATCGGAATTTCATGCCAAATTTCCTTTTCAATATGTATCATTAGTTTTTCCTCTCTAACATTAATATATAGTAGTATTACTATCATATATTTTCCAATACTCAGATGCAAAATTAAAACGTTATACAACAAATTCTTTACAGAAGTAAAATTCTTCTTTAAACTGTACTTACTAATAAGAGGTGATTTTAATGACAAAGACACGACATCTAATTGCTTTAGATCTTGATGGAACATTGTTAACTGACAAAAAAGTAATTAGTGAACGTACAAAAAAAATTGTTTTAAAAGCAAAAGAAGAAGGTCACATCGTCGTAATTGCTACTGGTAGACCACATCGAGCTAGTATTGATTACTATCATGAATTAGGCTTGGATACACCGATGGTTAATTTTAATGGTGCACTTATTCACCACCCTACAGATTCTAAATGGAAAGCATTACATAGTCCACTTCCAAAACGGACAGCTTTAAAAATAGTTCAAACTTGCTACGATCTAGAAGTGAACAATATTATGGCTGAAGTTACTGATGATGTTTACTTAGATCGATATGATGAAGAGTTAATGACCATTTTGCATACAGATAGAGAAAAAAATCCAATTGTAATTGGTAGCTTAAAGAATGAATTAAAGGAAGATCCTACTTCTTTATTAATTCATCCACGTGAAGACCACATTGTAGCTTTGCGCGAGCAATTAGATCTTGATCATGCTGAAGTAATTGAACATCGTAAATGGGGCGCCCCATGGAATGTGATTGAAATTGTTCGTAAAGGTATGAATAAAGCTGTTGGTTTACAACGTATTGCACATTATTACAATATTCCTCAAGCAAATGTTATCGCTTTTGGCGATGAAGATAATGATAATGAAATGATTGAGTATGCTGGTGCTGGCGTTGCGATGGGCAA
Source organism: Paraliobacillus zengyii (assembly GCF_003268595.1). Lineage (NCBI taxonomy): Bacteria > Bacillati > Bacillota > Bacilli > Caryophanales > Bacillaceae > Paraliobacillus > Paraliobacillus zengyii. The sequence goes on along the minus strand of NZ_CP029797.1, from coordinate 959,143 downwards.
TGCCATAGATGAATTAAAAGATCTTGCTAATCATATTACTGCGACGAATGAAGAAGATGGTATAGGTGAATTTTTAGAAACATATTTAAAATTAAAGGTCGATGCCTAATTATCGACAGGTATAAAAAATTGAATTTGATTTAAACTAAGCTTGCATTCAATTAGAGTGCAGGCTTTTTTCTTATTGGTATAGGAGGGAAAAATATGTCTAAAAAAAGTAAATCAAAACGTTTTACTGCACAAGGGGCAGATGTAGTAAAAAAACATGATGAACGCTTTCCTTACCACGAACGCTTAATAGACACAGACGCAACAAAAAACAACTTGTAGGAGGAAACTATTGTGGCAAATCATTTATTTCAGCAAGCAAAAGACGCGATGCAACGTGTAACATCAGGAACAAATTATACAGAAGAAGACAAGCAAGCTGCTTCTAAAGCTGTTCAAGCTGCCTATGCACAGGCTACCCCTGAAGAACAAAGAGAATTACAACAGTTAGAAGTTCATTTAAGTGATGAACAAGCATTAGATTAAGACTCCTTTTTACAAAACAAGTTAAATAAACTAGGTCGGTTACTTAGCGTTTATGCTAGATAACCACCTAGTTTTTCTTTTATACATAATTCAATTCATCGACTAAACAGACGATGTACTAATCGTTTTATTCGCGCTTCTAGTTGCTCTAAACTGAATGGTTTTGTAATGTAATCATCTGCACCTAATTCTAAGGCCTTAACCATATCACTATTCTTTTGTCTTCCTGATAACATCATTATACCAATTTCAGATTCATTTACTGTTTGTCTTAAATATTTCAAAATATCTAACCCGTCAAGATTAGGTAAAATGCCATCCAATAAGACGATTTTCTTCTCTCTGCCCTTATACCAATTAGATTCTAGAAATATCTCCCCATCGTGAAATGAAGCTATCTCCATTCTATATGGTTCAATTTGAAGTTTCGCTAACTTATCTTGTAGTAAACGTCGAATAAAACGATCATCATCTACAATAGCAATTTTCAAAGTCACCTCTCCACCTTCAGCAAGTGGGTCTTTCTCCAAATCATATCGATAAACTTCTACTCGTTTTCTTCCTTGATCCTTACCATAATATAAAGCTTTATCACTTTTCTCAATTAAACGATCAATAGTTGCAATGCCTTCTCCCATCTCAGAAATACCAGCTGTAAAACTGAGGAAAATTTCGCCGTCTTTCGTATGGTGCCCCGTTTTGATAAACTTCTCTAGTAACGCATTGGTATACTTGAGCGCTTCTATTTGATTTATCTCTGGCATAATTAAAATAAATTCTTCTCCACCATAACGAATAAAGAAATCTGACGGACGTTTTTCTTTTAACATATAAGATGAGAAATTTTTCAAGACAACGTCCCCTACCGCATGTCCATACCTGTCATTTACTTGTTTAAAAAAGTCTAAATCAATTAAAACTAAACTAAAAATCTGCTCACGTTCCTTGTATCTTTTTATTAAGTTTTTCCAAACATTAGATAAAAACGTTCTATTATATGCTTGTGTTAATTCATCAAATAGAACACTTTTCTTAAAATAAGCTTGCTGTCTCATTCGATTGGCAACTAGACTATCTAACACATCGTATTCAATCGCATTATCTATATAATCTGTTGCACCAGCATCATATACTTTAATCTTTAAGGAAGGTTCATTTGAATTACCAATTACGAAAATTGGAATGAATGACTCAATTGCTCTTTCACTTAATTTAGACAAAGCATATAAGACAACAGTCTCTTCCATTGATGTATGGATAAGTATTAAATCTGGATGGTAATCATAAAATAATTCAATGGCTCGTTTGACTTTGGTTGCAATTAACACTTCATAATTTAGCTTCTCTAATTCTTCTTTAATTTGATACACTGAACCTACTTCATTATCTAATAATAATGCTGTAATACGTTTTGGTGATTTATTTAACTTACTACTTCTTTCAACCGTCTGCTCGTCAAATAGCAATACGAGTGGTTGAATAAAGTTACTCCACTCTTCCTCTGTCCAATCAGCTTTTCTCTCCTTATTCATTTCTTCTAACAAGGATGTTGCTATTTCTTCCAAGTGGTGTAGTTCTATATGCATTGCCGTATCTTTTATGTCATTTAATAACTGTTGAATCTCATCATTCTTTATCACTTCACGTTTTTTCCATTTTTCTAGTATATGTATGTAGCGTTTCATAAAGATGATTTGATATTCCTTCATTATCTTTTCACTCCAAACAGGATCAATGCTATATTCGTTATTTATTATACCCTTTAACCAGTCTTTTTTTCATCTCTATCTATCGTAAAGTATCTGTCTATGGGAAGCAATATCTTTTTCTTCTTTTTTAATTGCTAAAAATTTGCTAAAATGATATGGAAGTAGTCGATTTAGGAGGAAAAAGTATGAGCGTTATAGTAGAAGCAACACCAAATCCAAACGCAATGAAGTTTTCAACTGATTCATTAATTTTTGAAGGAAATAGCAGTATCTCTGTTATGCCTGGTCAAACAAGTGATTATCAAGTAATGAATGAGCTAATGGCACTTGAAGGTGTAGACAACGTATTCGGTTATCAACATTTCATCACAGTTAATAAAAAAATTGATGTTGAATGGGATGGTCTTCTTTCACAAGTAGAAAGTTTATTAAATAAATACGGTTATTAAAAAATGGCTGTGTTAAACAACTTGTTTAACACAGCCATTCTTTTATTCACCTTTTCGGAAGAAACCAAAAATTCCAGTTGTTTGAACAACATTAGTGAATGCATGTGGATCGACCTCATGAATAATTCTTTCTAAGTCATACAATTCATATCTGGTAATAACTAGGACTAACATCGACTTATCTTCTTTTGAATAAGCACCACGAGCTGGTAAAATGGTAATACCCCGTACCATCGTATCATGTATTGCTTGTTGTAGTTCATCTGTTTTCTTGGTGACAATCATAGCTGTAACTTTTTCATGTCGTGTATGTAAGGTATCTATTACACGTGTTGTAACATAAAGTGCTAACAGTGTGTATAGTGCGTTTTCAGGTTCATTTAAATAACCTGCTAACACGATAATAACACCATTTATAATCATTAGATAACTTCCAATTGGACGGTCCTTCATCCGTGACAGCACCATTGCTACTATATCAGAACCGCCTGTTGAAGCACCCCATTTCAATGAAATCCCAATACCTACACCACCGATTACACCGCCAAATACAGCATTTAACATAATATCACTTGAGAAACTTATAACTGGAATAATTTCAAGAAATAACGTTGTACATGCAACGGAAATAAAACTATATACAGTAAAATAACGACCAACTTTAAACCAACCTAATATAGCAACTGGAATATTTAATAGCAAAAGTAATATACCTGTACTAATAAAATCTATTCCAAAGTAATCAGAAAAAACGGTTGATAATAACTGTGCCATCCCGGTAAATCCACTTGCATAAACGTCAGCGCCAATTAGAAAGAAATTCAAGGCTAAAGCGTTTAGCAATGCACCTATGATAACAACAAAAATACGTTTTGCTTCAAATATGAACATAAATACTTACAACTCCTTACTTAAAACTTTTGATTATAGCTTTTACTTTTTGTTCTCTTTACATACCCTAGATATCAAGTGGATAATCTTATATAGAGAGAACAGACTATATTTACTTTGACGAATACCCTACGTAACTATAAACTAGAAGTAGTTACGTTGCAATGGATGTCTATATTGTTTACGACATCTTATTAATTAAATGGAGGTGAGTAGCATGTCAGTTCAAATTATTGCAGACTCTGCTAGTGACTTATCAAAAGAGGATTTTGAATACTTTCAAGTAGACAGTGTCTCGTTAACAGTCCAACTAGATGACCAAAACTATGAGGATGGTAAAACTATTTCCGCAAAAACAATATATGATGCGATGCGTAATGGAAAGGCACCTAAGACTTCTCAAGTTTCACCACAGGCTTTTACTACACTATTTGAAAAGTATGCAAAAGAGAATAAGCCTTGTTTGTATCTATCTTTTTCATCAGCACTTTCGGGTACATACCAATCCGCGAAAATAGCTGAGGAAGAAGTAAAAAACACATATCCAAATTGGGAAATCACCATAATTGACACCAAGTGTGCATCACTCGGATATGGTTTAGTCGTTATGCGTGCTGCAGAACTAGCTAAAGAAGGTAAAGCATTAGCAGAAATAGCTGAAGTCAGTCAGTATCATGCAGACCATATGGAACACATCTTTACTGTCGATGACCTTGAATATTTATATCGAGGTGGGCGTGTAAGCAAATCTGCCGCTTTTGTTGGAACACTTTTAAAAATTAAACCTATCCTACACGTGGAAGATGGACAATTAATCCCTCTGGAAAAAATTCGTGGTTCTAAAAAGGTTTGGAAAAGAATGCTCGATATTATGGAAGAACGTGGCCAAGACTTAACAAATCAACGCATAGCCATTACCCATGGTGATGTATACGATACAGCAAAAGAACTTGCTGATATGATACAAGAAAGATTCCATACGAAAGATATCCATATTAATATGGTCGGATCGACAATTGGTGCACATTCCGGACCAGGGACTATTGCATTATTCTTCTTAAATGACACGTACAAATAAAAGGACATTATATCTTATTATATGAATAACACCGCTATTTCAGCTAATCTGGAATAGCTTTTTTATCAAACTTTTTTCCTATTTTACAACTTTCTTACATATGAATTCAATTTCCGGGTAAACATACGATAACTCGCTATAGAAGGAGAATGAATATGTCAAATAAACAACAAAATGCACAACCAAAGCAACATCAAACGAAGCAACCTGGAATAGAATCTGAAATGTATCCACGTCCAATTTTTGATAACGGTACGTATAAGGCTAGTGGAAAGCTCCAAGACAAACTTGCTGTTATCACAGGAGGTGATAGTGGGATTGGTCGAGCAGTAAGTATCCACTATGCCAAAGAGGGTGCTGATGTGGTAATTATTTATTTAGACGAACATGACGATGCCGAGGAAACAAAGCGTGCTGTTGAAAAAGAAGGACAAACTTGTCTACTGATTAATGGGGATCTAGGTGACTCGACCTTCTGTCAATCCGCAATTGACCAAGTCATCAAGCAATTCAGTAAAATAGATATTCTTGTAAATAATGCTGCTGTTCAGTACCCGCAGGAAGATTTCTTGAATATTAGTAACGAACAATTAGAAAAAACATTTAAAACAAATATTTTTTCTTTTTTCTATCTATCAAAGGCAGTTATTCCTCATATGAAAGCAGGTAGTTCTATCATTAACAGCTCATCTATCACTGCATATAAAGGGGCTGCAGATTTGATCGATTATTCAAGTACAAAGGGTGCAATAACATCATTCACCCGATCATTATCGCAATCTTTACTTCCTAAAGAAATTCGTGTCAATGCCGTAGCACCTGGACCTATTTGGACACCGCTTATCCCATCAAGTTTTGATGCTGAAAAAGTTGGTAAATTCGGTGCTAACAACCCAATGGGCAGACCTGGACAACCTTATGAACTTGCACCTTCTTATGTATATTTAGCTAGCAAAGATTCAAGTTATGTAACTGGACAAATGATTCACGTTAATGGTGGCGTTATCGTAAATGGCTGATTAGAAGCAGGATTCCTTTGGAGTCCTGCTTTTTCTTTTAAAAAGGCTGTCGTTTGGAAATTTTTGTTTATGACTAAATTAACATATACTCTAACGTAACGTGTTTGATCTCACTGCGTCAGCAAAGGGTTTCGCTTTCCGTGGACACAACCTCAGCTATCTATCGAAGCAAAGTTCGCTTCAATAGAGGATCTTCGGTTTGTGCTGTTCCCACAGGAGTCTCAACCCTTTGCTTCCTTCGTTGAAAAGAGCAATATTTAGAATTAGTAAAAAGTTGCTGGTGATTTCAACTCAGTTCGAAAAAGGATAACCTGTCATACAGTTATAGACCAATACTAGCATATCAAATGAAATTGACGAGACTCCATTAGGAACAGCACATGTTTCCGATGGGATGAATAATCGCAATCCCACGGGCTGAAAATCCATTCTGTAAAGCGGTTTTCTTTACCGAATTAGCTGAAGCCGTGCCTACGGAAAGAGAGTCACTTTCATTTGAGGAGCGAGTTAAAACTTTATGCATCTTACGACAGAGTTCCTCTCAAATTCGAATAGTGAAAGCAACGTTGTTTGCAAAAACCTTAAAAAAAGATTGCCTTTTCCTTCATGGAGAAGTAAAGTTATTATCGTGTGGTTTTATGAAAACGTTAACTTTTTATTTTTTTTACGGAAAAGGAGTGATTTTTTGAATAAATCGAATACACCTCAAAAAATGACCTTATACGCTTTAACCTGGCCAATTTTCATTGAAATTCTACTTCATATGTTGATGGGAAACGCTGATACCTTAATGCTCAGTCAATACTCAGATAATGCTGTTGCAGCAGTCGGCGTCTCAAATCAAATATTATCTGTTGTGATTGTTATGTTTGGTTTTGTTGCGGCTGGTGCTGCAATACTGATTGCACAGAATCTTGGTGCTGATAATGCACTTGTCGCTGGCAAAATTGCAGTCACATCAATTAGCCTTAATTTAATTTTTTCCTTATTATTAAGTCTTGGCTTATTTATATTTAGCCGCTCGTTACTTAACCTTATGGACTTACCTAATGAGTTAATGGCCGATGCAGATGCCTATATGAATATTGTTGGTGGTTTAATCTTTGTGCAAGCTTTGATTATGACCGTTGCTGCAATCTTGCGTAGTTACGGATTTACTAAGGATACTATGTACGTAACAATCGGTATGAATATCATTAATATTATTGGAAATTATTTTGTGATTTTTGGACCGTTTGATTTCCCAGTTCTTGGCGTGGAAGGAGTTGCCTATTCCACGATCATTAGTAGATTTTTAGGATTTCTACTACTACTTGTTATTTTAGTGAAACGAAATAAAGGAACCTTACCGTTTCAATCCTTTTATAAATATGAAAAAGCAAACGTGAGACACTTATTAAACATTGGTATTCCTTCAGCTGGAGAGCAATTATCTTATAATGGTAGCCAAATGGTAATCACTTATTTCATCGCACAGCTCGGTACAGCAGCAATTACAACGAAAGTATATGTCCAAAATATTATGATGTTTATTCTCTTGTTTTCGATTGCAATCGGGCAAGGAACTCAAATATTAATTGGTCATATGATTGGTGCGGGTGACATTGATTCTGCATACAAACGTGGAATTAGAAGTCTCCAAATTGCGATTGTAGTAAGTACTTTTGCAGCCGTTGTTGTCTATTTTTCTAGTGATTTTTTACTCGGTATTTTCACTAATAATGACTCTATTATTGAATCAGGTGCATTGCTCCTACTCATAACAATCATTCTAGAGCCAGGACGTGCTTTTAATTTAGTTGTGATTAATTCCTTGCGTGCAGCTGGTGATGTTAAATTCCCTGTATTTGTTGGCGTTTTATCTATGTGGGGAGTCAGTGTTACTTTCGCATGGTTTTTCGGAATATTTTTAGAGCTTGGACTAGTCGGTGTTTGGATTGGCTTTATTGCTGACGAATGGCTTCGCGGAATTTTAATGCTTGGTCGGTGGCGTTCAAAAGTTTGGATCCGCAAATCATTTGTTTATACTAAAGAAGCAGAGGAGTAATCCTCTGCTTCTTTTACTTTTCTATTTCAATATCATATTTCCGTAACCAGTAATCTACTTGCCCTAAATAAGCTAGTAATTGAGGCCCTCGCATAAGTTGACCAAACCATGGTGTATCAATTTCTTTTCCTTCACTAGCGACAAGTTTTTTAATTGATTCTTTATCAAATAAATCAAATAATCGCGCATTTGGATCAGCAATAATTTGATTCATCCATCCTACAACCGCAGCTGTATAAGCAGGGTGATGTGTCTTCGGATATGGACTTTTCTTTCGATATAAAATTTCATCTGGAAGTAACCCTTCTAAAGCTTTTCTTAGAATGCCCTTTTCTCTACCTTGATATGTCTTCATTTCCCACGGAATATTCCATACATATTCAACTAAACGGTGATCACTAAACGGGACGCGCGCTTCGAAACTTGCCCCCATGCTCATACGATCTTTTCGATCTAATAATGTTGGCATAAACCAATGCATATTCAAATAGAACATTTGTCTTCTCTTCTTATCGATTTCACTTTCACCATCATAAACAGGTGTTTCGTCAACTGTTTCTTGGTAACGAGCGAGCATATATTCATGTAGGTCTAGTTTATCTTGCCATTCTTTTGTTAGTAAACCGGTTCGAACATCTGCTGATCGAATCCAAGGGAAGCCTTCACGATCTAAATCTTCTTCCCTGTAAAACCAGGGATACCCACCAAATATCTCATCCGCACATTCTCCGGAAAGCGCAACTGTTATCTCTTCTTTTGTTTTTCCACAGAACCAATACAGTGAACTATCAACATCCGCCATTCCAGGAAGATCACGGTATTCAACTGCATTTTTTAATAAGTCGGCTAGCGTTTCATTATCGAGTACATACGTATGCTGTTCTGTTTTGCATGCATCAACCATTTTCCCTATAAAATCTGCATCACTGTTTGGCTGGAAGGTGCTTTTCTTAAAATAACGTGCATTATCTTCATAATCGATTGAAAAAGTTGGGAGAGTTTGCTGCTTTTCTTTTTTTAGATAATTTGCTGCAATTGCTGTAATTGCACTTGAATCAACACCACCAGATAAAAAAGTCCCAATTGGAACATCAGAAACGAGTTGGCGTTCTACTGCATCTGTAAGTAAGAAACGTATTTGCTTTGCCGTTTCCTCAAGACTATCTTTATGGGCTTTGCTTTTAACGTTCCAATACCTTTTTGTACGAAAACCGTTACGGTCGACTATACCAACATGTGCAGCTTTTAATTCATTAATACCCTTAAAGACGCCATTACCAGGTGTTCTAGATGGTCCAAGAGCTAACAGTTCACTCACTCCATCTTGATCTAGAACGGCTTTTACGTCTTCATGTGCTAGTAGTCCTTTGATTTCCGAAGCAAAAAGAAATGAACCATTTTTTTCGGTATAAAATAATGGTTTAACACCTAAACGATCACGAGCGAGAAAAAGTTTTTCATTCTTAGAATCCCAAATAGCAAATGCAAAGATCCCATTAAATTTCTCTACACACTCTTCCTTCCACTCGATATAGCTTTTCAACAATACCTCTGTATCAGAATGTGAATCAAAGTGCCACCCGCGTGTTTGTAATTCAGTTCGGATATCCTCGGTATTATAGAGTTCTCCGTTATAAACAAGCACATAATCATTATCTTCTTTTAGACAATGCATTGGTTGCTTTCCACCAGCAGGATCAACAACAACCAAACGCTTATGTCCAAACGCTACATGTGTATCGATCCACTCTTTTTGTTCATCTGGCCCTCTATGTTGCAAGGCATTTGCCATATTTTTTATTGTTTGCTCGGACTTAGTTAAATCCTTTTGATAATCAATCCATCCTGTTATACCGCACATAATTTGATCACCACATCCTCTCGCATATTGAAAAATAAATCTTATGTCTATTTATATGATGGGCGGCGGGGAATGTGCCAACTATTAAAGGCTCATAATTATCTAAATAAGGAATATATGAGCCGTTAGATAATTATATGCGTCCTTCAGCGAAATATATGATCCCTTCCGCAAATTATATGCACCTTTCAGAAAAATTAATAGAAACAAAATAAAAAGAGTTCCACTCATATAATACGAGTAAAACTCTCTCTTCTTCCAATCTTATAAGGGTAAAAATCCCCATGGTAATCGGCCAAACCCTAATGCAAGCACAATTACTAATGAGACAGCTAATTGGACCATGAATCCTTTCGTCGGTTTCCCTTTTGCATATCGAACTAACAGGATTTCCAAGCAAGCGATTACCCATAGTCCTGCAGCAGCTTTGATAATCAACTCCGCCATATAACTATTCCAAGTACCTGAGACAATATAATTATAGAATAAGTCGCCTCCAGAATATAAGATTAATAGATAGGTAAGTCTTGTAATCATATGCATTATTTTCGCTGGTTTTTGTTTTTTGTTTTTTGTTTTTGTAGAATGAAAAGGTAACTGCAAATAAAATAAGTGCTAGAACCCATGCTGTGATGTGTAAATGAATCATTTCTTTTTTCCTCCTATACTATAGATTTATCGTTTGTTCGGTAACTTCTCCATGTACATGAAACGACGCCATACCCACTCAATTGGACCAAAACGATAGCGTTTCACATAGATACTGCTGAGCAAGATCTGAACAAGGTAAACTGCGCATACGATACCGATACTTCCAAGTGGTTTTATATTACCATATAACCCAAATCCAGTCGAATAAAACAAGAAAAAGCATACAATTGATTGGAAGATATAATTCGATAATGACATTCGACCTACATACGTAAATGGCTTAAATACTTTTTGCCAGAATGTTCGTTGATACGCTAATGTAATTGTCGTCAAGTAAAAGATCGCTGATGCTGACCCACCAATACTATCTTGAATCATGGATAACCATGCTGGATTCCCCCATATATATAATCCTGCTTTTATGCCAACAAACAATACCAAGGAAACGAACCAGACTTTATGCAAAAATGATTGGTGTGCTTCAACATTATGCAACCATTTCTTTCGAGCTGTTACCATTCCTAGTAAAAATAACGGTAACAGATTACATGCTAAGATAAAGTAAGTGAAAACACCATTGCTGTAAGACCAATCTTGCAAATTCTGTGCCCATATATCTAGTAAACTTCCTGATCCATAGCGATTAACTGCTTCTTCGATCGCAGTGAGGTTATAGCCACCCAATTGGTCACGAAAAGGATACAAAGCCCACGTGTATAACAACGTCGGAATGGTTAATAAGCTAATTGCCCAGGCAATCAATGTCCGATTCGATCTTTTAAAGAATAAAAACAGAAACATACCAATAATGCCATATGTAAGCAGAATATCCCCATGCCAGATTAAAAACGCATGAATCAAACCGAAACCAATTAGTATGACTAAACGTCGAAAAATCAGTTTGTTAACAGGCTGCTCTCTTCGTTTGATATTTTCAACTATTACTTGAATTCCAAATCCAAATAAAAAGGAAAATAACGTATAAAAACTAGCCTGAAAAAAAATATCAATAAATACTTGAATGCTTTGATCGATACCAGATGTCCAAAAGGTATCCTCCCCACCATACAAAAAATAAGGAGCATTAAAAGCAGGTACATTGACCATAAATATTCCAAGAATAGCAAATCCTCTTGCTGCATCAATCCAGGTTAATCGCTTTTTTTCTGTTAAAGGTGATACCTGTTGATTCATAAAATCGCCTCTCCCTAATCATCTAAACTGTCATACATTCTATTGTATAGGAAAATGACACAGAATTGAATCAGTTTCATAAACTGCTAAAAAAGGAGGAGTTAAAATGCCTGCTATAGTCGGCGCTGTGAAAGTAATAACGATTGGTACATCAAGTATTTTTCATATAGGTGATGTTTACATGATGCAACCCAATTCTAGTGCAAAAACTTTTGCAGGTGGTGGTTCCTTTAACACTGGAGACGGTATTACCATTCAGTTAGATCAAACGAATACAACAATAAATGACCAAGACAAATTCGATCAAGTGATATCGAGTTTATAAAGATTGAGGTGTGAGAAGTGGATTTAACCGTTCATCAATCAATAGCTATTCATATGTTGAAGATCGGCAGTATTTCAAACTCTTCTGTTCTTCAAATTGGAAGCGCTGGATCAATCCAAGCCTCATCCCAGCTCTATAACACAGGTGAATACCAAGATCTCGCTGAACCCGCTGAATTACAGCCTGGTGTAGATACACCACTAGTACCACTTATTCCCCCATCGTAAGCACAATTGGGCTACTGACACATATATTAGTAGAAGATAACTATACACTTGACTTGTAGCGAGGAGGGGTAAGGTGTGAACGATCCCGCATGGTATGAATACATTCAGCAACTGCATCAACATATAATAGAACAAGATAAAAAAATTCAAACACTTACAGAAAGACTTGATCAAATGGAATATCAACAACCCACAAACCAACAAACTACAATTGAAAAGTTAGAATATCATTTCGATCAATTAAAAATTGAACGGATGGACGGCACATTGCATATTGGTTTAGCACCAGAAGACTTCACTAAAATGGATAATTTTTCACTTCCACTTCGCAGTCAAAAACAAAATCATCAACAGTTAATCCATGAATTAGATAATTATCTAACACGTGAAGGAGATACGATGTTGCAACAACTCGTTCATGAATATCAGTACCAACTAGATGAGTCTAACAGACAGTTGCTTTTAGAAGATATTCGAAAACAACTACCAGGACGTGTAACTTACTATGAACAGGAAGGAATAAAGCAACAAATTAAAAATAATCAACAATTAGAGACTTACATTCAGCAACAAATTCAAGCTGAAATTCCACATTCCTTACGTCTCTATTTTGAGAAAAAAACAAATAAAGGAGATTAGTTCTTATGAATTTTGAAGTGCATAATTGGAAATTACACGTTGGTAATGTAGATATCACAGCAATATCTTCTTCATCCGTTTTCTTAGTTGGAGACAATGATTCGATGCAACTCCAATCGTATTACGATACACCACCAGACTCCTATATTGTTGGCTCATTGTTGCCACTTAGTCGAATGGATGTTGGAGAAAATAATGTTACACACGAGTAATGTCAAGCTAGTACGTGTCAATTCTATTGGTTATTCTTCTATTCTAGAAATTGGTGATGCAAAACGTTCCAAACAGACAAGTAAAGCGATCGCTATTCAGAGGGAAAGTGACATACAATCAGATGAAGGAATCGCGTTTTCGGATTTCCCTATATTTGAAAGACCGTCCCCTTCATTTACACCTGGAACACCAGTAATAAGAAGAACAACCAATCACAAAGCAATGATTACAGTGAATTCTGTTGACGTTACAGGGCTAAGTGCTTCTTCCGTTATGCAAGTAGGAAATCTAAAATCAATCCAATCTGAGGCAAGGATAAAGCATATTCGGATTCTACAAGGAACAAACAAATAATATATGCATACGATATGATAAATACACGAAAAAGTAGGTGTGTCAAAATGCCGTCGATTGTTGGACCGATTAAAATTAACGAAGTTGGTGGTGTAATTAATTTCGGTGATAGTTTTTATTTAGCACCAAAGAGCGCCTCCAAAACAGCTGCTGGTTCTGGGGCTTTTAACACTGGAGACTTTATCAATACAAACACTGGCTTTAACGCAACAAATGCAATTGATCCAGATGTCGTAGATCAAGTAGTTAGTGGTAACGCATAAAATAAGTGGGGAACCCCACTTTTACATAACAATTAATTATTAAACAAAACGATAAACCCAACTAGATCATCGCCGAATAACCATCAACTAAGACGTAACAATCTGGTCTTACTCGCTACGTCAGCAAATAGTTTCGCTTTCCGTGGGCACAACCTCAGCTATCTATAGAAGCAAAGAACGCTTCTATAGAGGATCTTCGGTTCGTGCTATTCCCACAGGAGTCTCAACCATTTGCTTCCTTCGCTGATTAGTGGATTTATTTTTAAGTGTAAGACAGAATCATGTCGAAATATTTTCAAGAAACTAATGATTAATGTGTTTATTTGTAGTTCATAAAATGTTTAAAGACAAAACCAGTGGATCAAGTGAAATGGGCGACACTCCTGCAGGAACAGCAAATGTTTTCGATGGGATGAGTAATCGCAATCCCACGGGCTGAAGATCCACTCGGAAAGCGGTCTTTGCTTATCCGAGTTAGCTGAAGCCGTGCCCACGGAAAGCGAGTCCATTTCACTTGTGGAGCGTAGCGGGTAATAAAGTCTAACTACGTCGCAGTTTCGATCTACTGCGAATTTGAAAAAGAAAAGCTGATGCATTATTATCGCATCAGCTTAAAATTATGTCACTTCGATTACTATTGCTTTATCGAAGAAGTATAGATATTTTGCTTTGACTGGCTTTTTCCAAATTTCTTCTAATGCACGTGAATATAAATTCATTTGAACTTTATAGCGTTCAAGTAATACCTTTTCATCTACATCTCCTTGGATCTTATCTGTTTTATAATCAATTAATATCCAACCATCATCCAAAGGTATCAATAAATCCATTACACCCTGAATGAATATACGTTCCTTTTCTTCCTTATTCCAATCAGGATAAATCTCACTTGCATCTACAGTCAAACTAAACGGTACTTCACGATGCATCGCTGACGTCTCCGTCTCTACTACTTGCTTACCAATAGACGTTTGGAAAAAATTAAGAATAGCAGGTAAATTAATAACATCAGCTTGATCTTGTGTTAAGATTTCCCTTACGACCATTTTTTGTACCTCTTCAGCAAGTTCCGCTTCTTGCCACTGTTTTGTAAATGGAAAATGTTGCATTACCGTGTGCATTGCTGTTCCGACTTCTGCTGCACTCAACTTTTTTTCTTTTTGCATAAAAGCTGGTCGTCTCATAATTGGTGTTTGGAAAGTTTCAACTAGCTTGGTATCACTATAATCATCTTTTACTTCATGTTGTCTTTTAATTTCTGTTACCGTCTGTTTCGCACGATAACTTGCTGCTTGTTTGTGGGGATAAGTGAAATTCAAACGATCCCGCACTTTCACATCTAAATCTTCATCTGTAGTAGGAATCGTTTGCCAATTCTTGATTTTATCAATCAAATCCACTGAAGCCGTTTCTTTCTTTTCTACAATTGTTCGGTAAACATCGGCATTCTCTACTTGTATTTTCCACTTTGATTCATCGTTTTGAATTACAAGCGGAATTTTCTCACTCAATTCAGTATCACGTAAGACCGTAGCCTGTTGGTGTCTGATTAATGTTGAGGCTACCCAATCAAGATACGTGTTCGTTTCCAAACGATAATGTGCTGGCAAAACTAGTTCGCTATGTTCTGTTATTTCTTGCCACTTCGCTTGTTTTTTCTCAAAAGAAGCTATCGTTCCTATCATAACAAGTTTCTCTTTTGCACGTGTTAATGCAACATATAAAACACGCATTTCTTCAGCCCATAACTCTCGCTGCATTTGCTGTTTTAATGCATGATAAGCAAGTGTTGGATACATGATTCTCTTTTCAGGATCAATATATTTACTACCAAAACCTAGATCTTTGTGCAAAAGGTATTTCTGACGTAAATCTTGTTGATTAAATTGCTTATCCATTGCCCCTAAAATAACGACTGGAAACTCTAATCCCTTACTTTTATGGACCGTCATAATGCGTACGACGTCTTCTTGTTCACCTAATGCACGTGCTGCACCTAAATCATCTCCATTTTCTTCCATGCGATCAATAAAGCGTAAAAATCGGAATAACCCACGGAAGGATGTCGCTTCATACCCGCGTGCTCGATCATATAAGGCACGTAGGTTAGCCTGTCTTTGTCGTCCACCAGGTATGCCACCAACAAAATCATAATAACCTGTGTCACGATAAATCTGCCAAATCAATTCTGCTAAAGCACCTTGACGTGCTTGCAAACGCCAATCTTTTAACTGTGTCAAAAACAATTCAATTTGGGCTCTTTTCACGTCTGAAGTTGTCTGGTTAACAAACGTTTGTAATGCTTCATAATAACTTGTTCGTTTTTTAGATAACCGAATTTGGGCAAGATCTTCTTCATTAAGTCCAACAATTGGAGAGCGCAATACACTAGCTAGAGGGATATCTTGTTTTGGATTATCAATTACTTTTAATAGACTAAGCATAATCTTAATTTCAATTGCTTCTAAGTAACCCGTTGCTAGCTCCGCATAAACTGGAATCCCTTGTTGTTTAAGTTCTTCCATTATGGTAGATGCCCATGTCATTGACCGCATTAATATCACGATATCACGATATTCAATATTTCGTTTCGCTCCTGTTGCTTTATCAATTACTTGCATTGGTGGTGTGTCTTTATTTCCAATCCATCCCTGAATCCGTGTTGCATAAGCACGCGCTTCGATCTGTGCTTTTTCTAAGTCTTCTAAACTCTCTGCTTGTTCTTCGTTTGGATCTTCTTGTGTTTCACGATCAATAATTACAACTTCCGCATCTGCGTCCATTAGAGCAATATCATCATACATAAGGTTTGCATAAATTAAAGCTGCATCATCTTCATAGGCGATCTCGCCAACTTCTTCATCTATTAGCTGCCTGAAAATATAGTTTGTTGCTGACAGTACTTCTTTTCTACTCCTGAAATTTCGCGCTAAGTCAATTCGGTGTGCTGGATGGCTCTTTGCAGCAAATTGGTTGTACTTATTAATAAACAAAGATGGCTCCGCATGACGAAAACGATAAATACTTTGTTTCACATCCCCAACCATAAACATATTACCAGGATCTTTTTGCGTAACTAATGTTAATAACGTTTCTTGTACTAAGTTCGTATCTTGATATTCATCTACTAAGACTTCTGAGAATTTCGCTTGTAGCGCATGGGCTACTTCTGACGGTTTTGCTTCAACTTCCGTTGATTCCTCTGCTAATAAAATCGCTAGAGCATAATGTTCTAAGTCAGAAAAGTCGACGAGCGCCTTTTCTTTTTTTAAGATAGCATAATTTTGTTTAAATTCCTTTACAAGGATCACGAGTTGCTTCATCGTTGGATACAAGTGCTGCATATCGGTTAAATAACTAGAAAGTTCTCGCGAAAACCAGTCTGTGGCAAGGTCATTCCAGCGTTTTTTATATTTAGCTCGTATTTCTTTCACTTTTTCCTTTTTAGCTTCATCAAAATCCGCTTTCTTACGGGATAATGCGGTGAACTTTGAATTTTTAAATATTGCTTGGACCATGTCCCAGCCCATTTCCAATTGAGTACTCGCTTCTTGAATCATAGCCAAATCAGCATCAATTGCATCTGCATAATGGTAAGGGCCATCACTTTCTCTTGTTAACGCAAGAGCTGACTCCGCCTCTGAACGCATCGCAAAAAGCTGACTTTTTACATCTCTTTTTAAGATCTGTAACCAATTAATTTGACTCTCATCTGTATCTGGACTAACTTGGTACATTGCCGCAAGATTGTCTAACCACTGTTCTGGCCAAGGATTTTGCATTGCAAAATTATACAATTTTAAGACAAGCGCTTCTACTTCTAAGTCACTACGATCACTAGAGAAACGATCAATTACTTCAAAAAATGCATCCTGTTCAGCTGGCTCTTTGCCATACCACTCCTCAAACAAATCTTCTAATACCTCTTGACGCATCAAATCCCCTTCGACACTATCAGCAATTCGAAAACCTGGATCAATATCCAGTAAATAAGAATTGCGACGGATTAAATCCATACAAAAAGAGTGCAATGTTTGAATCGACGCTTGTTGTAGTAAAGATAATTGTTTTTTCAAATGGAACGATTCAGGGTTATCTTCTAATGCTTTCTCAAGTGCTTCTGCAACACGATTTCGCATTTCTTGTGCAGCAGCATTTGTAAACGTCACAACTAGTAGGGAATCTATATCAATAGGCTTATCCTGGTTCAACAATTTTTGAATAATACGCTCTACTAGAACTGCTGTTTTCCCTGATCCTGCCGCGGCTGCTACTAGCGTATCGCTACCATGTGTGTAAATGGCATCTTCTTGTTCCTTCGTCCATTGTGGCATTAGAATTCCCCCTTTGTGATGATTTTTTGTAATACTTCCTCTTCTTTATACGTTTGCAATCTTCTATAATTGTTCTCTGGTAACGTTGCATCGAATTGACAAACAGAGCGGAATGAGCAAAAGCTACATGCTGTTTGTTGCTTTTGTTGATACGGATTTAAATGAACACCACCATTTGTTATATCAACACCCGCTTCAGTCATTAATTGCCGAACATAGCCTTGTAGATGACTAAAGTTTTCATTGGATGTAATTTGGGAACCACTTCTAAACGTTCCATCCTTTTTCAATCCTGCTGGAATAACTGGACTCATACCTGTTTCTAAATCTGTGTCCATCAGTTGGACCACTTCTTCATCCTCGATTAACAAGCCTTGCATCTTAAACTTCTTGAATAAATTTTCCTCAAGTGATTGCTCATCTAATGCTTTTGTTTCTGATATGATTGGATTATGAACATGAAAATACAAAACCCCAGCTGGAGTAGCTTGAATTCCTAACCATTTTTCTGAATTCGCTAAAATAACATCCAAATATGCAAGCATTTGTAGGGATAAGCCATAATACACTTCTACCAAATTCAGCCCTTGAGCACTTGATTTATAATCAATGATTCGCAAATAAAGGGCATCTTTTATATTAGCGCGGTCCACGCGATCGATTCTTCCACGTAAAACGAGCTCATGTCCATTTGGTAAGTCTAATTGCAAGGGATCTAATTGACTTTCGGGTAATCCGAAGCCCATTTCCAATCCAATAGGAGAAAAGTTACTCTTTCTCGATTGTTCACTTAAGACATACGTTGCTCGTGAAATAATTCGCTCTAATTTTGTTTTCATATATTCGTAACGATTCGAACTTTGTAAAATTTGATGTTGTAAGATCGGAGCAAGTTGCTTCACAGCTCGCTGTGCATATTGATCTGCTTCTGATTGATAAACATCTACAAACCCACGACCTTCTTTTTGAATCCAATCGGTGATTTGCTTGAGCGCTTCGTGAAATAATTGACCGATATCAGGTGCATCTAATTTATATGTTCGTCTTTCTTCCAAACCTAAGCTATATTGAGCAAAGTGTTGGTAAGAACATCGATGATACATTTCCATCCGCGATACACTTGCTTTTATTTGTTTTGGATATAATGCTTCAACAGTTTCTTTTGATAAATTCGTTGTGCTATTTTGATAAAATAAACTTTTTAGAATCGTATTTGTTTTACTATGTTGATCATGGTTTATAACAAACCAATTAAACACACTCCACCAAATTGGATCAATTGGATAAGCACGTTGATACTTTGCCAATTGAGCTGTTAAAGCTGATCTCGTTTTTGTTGGTGTTGCAACAAATCGATCAGAATCGGTCATTTCCTCTGGATCAGGTAATAAAATACTTTCAGAATTTGCAGGAAATAAGTCATTTATTCGTTTGACCAAAGAAGATGGCATCTTGCCCTTTCCTTCCGCATCACTAAGTGGATAACTGATCCATAGCCTCTCTGTTGCTACAGTGAAAGCTAAATAAACATAAAACCAATCATCTAATAATTGTTGCTTTTCTCCATCCGCTAATTTTAATCCATGCTCTTCTAAAGCATTCCGATCCTCTTCTGATAACATTCCATCAATACTTGGCTTCATCGGCCACGTACCTTCATTGACCCCAAGTAAAAAGGCGGACTTAATTCCACTTACCCGTGACCGATCGATTGTTCCTATCACGACATGATCAATACTAGGTGGAACATGGGAAAATTTTAACGTTTCAAATCCCGTTTCTAAACTTTGTTGGAACAACTGTAAGGAAATCTTTTCATCCCCTGTAATCTCGACCATTTCATCAAGCAATTGCATAACAGCATCCCATACTTGTCCTTGCTCACGCGCTGCTTCAATCTGACCGTTTTCATCTAATTGATCGCGAATTTCTTCTAGTTGTTTGGTAATATCTAATGATTCTAGCCATGCAAACAAAATGATAGCCCTTTCTTCAATCGTCTTTGCTGCTCGTAAGCTATCATCTAATGGTTTCATTGTCTGGATAATTTGTTTGCGATAGTGGTTAATTTGTTGCTGCATTTGTCTTTCTTGATCTGTTTGTGTCGCATGATCAAACCCACGAAAACGTTGGAAAATCCAAGGCTTTTCGCCAAGCCACTGCTTTCTTCCACGTATACCATATTCCAACACATAGTTCTCTAATGTATCAACAGCATTCTCATCTAAGGGATCTTTTTGATTTTGGGCAGGAATTAACCCCGTCTTCAACAAACGAAAAACCGCATCATAACGCCAATTTCCGCTCACAACATCCAATGCAGAACGTATTAATTCAATCAATGGATGGTGAAGCATCGTTCGTTTCTCATCAATAAATGCGGGAATCTGATAATCTTGAAAAATCGTAGCAATCAAGTCATGATAGATCGCGGTTTCTCGAACTAATACAACCATATCTTGATAACGATAACCTTCTTCTCTGACTAATCGAAGAATTTCTTGTGCTGCTCCTTCTACTTCTGCTCGTGGATGTACAGCTTGGGCTATTTGAATCGGTACTTCAGCATGATAAGCAGGAGCAGGACGTTTATCGAAATATTTTTCTAAATGGGCAAAGTAAGGGGCTATCTCTCCTTCTTTTGGCTTGACTAATTCAACTTTTTTTGTGATTGCTAGATTATCTGCCAATTGGTTTAATGTTTGATATGTCTCTTTTGTTTGAGAAAATAAATCAAATTGGGAGACTGTTTCATCTGTAGCCTGATCCATTGTTAATGTTACTGTTACATCGTCACTTTTTTTCATAATTGCTTCTAAAACCAATTGCTCTTGTGGCGTGAATCGATGAAA
This sequence comes from Paraliobacillus zengyii, assembly GCF_003268595.1. Classification (NCBI taxonomy): domain Bacteria; kingdom Bacillati; phylum Bacillota; class Bacilli; order Caryophanales; family Bacillaceae; genus Paraliobacillus; species Paraliobacillus zengyii. The sequence goes on along the minus strand of NZ_CP029797.1, from coordinate 938,503 downwards.
ACCGTCTATATATACAACAGCATCTTCTAAAAAAGTTGTTTCTGCTATTTTCTCTGCCAATAAAGCTAATTGGTCTTCACTATCAATATACTTTCCATATAATACGTTTGATAACTTATCATAAATATAATGTAAATCCTCTAATTTTTGTTTAAGTCCTATTTCATTTGGTTCGAGATGGTGAAAACGATCCATTTCGCTTATTTGCACAGATAGCATGTCTGGTGTAATACAATAGCGTTTAAACTCCGTAATCATTGTTTCCATTTGATCAATAAAACCCTGTTTCTCAATTGACTTCTGAAACATTTGCCAATCAGTTGTCCGTTCTTCTATAATTTTCCGAAGCATCATCTGTACACCAATCGAACTAATAAATTGCTTCGTCGCACCACCAGTTTCCTGGAGAACACGCCAAGCAAGTCTAGAAAAACTAAAAACTTGTGCACGAATGCTTCCACTAACTGCTTCATCCTGTATTAATGCATATTCTTGTTGAAATGTCATTTGATCTGGAACTAAATATATAATTGCTGGGCCCATCGGGTCACTTTTTAACTTGTTTTTTATTTCAGCTAAGCATTGATTGCTCTTTGAAGTTGTTGCATTCCCTAATAGAAATCGTATTCCCATAATTTCTTCTCTCCTATCATTGGATCGACTAAATCTATTTTAACATGTCTGCCCCAAAAAAAAGAGTGTGGACACCTATTTGTGTCCACACTTTAACCTAATCTGTAAAATGAAATCCTACTTGGGAAACAGGCCAATACCGAATATCAACTTTTCCCACAACTGTCTCTTGATCAATAAAACCAAAATAACGACTATCCAAGCTATTCCCTCTATTATCGCCTAGTACAAATAGTTTCCCTTCAGGTACCTGATTTTCACCTGTTACTTCTTCTAAAGTAAAATCTTTTGTTAATGTTCCTGTTACTCGATCACGAAATGCCTGCAAATAAGCTTCTTCGACATATTCTTCGTTAATATACAATTTATCATCTTTTACTCTAATTTGATCTCCCGGTTCTCCAATTACCCGTTTCACATAATCTTCTTTATCATTTGCATGAAACACAATAACATCAAAACGGGACACATCTGAAAAATCATATAATACTTGATTTACCATAATTAAATTACCATCATACAATGTTGGCTCCATTGATTTTCCATCTACTACATAACTTGCAAATAAATAAGAACGAAAAAACATAGCAAAGATTACTGCAATTAAAATTGTTCGCAACACAATCCAACGATTCCATTTTTTTCGTTTCATCTGGATTCCTCCAAGGTATTACTTATACTATTATACCCAGGAGGTAGGAAATTTAATCCTTTTTCATTCCTATTTAGCGCCCATTTTTCCTCTTCTATGTAGGAATCTTTCAATAAATTTACCAAGTAACCAAAATAACGAAATACTAATACCTACTACAATGGCTTTAACAGGATTTTGCGCAAAAGATGCGATACTGCTGCCTACATAAGCAATAGAAAAAATCATAACTGTTTTCCCTAACAACACAGCTAGGACAAATTGATACATACTGATTTTTGACAAGGCAGCTACTGTATTAATAATAGCCGACGGAGAAAAAGGAAAGCACATCAATAAAAATAATGGACCGAATCCGTGACGTTCTAACCAATGCGTAACACGTTTAACTTGTTTATTATGACGTATCCAAACAAAAAAGCGTTTATCGCCTAACCTACGGACAATAAAGAATACAGCTATTGCCCCAGCACTTGCACCAGCCCAAGAAAGTAAAAACCCTTCTAATAAACCATAAGCTGCTGCATTCGTTATAACAAATACTACCAATGGAAGGAAAGGAAGAAATGCCTCAATGAACGGTAAAAGTAAACCAGGTAAAGGCCCAAAACTTTCATACGTTTTCAATAGCTGTTTTAAAAGTGTATCGAATTGATTATCTTCAATTAATTCTTGCATAGAATTTATATTCAAATTTATTGTATTAAATAAAATCATCGTTGACGGACTCCTCTATTGAAACAGTTACTTATACTTAGTTTACACTTTCTATCTTAATGTAAAACACCGATTTTTCCTATTATTTCGTTTTTTACCAATAAAGTTTTAAACTATCCATTTGAATTTCAATTAAATTAGGTTATAATAAGAACAAACGTTCTATAAAGGAGGGCAAAGATGCGCTATTTACATGATTCAGAATATGCATTAGGATCCCGGTTTTTATTCTTATCCATGGCAATTGTCGTCATACAAAAGGATTTAGTACAGATTGAAAAGGAAAAAGGATTTAAGATAAAAGAACCTTATTTGGAATTGCTTCAAAGAATGGAAAAAAGAGCTGTAGCAGAAAGACAGCAACTACGTAAATATATGGTACAGAAAAAGTTACAAGTAATTGCTTTGGAAAAAACGGATACCTTCTCATCCTATTTATACCTTTGCCAAGGACGAGAAGAGAAGCGGAATTACTTTAATCCTACCATTCGGAAAAATGTAGAAAAAATAATTCGTGAGTTGATGGAAAGCGTCCATACACCTTCAAACCATACACTAACAAGCTAATAATTATCCCCGTTTCACTAAATAATGAAGGAACCCATCATTAAATGAGTTCCTTCATTGTTTACATTTTAAATTAATCCTCTTTTCGCAAATATTGTTGCTTTTCAATATTCGAAATTGAGAGAAACTGTGACATAGATTCCTTACCCGCTCCACAATTGAAATGGGATCGCTTTCCGTGGGCACGACTTCAGCTAACTCGGATAAGCAAAAACCGCTTTCCGAGTGGATCTTCAGCCTGTGGGATTGCGATTACTCATCCCATCGAAAACATTTGCTGTTCCCACTGGAGTCTCACCCATTTCAATTGCTCCGCTGGATAGGTGTTAAAAGTGATATATTGTCTACTGGTCAAAATTTTTATTGTGCTTATGACAGTTGTTCACGTTATGCTGATTGATTGTAGCGTAGGACAGTCGACTCCTGCGGGAAAAGCAACAGCTGAAAATCCCGCAGGAAGCGCACTTTGCTTCCGAGGAAGTTGAAGCGTTGGGTCTGCGATTACTCGACCCATCGAAAAGACTTGCCCGCGGAAAGCGACTGACTGAAGCAAAAATCAACATGGCGGTTGTCTCGTAATTAAACTCATACGCAAGAAACATAAACAACTATCTTGATCAATCTGAATTAAGTAAGGACGAAAAAGTCATCATCTTTTCTTTTGTCTGGTCGTGGTGGAGTTGGGTTTATTCTTTTTTCTAGTAGGTAGCGGAATTGTGCTGTTCGTTGTAGTTGATTAATCATCGAGCCATAAGAAACTTCTAAGATGAGAGTCATACCATTCTTAAAAATAAATTCTGTCCCCCGATCTGGAGCTTTACGTATGCGGTCAATATGTGTGTGTGAAATCCATGAGCAATAAGGATTCTGAGGTGAAGAAGTAGGGAAAAAGTACATACCACTTGAAGGATCAATCGATATTGGTACTTTATGTTTAATTCCACAAACAGTACGTGCTCCTTCCTGCCTTCCTTTCAAACTACTACCAAAGTATTTACAAGCAGCATCAATTAACTTACAAGGTGATCCCTTAATATAATAGGGAGCATCCTCACTAATTTCTAACACTCTAGAAACATAAATACCATTCAATTTCTCTGCAATAATAGCTATAGTTACCGGATTAATTTCATAATCCTTCTCCATATTCATCCACTCCTTTATTCAATTTTGTTTAAGAATAATCTCAATTATTCAAAAACATAAATAGAATATACTACCAAAATGTAAATTTGTGTACTAAAATAGCCATTTGTACCTAAATTTGTCACATTTGTGTATCCAAAGCCTTCTTTTGTTATACTGAACATATAAATTATTAAGAGGAAGGAGTGAATTTATGTGGCATCTATTCAAAAAAAAACAGGCACAGGAACCTAAGAAAAAAAGACATTATCCAATCATAGATATTTCATTAGCAGAACTAAAACATGCCATCCATGAATATGGAATGGCTCTTCCAAAAGAAATTCCTTTAAGTATTTTAATAAATGATGACTTAAGCATTGATTACGAATTACTTGCTCCCGTTTTAAATGGTATACCTAGCAGAACCTACTACATGTCAATCGAAACATATCAATTATTTGAAGAACAAGATCAACAGTTAGCTGAGTACTTTGATAACGTCCAACGTGCAGTTGATGCGTACATCCAGCAAACAAACGAGCTACCTATTATTCATGGTGACCCTTATCATAAAGTAAGTTATCATAAATTAGAAAAACTACACCTATTGAATTATCGTCCTCATGAAGAATTCTATATAACCGATGAAGAAAACCTCATTACGAATATACGACCAAATTAACCAACAAAAAGGGAATATCCACTTTGAAACTTGGATATCCCCTAAACAGATACTACCTATTCTAATTCACGTTCTTTCATGACACGTTCGATATTATCAATCCGTTCCTGCATCGGAGGATGACTATAGCGCATCCACTTCACCCAAAAAGCTGGATTGATATCACTTTTAGATTGGATAGACATACGAACAAACCCTTCAATAGCCGGTTCCAAGTCTTCGGTGTGTGCAACAGCATAGGCATCTGCTTGTTCCTCCATTTGCCGCGAAACAAACAATGTCAATGGCTGGCTAATCGTTAAGAAGAACATGGTTATAAAAAGAAGAACTGGTATTGCTCGAATATCAAATAGTTCCATTTGCCGAAATTTCCGGTACATAATACGACGATAAAAATAAGCAATTAATAAAATTAAAACAAGCGCAAACACCAAATAACCTATAACACCATAATAAACATGGTGCATAACATAATGACCAATTTCGTGTGCTAAGATAAACAAAATCTCCGACTGATTCATACCTTCTAATGTTGTATCCCATAATACTATACGAGCATTTCCAAAGATACCTGTTACATAAGCATTAAAGGTTGTTACCTTTTCACTCATATTCACTTGCAACAATGTCGCATCCTGTAAACCAGCATCTGTTGTTAATGCTTCAATTGCCTGACGTAATTCTCCTTCTGCTAGCGGAGTGAAATTCTCATATAACGGATCAATCCATACCGGTTGAATATACACAACAAAGACAGCCACAGGAATCGTCATAAGCCACAGAATAACAGGCCAACTTTTTTTTCGTTTTTTAACCAACCACTGAAATGCTAATAAAAGTAAAGTTAAACCTATCCATAAAAAGAATAAATCAAGCGTTAACTCCCAAATCCAATCTACTAGTGATTGATTACTTGTTCCGACAGCATGTGTTACATAAAACCAAACGAGATCGAATGGTAATTGAATGAATTGATAAATGAATAAGAGGAACAATCCAACGAAACCAGTTTCTATGAAGTGATTACGCCACTGAAATACTCCCTGCCACTTACGAATCCATTCATATGTAATAACACCATATAATAGGATGAAAATTAGTGGTAACTTACCAAAGAATATCGCATGGGCAATTGCTGCATACTTAGTTTCACTAAGTATCTGTAGTGGATACAAAAAAAGAAAATAACCAAACACAACAACAAGATAGACGAAGTAAGACAAGAGTATTTTTTTCACATTTTACCGCTCCAATTTATTCGATATAAAAACTATCCCTATCATTTGTTAAATAAGATAAGGATAGTTTTCCATTTACTAAATTTAATAAATTAAATCAATTAATTGTTCTCTTGTTATTTTACCAAGATAGTGTGGAACATCTATGTCGTCTAGTGCTTCTTCTAGCGCTTGACGCTGATAGCGTGTGTCGACCAATTGTTCTGCAATAATATTCACATCACCAATACCAAAGAAATCGCCATAAATCTTACAATCTTTAATGATACCTTTTGATACGTCCATCCGAACATCAACTAAACCTGCATCAAACTTATGCGACTTTTGAATGTCGAATTTAGGGGATTTACCAAAATTCCAATCCCATTGCTGATAACGGTCCTCTGAAAGCTGATGAATGTTTTTCCAATCTTCTTCTGTTAACTGGTAGCGTGGAACATCCTCAACATTTTCTGTATCAAAAATGTATTTTAGGATATATGATTTAAACGCATCCATTGGTAATTTTTCTTCCATGTATTCAGAAATATTTGCAACTCTACTGCGGATTGACTTTATACCTTTTGATTTAATTTTTTCTGCATTTACGTTTAAAGCTGACACCACATGTTCAATTTCAGAATCATACATCAATGTACCGTGACTAAACATGCGACCACGTGTAGTAAATTGTGCATTACCAGATATTTTACGTCCTTCAGCAATCAGATCATTACGACCACTCAACTCTGCCGGAACACCCAACTTCTGTAACGCATCAACAACAGGTTTCGTGAACTTCGCAAAGTTATGGAAGCTATCGCCATCATCTTTTGTGATAAAACTGAAATTCAAATTTCCTTCATCATGGTAAACTGCGCCACCACCAGATAATCTTCGAACTACTTTAATGCCCTTTTCATCAACATACTTTGTGTTAATTTCTTCAATCGTATTTTGGTTTTTTCCAATAATAATCGATGGCTTATTAATGTAAAACAATAAATATGTATCCTCTTCACCGAAATTATTTAATATATATTCTTCAATTGCTAAGTTAATGTGTGGATCTGTTACACCTTCATTATCAATAAATTTCATGTGAACAACCTCCTTTTTTCTAATTACTAGTGTAAAATATTCCTGATAAAAAGGCAATTTTACAATCTATACGTCCCAGATATAACTGGAACGCGCTAACGCGATAATTCCCGAATACTTTTGCTTTGCCTCTTTAACTAAGTCCGTTCGATCACCAAAGTGTGGATGATGGCTTAATAATAATTGACGTACGCCAGCCGCTTCTGCGATTGTGGCACACTCTAAACTGTTCATATGACCCGCTTTTGATCCATCCTGTCCTTGATAGAAACTACAATCCGCAATAAGCAGATTCGCGTTCTTGCTAAATGAAATGAATTGTCGCATATAACTGGAATCCGCAGTATAGACAATAACCTTGTCCCCATCGGTAATCCGCATTGCGTAACAAGTAACTGGATGCTCAGTTTTCAAAAATGTAATCGTAAATGGTCCAACCTGTAACGTTCTTTCCGGATCATAACCAATTCCTTCGGTAAAATGATGCGTAAGTTTTTCAAAAGCAGTCTTGTCATCCGTGTGACCATAGATCGGTAAAATGTCACTTGTATTATGAATTTGATTTTGGACAAGCCAATTGTACTGCAGGACTCCTATATCTGCAATATGATCGTTATGATAATGAGATAAGATAACCGCATCTAGTTCCATCGGGTCCGTATACTTTGGTAATTGAGCTAATACACCACTCCCACAGTCAATTAAACAGCTAAAATCATCTTTTTCTAACAAAAAGCTAGACGTGGCCTCTCCTATTTCCGGATATGCACCCCAAAAACCAACAACCGTTACTTTCATTTCGTCACCTCTACTAAACTTTATTCGGTAAAAATAGTGTAACATAATTCCATTAATTACTTAATAAAGTAAAACTTCAGCTAAAATGATCACAAGCCAAAAAAACACCCTTTAAGTAGAGTTTTCATCTCTATCTTAAAGGGTGCAGCATCAAATTTTAAAACAGCTTATTTTTGTAAAAATTCCAAGATATCTGCGACTGCTCGTTCCCCTTGATCAATACAATCAGGAATACCAATTCCTTGATAACCACTGCCAGCTAACAAGACACCAGGTAACTCTTTTTCCATTTGAACTCTTAGATCGTTAAGTCGATCAAGATGCCCAACTGTATACTGCGGCATTGCATCTCGCCAACGTGTCACAACATGAAAATCAGGTTTTCCTGATATTCCCATGATTTTTTTCAAATCTTTTAAAGCAATTTCTGCAATTTCTGCATCACTTAAATCAACAACACCTTCATCACCTGGGCGACCAACATAACATCTTAACATTGCTTTTCCCTCAGGTGTTGTGTTCGGCCACTTTTTATGTGTCCACGTACACGCGGTAATACGATAATTACTATTACGTGATACGACAAATCCTGTGCCATCTAAATTACTAGGAATCGAATCTACATCAAAAGTTAATACAACATTAGCAACTGAGGTAGCTTTTGTTTCACCAAAAACCTGCCAAAAGTCATATTGACTGAAAATACGTTTCACAACTGGAAATGCGGTTGTAAGAATCAGACTATCCGCTTTATTTACTTCCCCATTATCTAATAACAAGTGATAGTCTTCTGTTTTTTTCTCAATATGATCAACCGATGTTGCCTTATGTATAGAGACAATAGCCGGATCCAATTCCTTTTCAATTACGTCAATAAAAGACTGCAACCCACCCCGCAGTGAATAAAACTTACTCGTCTTATTGACTGGTCTATCCTTTTTCTTCGGTAATGTCTCACGCGAGCCTTTTATTAAACTACGATGTTTTTGCTCCATCTGATAGAATTGAGGGAAAGTAGCCATTAAACTAAGTTGATCAATGTTTCCAGCATAAATTCCAGATAAGAGCGGTTCAATTAAATTCTCTAATAGCTCATTACCGAAACGTCTCCGAAAGAATTCTCCAACTGATTGATCTGACTGGATCGTGCTTTTAGGTAATACGAAATCAGATAACATTCGAACCTTACCCTTTAAAGAAAACATATTTGATAGTAAAAATGGTGCCAATTGCGTAGGGATTCCCATAAACGAACCTTTTGGCATTTCATGAAGTTTATCTCCAACTAAAACATAAGCTTTACCAGTTCCATTTTTAACCAGATCATGATCAATTCCAACTTCATGTGCCAAACGTGCTGCAGATTCCTTACGAATCAAGAAAGAATCTGGGCCTCGTTCAATGGTAAAACCATCTTGTTTAATAGTCTCCATTTTTCCACCTAGCTTGTCAGAAGACTCTATTAAATCTATCTTATATGGTAAATTATTTGTTTTAATCTCTTTTTGCAAATAATAGGCAGCGGTTAAACCTGTTATTCCGCCACCAATAATTGCAATTTTTTTCTGTTTACTCATGCCTTATCCGTACTTTTGTATTTATTCACAACAACCTTTGCTAATGTTTCAATAAACTGTTCAGAAACATTAGGCATTGGTGGTCGATAATAACCTGCTCCAAGTTCATCACAAACTACTTTACATTCATAATCATTGTCATAACGTACTTCTAAGTGATCGACAATAAAACCAACTGGTGCATACACAAATGTACGGTAGCCTTTTTCATGATATAACGTTCTTGTTAGGTCTTGTACATCTGGTCCCAACCATGGATCAGGTGTATTCCCTTCACTCTGCCATCCAATTTCATAATTCTCAATTCCGGTAGCCTCTGAAATCAATTTTGCAGTAGTTTTTAATTGTTCTGGATACGGGTCACCGTCTTTTAAAATCTTCTCTGGTAAGCTGTGGGCAGATATAACAAGAACTGCTTTGTCTTTTTCATCTGTAGACATTTTCGCATACTCACCTAAAATTGCTTTCTTCCAATAGTCAATAAAACCAGGTGCGTCATACCAACTTTCTACAGAATTGATAACAGGTTTACCCAATTTTTCAGCTTCTGCTTGGGCACGTCCATTATAAGCCTTGACACTAAATGTTGAATAATGAGGCGCAAGTACAAGTGATACTGCTTCTTCAATTCCGTCATCAACCATTTGTTGAACCGCTTCTTCAATAGACGGTTCAATATGTTTTAAACCTAAGTATGGAACGAATTCAACTTCACTTTGTGTTTCATTCGCTTTTTTTGTAATTGCCTCTTTTTGTAGTTCTGTCATTTCTGCAAGTGGTGAAATACCACCAATCGCACGATAACGATCCGTTAAGTCTTGTAACATTTCTGGAGTTGGTTTACGTCCATGTCTGATGTCTGTGTAATACCTTTCTATATCTGCCTCTTCGTATGGTGTACCATACGCCATGATTAGTAATCCTACCTTTTTCTTTGTCAATTTAAAGCACCCTTTCTATTTCTTTGAATACTGATGAACTAAATCTGTTACTTTTTTCAATGTAGCAGGGGATATTTCAGGTGTAACACCATGCCCTAGATTAAATATATGTGCAGGCATTTCTCTTCCTTGATCAATAATTTCTTTTGTTCGAGCTTCAATTGTTTTCCAATCTGATAATAAGAATGCAGGGTCTAGATTACCTTGTAATGGCTTAGTAATACCAAGATCTCTTGCCTCTTTAATTGAGATTCTCCAATCAATTCCAATGACATCAACCGGAAGATCATTCCATTCCATGATTAAATGACTTGCTCCAACCCCAAACAATATAAGAGGAACATTTTCTTCTTTGAGTGTAGTAAAAATACGCTCCATTATCGGCTTAATGTAATAGCGATAATCGGTTACAGACAGTGAACCAACCCATGAATCAAAAATTTGTATGGCTTGTGCTCCTGCTTTGATTTGTGCTCTTACATAGGTGATTGTCATATCTGCTAGTTTGTCCATCAAAGCAAACCATGTAGCAGGATCGCGATACATCATTGCTTTTGTTTGATGATAATTTTTTGATGGACCGCCTTCAATCATGTAGCTAGCTAAAGTGAATGGCGCTCCACTAAAACCGATCAACGGAACATCTAATTGTTCTTTTGTTAGCAACCGAATAGTATCCAATACATATGGAACATCTGATTCAGGATTAATTACACCTAATTTCTCGACATCAGCTAACGATTTAATCGTATTATCAATTACTGGTCCAATCCCCGATTTAATCTCAACATCCACACCTATAGCTGGCAAAGGTGACATAATATCTTTATACAATATTGCAGCATCAACACCGTACTGTTCTACTGGCAAACGTGTAACATAAGCGCATAGCTCTGGTTGATGTGTAATCTCAAACAAAGAATACTTTTCCTTTAACTTACGATATTCTGGTTGAGATCTTCCTGCCTGCCGCATAAACCATGCAGGTGTATAATCTGTTTTTTCTCCCCTAAACGCTTTTAAAATCGTCTCATTCTTTTCTCTCACTACACTTTCACCCTTTACATCACAATAATTCTTGTGTTTCTAGTCGTAATCTTCATCCAAACACTACTATACCGATGTCTTTCTTAATTGAATAGTGGTTTTAACATATTGTCACTAAATCGCCAAATTATAATTATTATAAACAAATAACACTTGTAATTATACCCGATTACCTACCAAATGATAAAGTAATTTGATTCGAAGGTTCTCCTTCTTTTTTTGTAAGCTTATTATAGGGAACAACATAATACGTGGAAGACTGAAATAAAGAGACCTCTGTCAATAAATATTCTCCTTTCCCAGTAACTTCTCCTATTTTATTATCACCTGTTTCTGTCACTTGGTAAATACGATATATTACACGATCATCAGTCGCAGCTTTCCAATTTAACTCCCCTTGTACAAGAGACCAACCACCTATTTTATAAGAGCCTTCTAAATTTGTAATAGTTGGCAAAGAAATAGGATCCTCTAGTTCTTCAACACCGCTTGGTTTTATAAAGGAACTAGCTAGTTCTTGTTGTTGATCTAAACTTTCCAAAATTGCCTTTGTAGCACGAGTAGGTGCTGCACTACCTTCTGTTAAATAATGTGCTTCGTCTGTTTTATCATAGCCCATCCATAAAGCTGTCACATATTCAGGCGTTATCCCTGCAAACCAAGCATCTTTTACTTGTCCTTCTACAGTGGGATGTTGTGTGGAACCAGTCTTGCCTGCTAACGCCTTTTGATAAGACCCAGATTGAGCAGTTCCGTTCTCTACAACATTTTCTAGCATACGTATCATATTCCATGCGACTTGTTTTGAGAAAATTGTAGTCTCTTCTGTATCAGCTTCCCCTATTACCTCACCATTTCGATTTTTAATTTCAGCAATAGTATGTGCTTCAATAAATGATCCCTCATGAATAAATGTCCGATATCCTTGCACAACTTGCATCGGTGTAATACCAGTCTCTAATCCTCCTAGTGCAATTGCCAAACCATCATCTTCCAGTGCTATTTCCATTTTCTCTAAATATTCCTTACTATATGGAATGCCAATTTGATCTAATAACCAAACAGCTGGAGCATTTTTCGAATCTTGTATCGCGTCGTACATGGTAACCTCTTGGCTATACTGACCGTCGACATTGGTTGCAATGTAACCGTCATATTCCTGTGCAACATCTTCTAAAAAATCATACGGTTGATAATCATCCATCATCGCCGGTCCATAAACCGCTAATGGTTTCATCACCGAACCAGGCTGTCGTTTTACTAGTGCACGTTGAGAGTCACCAATTTGAAAATCACGCCCACCTATTACAGCTTCTAATTCACCGGTCTCTTGTTCCATTAACACAAACGATGCCTCTACACCAGGTTGTGAACCACTATAATATTCTTCATTCTGTAAGGTCTCATAGGCAATCTGCTGTGCACCTTCATTAAGATGAACAGTAATACGATAACCTCCGCGCTTTAACTCTGCAGTTGTTAATTGATACTTCTCTGCTGCCTCACGAATGACTATATCAAGATAATCGTCTAACCATGGTTCCTCTTCTGTAGTTTGTTCAGTAATACCTAATGTATTACCTTGAAGTGTCAACATTTCCTCTGTTTCTAACATGCCTGCTCTGCCCATTTGTGCTAGCACAATATCACGTCGCTCTTTTGCACTATCTTCATCTATATAAGGTGAATAATTATTGGGTGCCTTAACTAAACCAGCAAGCATTGCCCCTTCTGACACCGTCAATTCTTCCACAGGCTTATCAAAATAATATTCCGCCGCTGTACCGATACCATATATTCCATGTGCAAAATAGATTTTATTTACATATAACTCTAATATCTCTTTTTTACTGAAATGTCTTTCTAAATAAATTGATGCCATAACTTCTTTCGTTTTTCGCATAAATGTTTTATCATTAGCTAAAAATAAATTCTTTGCTAATTGTTGTGTGATCGTACTGGCCCCTTCGACCTTATCTAGCGCAATTATGTCTCGATAAACCGCACGCATAACAGATTGAAAATCCACTCCAGCATGATCCAAGAAACGGACATCCTCAACAGCAATAAATGCATTTTGGACATGTGTAGGTACTTGATCAATCGATACAAGTTCCCGATTTTCTTCATATAACTTTCCTACTACTAAACCATCATCTGTTTCTACAGTTGTTGTAGCTGGTAAAATAAGTTGCTTCTCATCTACAACCAATCGACCTCCATATATAATAAATAAAAATCCAATTATTCCAAGTAAAATGATTGTTCCGACGATTAATAATGGCCACTTGATCCAAGGATTAGCGGTAAATTTCTTTAAATTCAATCGATACTTCTTCATATCTTCACCTCTTTAGTTATTTCAGAATAACTATATTTCGACAAACTCTTGCTATCATCGCACCATTATACGACAGTTATACTTTTACATAAAGAAATATATATATATTGGCTCATTTAATTCAAAATCGTATACAAAACAAAAGAAAAGTTTTAAAATGGTAAGAAAAGTTATCTAGGAGTGATTAGGGTGAAAGCTTATATGACAAATGGTACATTAGAGTATTTAGAACAAATAAAAGATAACCATCCTGCTATCACAATGCATTTCATGCGTAATAATACATCTACTACCGTTTATTATGAAGATACAAGTGCACCAATATTTCAAGAAGCTAGAAGCTATACAGTTATTTCCGACAGAGGTAGCATACAAGAGGATGGTTATGTCGTAATGAATCACATTCCCGTTACGGATGATGGCAAACCAATTTTCGAATCTGAATTCAAACAACGTGCTGATAGAATTGAAAAAGTTCCGGGATTTTATGCATTTCGAGTATTACGACCATTACATGGAAACACGTATGTTCTTCTTATTCAGTGGGATAGTGAACAGAGATATCAAGTATGGAGAGACTCTGATGTTTATAACCAAAATTATGGTAAGGATATTAAACCGAAATATCGTGCAGGAAAGTCTTTTCGAACGACTTATAAAATGGTAGATTGGGATGAAGTTAAAAAAGAGCGAGAACAAGACAAAGATTAAAACTAAAATCAATTTTAAAAAACGTAGAAGTAATTTAGATTACCTCTACGTTTTTGATTTTTAGAAAAACTTGATATATTCCGCCCAAATATCGAGTCTTACATCACTTTTATCATCAGCTATGTCGTAAAACGCCATGTTGATTTTCGCTTCGGTCAGTCGCTTTCCGCGGGCAAGTCTTTTCGATGGGTCGAGTAATCGCAGACCCAACGCTTCAACTTCCTCGGAAGCAAAAAGCGCTTCCTGCGGGATTTTCAGCTGTTGCTTTTCCCGCAGGAGTCGACTGTCCTACGCTACAATCAATGAGCATAACGTGAATAGCTGTTTTCATAAGCGCAATTAAAATTTATGACCAGTAGACGATGTATCACTTTTAACGCCTATCCAGCGGAGCAATTGAAATGGGTGAGACTCCAGTGGGAACTGCGCGGGCTGAAGATCCACTCGGAAAGCGAATTATGCTTATCCGAGTTAGCTGAAGCCGTGCCCACGGAAAGCGATCCCATTTCAATTGTGGAGCGGGTAAGGAATCTACGTCACAGTTTCTATCTACTGCGACATCTTAAAAATATCAGTTTATGAAAAGTGTAGCGATTTAATTATTTGCGAATTAGTCCATTTCGATGTGCATAAACTGCTGCTTGTGTACGGTCGTGCACACTAAGTTTACTCAAGATATTACTAACGTGCGTTTTAACTGTTTTAATTCCAATAAATAACTGATCACCAATCTCTTGATTTGTTGATCCTTCTCCAATACACATTAATACCTCAAGTTCTCTATCTGTTAATTGTTTATGTGGTTTATCTTGTTGACCACGAAAACTTGTCATCATTTTATTAGCGACTTTCGCTTCTATCACTGTATCTCCTCGATGGGCTTTATGAATAGCTAAAGCAATTTCCTCCGCAGAAGAGGTTTTCAACATATAACTAAAAGCACCCGCCTCTAAAGCAGGAAATACTTGTTCATCATCATAATAACTTGTTAATATGATAACCTTACAGTCTGATAGTTGCTGCATGATCACTTTAGTAGCATCAATACCATTACCGTTTTCCATAATTAAATCCATTAGTACTACATCAGGTCTTAATTCCAAGACCATCTTTGCACCTTCATTTCCACTTGAAGCTTCTCCAACAATATCTAGTTCATCTTCAGTTTCCAAATAAGCAATTATACCTTTTCGAACAATATCATGATCATCAATTACCACGACACGAATCATACTGACCATCCTCCTCAGTTACAATGGAATTCGAATATCAATATGCGTTCCTTCTCCTTGTTTAGAGCGGATTGCAAATGTTCCACCAATTTCCTCACTACGTTCTTTCATTGTTTTCAATCCATAAGACGCCATTTTATCTTCATCTGCCGCCAGATCAAAACCTTTTCCATTATCAGCTATATGTAAAAAAACATCGCGTTGATGTTGCTGTATTTCAATTGTTACTTCTGATGCATCTGCGTGTCTTAATGTGTTTGATAAGGACTCCTGGACAATTCGAAATAAGTGCTCTTCCGTCGTTTCAGATAACCCATCAATCTCATCAATATGTAATTGAAATTTTATTGGACATTTCTGTTCTAATTCTGTTACTAACTGATTAACACCAATTGGCAATCGATCCCCAGAAAGGTGAACAGGACGTAAATGCAATAATAAAGCACGCATTTCAGTTTGTGCTTTTAAAGCTGTATCAGCTATTTCTCTAATTTGTTCTTTAGCTTTTATTGGATTCTTCTCTACTAAACGTACAGTTGTCTGTGACATCATTGCTAAGGCAAATAATTGTTGACTAACAGCATCATGTAGATCCCGCGCTAATCGCTGTCTTTCTTCAATGGTTGCTGCCTTATGTGCTGATTTTGCAAACTCAGCCTTTTCATCTGCTAGTCGCTGTAAAGACTTTACTTGACTTTGCATTTTTTGACCCAGTTCATTTAATTCTTCACCAATCCGGGCAATTTCGTCATCACCAATATCATAAACTTTTGTTGTATAATTCCCCCGTGACATTTGCGCAATCAAGACAGAAAGATAATCCATTCTCGTTTTAATATCACCACTTGATCTGAAACCAACATATAGTGAAAAAAGAAACGCTATGACAAAATATGTACCAATAAAGATAAATATACTAGCAGTACTTAACCAATTAGGATCGAAAACTACATGAATCGTCAACAACATTGCTAACAAGGTTAGTGCTGTTAATAGTAAAGCATGTAAATGTGATCGAATATACGTATAGCGGATTGAATTCAATTGTTGTAACAAAACCAACCCTCCTCTTAAACCCGATCGATTCGTATCGAACCAGCTTTTAATTTAAAATCCATTGTTAGCTTTCGTGTTGCTTCTTGATAATTTTCTGACTCATAAGAAAGATGGCGTCCAATTCCCTCAGATGTCTGATCAAATACGATAATATCACCTGCTTTAACCTCTGCTTCTACAGAGAATTCAATATTTTCAGGCATCAATATTTGAATATCACCAGCCCAACCATGGATTTGAATCGGTACATTTTTATCAGGTATAAATGCTTTCGTAAAGTCTATATGATAGTCACCAACCGCATTCCAAAGTTCCATTGGTTCTACTTTCCAATTTGGTGTGTTAAATTTGTGATCGCCTATCATAAATTTTTGTTTTTTACCTGTGTACATGGTTTCACTATTCTTATGATCGTCTGAATCAAATATAATTTGGAAATTTTTCTTTTTCTTTTTTTTATTAGGAGTTCCTAGGAAACTAAATCCAATATAAACAATTAATAAAG
Organism: Paraliobacillus zengyii; assembly: GCF_003268595.1. Lineage (NCBI taxonomy): Bacteria > Bacillati > Bacillota > Bacilli > Caryophanales > Bacillaceae > Paraliobacillus > Paraliobacillus zengyii. Next base: position 921,598 of record NZ_CP029797.1, on the reverse strand, counting down.
GCCATAATCTATAAAAGTCCCAAAATGTAAAATTAATCAATTCAAACCTATCCAGCAACAATAGCGAACCGAAAATAACAAGAAACGATCCTGACTTAATACCACCTTGTCCTTTTAGCCCATCCCAACAACATTTTATCCCTAATATGATTAAAAACGCGGGATAAATATAATACCATGTTTCTGCAAACTCCCAAGTAACTACGTCGATATTCGTTAGTATTAAAGCAATACCTAGTAAAATAACAATAATCGCTAGTATATTACGAAAGAAATTATTTTTCATTACTTCTATCATCCTTATCTAATTATATTAGAATTTAAATTTTTAATAAAATATGCATCACTATCTTCTTATTATATAGAAAAAACTGTCGATTGGTAACCTACGACAGTTTGGTTTCGTCTCAGACTTTAGGCGGAGACATGCGCTTTTTTCTTGTTATCAATTTGTTTATAAAATGATACAACAAAATCCATAAAACTAAAAACAAGAAACCATATCCATAACCAGCTACAACGTCTGTCAGATAATGGACTTGAATCATATATCTGCTCATTCCAATTAATAAAATCAGTATCACAAAAAAGAGCTGAACAGTTAATCGACGGTTCCCCTCTTTCATATAAATTGTTAAGAAATAAACAACTAAACCATATGTGATCATTGCACCCATCGCATGGCCAGATGGAAAACTAAAACCAACACCTTCTGCCTCTGGAAATAGACTAGGTCGCTCCCTTTCAACAAAAAGCTTTATCCAATAATTCAATCGATAACCTAAGAATGATCCTAATGGTATTATTAAACCAGCAAGCCAGTTCCGAGTAAATAGAAAAAATACAATAGCAAATACACTAATAAATGGGCTAACAAATGTGCCTGATCCTAATTCTGTAATCCAACGAAAGAACATGAACACACCATTATGATTTAATTCTTCCACTATAGGAGCAGACCAACTGTCTACTGCAGGCATTCGATTAGATTGAACACTCGTTGTAACCCAGAAGACGATCAAAGCAGTAATAAGAAAGGACAAAAATGTTACTATTTTACCCTTACTATGTTTCTTCACGTTATCACCTCCACTATAGTTTCTCATGTTATTTATTTTGAAACAATCTTTATCCTTAACAACATATACGTTAAAGATACGTGAACTATGTATAGATGTTTTAAAAAAGTAGATTCGGGAATTGTATTTATAGAGCGAGCTTTTTATAAAAAAACGAAAGGATGTTTTTTATGGGAGACAATGTTAGACAAATGAAAACAAACGATGAATTAGAAAATTTAATTAATGGACTAAACGTAGACCTAGCCAATGAATATTCAGCTGCTATTATGTACACGTACAACGCTTCAGTAATTGAAGGAATGTATCGTCCGATTCTTAAACCTTTTTTTGAAGGTGAGATTACAGATGAAATGGGCCACGCCTTATATTTATCAAATAAGATAAAAATTCTTGGTGGAACCCCTACTACAACACCAGCAAAAGTAGATCAATTTAATGATCCAAAAGAAATGTTAGAATCTGCCGTGAAAGCAGAGGAAGATACCATTAAACGTTATGAAGAAAGAAAAGAGCAGGCTGAAAAACTTGGCTTATCTGAATTGGCAATCCATTTAGATGACATGATTGAAGACGAGACAGGACATAAAGAAGAATTAGCTCGACTTTTAAAAGATAGTGCTTTTTCTAACTAAATCAGTGTATTAAGTTAAAGACCTTCAGATTTTGAAGGTCTTTCTTTTTAAGATTTCGAATGCCTATATGATATAATAAGGTAATAATTATAGGAGGTTTTTTTATGTGGACTGATATCATCAATAACATCGATCAACACTATGATGACATGGTAAAAATGAGGCGTTTCTTACATCAAAATCCTGAATTATCATTTCAAGAAGAAAATACAGCGAAGTTTATTGCTAATACATATGAATCATTAGGTATTCCTTATCAAGCAAAAGTTGGAGGAAATGGAGTTGTTGCTCGTCTAGTTGGCGGGAAACCCGGAAAGACTATTGCCTTACGAGCTGATTTTGATGCACTTCCGATTCAAGATGAAAAAGAAGTACCTTATAAATCAAACGTACCTGGCGTTATGCATGCTTGTGGACACGACGGACATACCACTACCCTTCTAACAGTAGCTGAAAAACTAAAAGATTACCAAGAAGAATTAGCTGGTACAATTGTGTTCATTCATCAACATGCTGAAGAACTAGCACCTGGTGGAGCAAAGCCAATTATTGATAGCGGGATTTTAGATGATGTCGATCTCGTATTTGGTACGCATCTATGGACGAACACACCATACGGAACTGTTCAAACAGCGCCAAAAGAATTCATGGCTGGCGCAGACCGTTTTAGTATTACCATTCAAGGAAGAGGTGGACATGGTGCGATGCCTCATCAAACCAAAGACGCCATTGTAATCGGCTCTCAGCTAGTGACAAACTTACAACAAATTATTAGCAGAAGAATTGATCCGCTACAAACAGCAGTATTAACCATTGGTACATTCCATGCTGGAAATACATTTAATATTATAGCGGATACAGCGACGATTACAGGTACAGTTCGGACATTTGACAAGGACTTACAAACCCAAATCATTGATGAAATGGAGACTATTACTGAAGGAACTTGCCAAAGTTATGGCGCAACCTATTCATTTGAATATGACAAGGGATATCCGCCAGTAGTTAACCATCCAACCGAAGCTACTATGGTAATAGAGGCAGCAAATCAAGTGGAAGAAGTAACAAAAGCTGAACTTGTTGAACCCAGTATGACCGGAGAAGATTTCGCTTACTACCTATTAGAAAAACCAGGCGCCTTCTTCTTTACTGGAGCTCAAAAAGAAAATGATTTCCAACCACATCATCATCCTAAATTTGATATAGACGAACGGGCAATGGTTATCGCAGCAAAAACATTTATAGAATTGATAAAAAAATACCAATAATATATAAAAGTCCAAGTTGCGATTTAAATCGTAACTTGGACTTTTTGTTATATTAGTTTGTTTTTAACATAGCCATGTACAAATAAAATTGAAAACGCAACTCCCCCGACTAACATCATAACCATACTAGTAATGTCTGTTAACAAAACAAATACAAGTGCATATATGATTATTTGAATAACCATTAATTGATATAACCAGGTAATAAATGACCGTTTGCGTACGGCTTTTGTTACCGGATATAAGTCCATCCATAGTATCGTTCGGTGATGACGCCACATGGCCATAAGTTGTAGTCCTGTTAAGTATAAAAATAGGACACCAAATAGGATTGCCATCCATTGGTTTGGAACGTAATAAAGCACCACCCCACCAATAATCAAGAGTCTGACGTACATGCCAAAGTAATCGCCGCTGCGGACACTCGTAATACGGTATAAGTAATCATACGTCTTTACTTGTTTAAAGGGTAACCATCTTGTAAGGAAGAAGGCAAGGGCATGTCTTTTTTTAACCTGTGTCTTTAAATGAGGTACATCCGTAAACATATTTGCTAGTCGATAAAAGCTCCGCATGCGCATACGATCCTTTTCCACTAATAAATCCCATGCCAGGACATTTTGTCTGTTTGATAAATAAAAATCATAAGCAAATACGCCAAAAAGGATTATTGTTGTAATCGCAGCATAAATATGTTCGCCATTAATAAAGAAATAAAACAAAACAAGCTGAACGGAAAATCGAGCGAAATGATCGATTAAACGACTCTTTTTATCTCTAATTTTTAACATCCACCAACTTGCTATTAAATTCCACGCCTTTATTATTAATAGTACCAATACAAATAACATATAAGTACTACCAGTTTGCGCAGGAAAGCTAGTGAAATACAACGGAGCCAACGCCGCAAGGACTAGAACAACAAGATAAAGTTGAACGATATAACTATAGAGGAGTGCATTTCTAAAATATACACCCATTCGATGCTCCGCTGGCAGTATAAAGACAAGATCAGCCTCTTTTAAAAAAGTCTGATTAGGACTGTAAGTTGCTACCAGCGAAAAAAACATCGCCATTAACCATGCAGTTGGAAAGTCAGCTGGTAAATCTGCTAATATCTGCTGATAATAATATGCACCTGCAGAAATAAAAAACAGAATCGCAATCGCAGTATGCCCATTCAACATATATTGTATATATCTGCTCGTCTCTTTTAGATACGCACGGAAACGTTCTCTAAACAAGTGATTAGCATTAAACATGATAATCTGCTTCCTTTGTCAACTGAATATATAGATCATCTAACGAAGCATTTCTCATACCAAACTCTTCACGAAGATCGTCAAGGGTTCCAAGTGCTTTTATTTTTCCTTCATGTAAAATAATAAATCGATCACAATATCGTTCAGCAGTTGCTAATATATGTGTTGACATTAATATACCTGCACCATTTTTCTTCTGACTTTCCATTAATTCTAAATATGCTTTGATGCCTAATGGGTCTAATCCAACGAAAGGTTCATCAACAATATACAGAGCTGGCTCAACTAAGAATGCACACATAATCATTACTTTTTGTTTCATTCCTTTTGAAAAGTGGATGGGAAACCATTTTAGTTTTTTCTCTAAGCGGAAAGATTTCAATAATGGTTGCAATCTTTTTTCGAAAGTTTGCTCATCAATATTATAGGCCATAGCCGTTAATCGCAAATGCTCATAAAGTGTTAATTCATCATACAATAATGGCATTTCAGGTATATAAGAAAAATGTTGTCTATATGTTTCAGGTGAATCGTTAAATGTCTTGCCTTTAATCTCAACCTTACCTTTTTTTGCTTGCATTAACCCAATAATGTGTTTAATTGTTGTACTCTTTCCGGCTCCATTTAAACCAATTAAACCAACAATCTCATTTGGATAAACATTAAAAGAGACACCATGTAAAACGTTTTTATTTGTATAGCCACCTTCTAAATTTTCAATATGTAATAACGGATTCAATTCCATTAACCTCCTGGCGTTCATCTATTGATTTATCACTTAATCAAATTTTACCATCTTCTTATAATAAATCCAAAAATATATCGTATATTTTTTTATAAAATGTTCATACTAGACTTTAGAAGGAGTTAGGATTAACACTTTTACAACACAACATGAAATAGTGGTTTACTACGAAATGAGGTGTCGGTGAAAGATATACTACGCTTTTAAAACTAACCCCCCTTTCCATCGAAAGGTAAAACAACATTAAATGAGGTGTTGACATTGGTTGTTTTTTAGCAAAATCGTTTGAATCATTCCCCTGATTCTTTTTAACGAAATAGTATCTATCCTACTCCTTCGGCAGGTGGGTTGTCTAGAAACAAGAGAGTCTTTTGTAGGCTTAATTGTGACAGGCAACCCACTTGTTTTTTGTCTTTTGCTATTCTCCTCTTTACAATGATAAAATAAAGATCAATTCAAAAAAAGGAGCTGAGGATATAATGGAACATACTGATTGTATATTTTGTAAAATAATTGCAGGAGAGATTCCTTCTTCTAAAGTGTATGAAGATGATGTTGTATACGCCTTTCTAGACTTAGGTCAGGTTACAAAAGGCCACACCCTAGTAATTCCTAAAACACACACAAAAGATATTTATGAAACTTCAGATGAGATTGCAGGCGACCTATTTGCTCGTGTACCTAAAATCGCAAAGGCTATTAAAGAGACCTTTCATCCGCTTGGCATTAATATGCTCAGTAATACCGGTGAAGCTGCAGGCCAGTCCGTCTTTCACTTACATATGCATTTAATTCCACGGTATGGAAAAGACGACGGCTTTAACCCGGTTTGGAAAACAAACGGTGATGCTTATAGCCAAGATGATCTTATTGCAATCTCACAAGATATAAACAGTAATATTTAATTATAGGAATGCATCTGAATTGATTCAGGTGTATTTTTATTATCTAATTCTTTCTATTAATACGACGAAGTTCCTGACCACAAGCGTGTAAGATTTCCCCAAGAGATAAAGACCGAATTGAACTGAATAGTATTTAAATTAGATATCACCCTCAAATAACTACTCTACACTCTTAAAAATTGCTTCTGAATTACCATCTACTACTCGCTCTAAAAATACACGACGCTTTCCGCAGGCACGTCTTCAGCTAACTTCGTAAAGAAAAAGCACTTTACGAAGTGGATCTTCAGATCGCGCTGTTCCTGCAGGAGTCGTCGTATATTTTATCGCTAGTCGGTGATATGTTTATTGATGAATTTGCTTCATCAACGATAACAGGCCTTTTATGATATTCTAACTAAACACTATCATAAGCGTATTAAAAATTTCGGAGCCAGTAGATATCGTATTTTGTATTATATTTGTTCTGTCCAGCGAAGGAAGAAAACGGATGACACTCCTGCGGGAACAGCAAATGTTTTAGGGTGGGATGAGTAATTGCAATCCCACAAGTTGAAGATCCACTCGGAAAGCGACTTTTGCTTATCCGAGTTAGCTGAAGCCTTGCCCACGGAAAGCGAGCCCATTTTACTTGTGGAGCGTAGCGGGTAATAAAGTCTAAGTTTTTATCAAGTTCGAATAGTAAAAGGAACAATTTCGCGAAAGAACGTAAATTTAATCTGTTTATTCAATACTAGATTTGTTATAATAATTAGATACTTCGCATTCGGCAATAGTGCACGACTGGGAGTAATATAATAGTTTAGCTTAGTTGAGCAGAGGAGAGAAATGTATGAAGACAAAAGTATTAGTTTTATTATCTTTATTTATTGCAATTGGCGCTGTACTACACATCGTTTCACCACCAATTTTTGGGGTCAAGCCAGATATCATGCTCACCATGATGTTCTTAGGTATCATATTATTTCCAAAGGTCCAATATGTCTTCTTATTAGCAATTGCTACTGGAATTATTTCAGCAATGACGACAAATGCTCCAGGCGGACAAATTTCTAATTTAGTAGATAAACCGATTACAGCACTCATATTCTTTGTTTTATTATTGTTAATACCTAGCAAAGTAAACAAAAATATAACTGCACCTGTTTTAGTAGCGATTGGTACCGCTGTAAGTGGAACTATATTTTTAACTATGGCAATATTTGTACTCGGACAAATGCCAGGTACATTTTCCGTACTATTCGTAACAGTTGTCTTACCAACGATAGTTATTAATACTGTCTTAACTATCATTTTATATCCTATTTTACAAAAAATTATGAAACGTTCTCAAATATCTACTGTTTGATACATCTTATAAAAGTGCTTTCATAAAAAATATGAAGGCACTTTTTACTTTATATAAAAAAAATATTCTTTTTTTATGTTTGAAGCTGATAAAAGAAGAGAAAGTAGTATAATATAAGGGAAAGGAGTGTAAGCGATGGCAAATGGTAAAGCATTATTATTCGGATTTTTAGCAGGTGGGGTTGTTAGTGCAGCTGCCACACTATTGAGCGCGCCAAAATCAGGTAAAGAATTACGTGAAGATGTTAAAACGCGTAGTGATGATATCGTACATTCACTCGATCGAATTAAAGATGATGGGAAACTGTTAACGGAACAGATTGCAAATACTTCTAAAGAAGGCGCAGCCCTAATTAAAGAATTATCGAATGATGTAAAGAACTCGATTGAAAGTTGGAAGAATACAATTGAGCCACATCAAAAAAATATCCAAAAATATCTAGGTCAAATTGAAGAACGACTAAAAGAGTTAGAAGATCAAACAAGCAAACGCGCATAAAAAACTTGCCCTACTAGTTTCTAGGGCAAGTTTTTTTACTTATTATTTAGCAGGATCTAAATCTGCGATGGAGTCAATATCCATATATGTCGGTACCACCATACCAATTTTTGCACCTTGAAGATTCTCACCTAAATCTACAATATCATCTTTATATTGCTCATAAAAGGCACCGTGTGTTGCAGGTAACCACGGGGCAACAGATGCATCAGCATCATTACTCGCAACTGCTTGGAACATAACAGATGGATCAACAGGTGTATCCGTTACTTCATAGCCTTGTCTCGTTAAAACTTCTACAATAACAGCTGTAGATGCCCGCTCAGTATCCCAAGGAGTTGATACAATCTCAATCTTAGTTCCATCAACCTCTTCTACTCCATCTGTCCAATTCGCAACTAAAGCTTCATTTTCCCCAATCCACTGTTTTGCAGCTTCTTCAAATGAAAGATTTTCATCTTGGGTAAGTAACATAACTTGTTCCATATCATCTGTTGTCCACATAAAATTATCTAAAATGCTGTAGGCTTCGGGCATCTCTTCTTCAAGACCAAGACGCGTTATTGTATTAATATTTTCTGCACCACCGAAACTACCTTCTGGATCCTCTAAGAATTTTAAATCATACTTCGCGAATTTCCAATGTGGTGTCCATCCTGTTACAACGATTGGTTCCTCATTATCAATTGCTGATCCTAAAGCTGTTACCATTGCTGCAGTTGATGCTTCTTCTAACGTGTATCCAGCGAGATTATCATAATCTTCTAAAGCTTCTCTTGCTAATGATGTTGCACCAGCGCCAGGTTCAATACCCGTAATCGTGTAATCCAATTTTTCTCCAACTGTTTGTTCTTGTTGCTCATCTTCCCCACAAGCAGTTATGAAAAGGAGCAATAATATTAACATTCCAACAACGTAATTTCGTTTTATCATTTTTAGCAATTCCTTTCCAAAAAAAATAAAGAGCTATCTTTAGTATGAAAAGATAGCTCTTTATAAAACGAAATGTAGTTATTATTCTAAGCCAGCAACCCATTCGTCAACTTTATCTGGATTAGCTTCAATCCAGTTAGCTGCTGCTTCTTCAATATCCGTACCATTATAAACCTCTAACATTACTTCTTCCATATCAGAAGCTTCCCAGTTAAACTGATCAAGAATTTGATATGCTGCAGGACTGTCTTCTTCTAGTCCTTGACGTACCATTGTTTCAATTGTTTCTGCTCCACCAAATGACTCTTCAGGATCTTCTAGATACTTAAGGTCATATGCAGCAAACATCCAGTGTGGTGTCCAACCAGTTACTACGATCGGTTCTTCATTATCTACCGCTTCACCTAAAGCAGTTGCCATTGCACCACTAGAAGATGTTTGAACTTCCCAACCATCTAAAGCATAATCTTCAACTGATGTTTCTGCAGCTTGCACTACACCAGCACCAGGCTCAATACCAGTAATTGTATTGTCAAGACCTTCAACATCAGCAAGTTCACCAATAGAAGAAATGTCCATGTACTCAGGTACTACTAAACCAATTTTAGCGCCTTCTAAATTCGGACCTAATTGTTCTACTTGATCACCAAATTCATCAAATAAATCACCGTGTGTTGCAGGTAACCATGCAGCTACCATACCATCAGCATCGCCAGAAGCTACTGACTGCCACATTACTGCATTATCAATCGGTGTAACATCGACATCATAACCTTGTGATTCTAATACTTGTGCAATTACGTTTGTAGATGCAACTTCAGAATCCCACTCTACATAAACTAATTCAAGTTCTTCATTACCTAAATCAGCACCAGTTGCTTCTTCTGTATCACCACTATCTTCAGTAGTTTCTTCATCTTCTTCGCCGCCACATGCAGCTAGTACTAACGAAAGCATAAGTACAAGTGCTAAGCCTAAATGTTTCCATGTTAATTTAAACATATTCTAAAATCCCCTTTTCCTTAATGTATATTTTTATGGTAAACTCTTCAAAATGAAAAGTGATCCAACTACCTTATTTTACTTTACTTATTCAAGTTTTGAGTAAAGCGATCAATAATAATTGCTAAAATAACTATTCCGATACCAGCAACAAAACCAGTACCTACTTGAGCACGTTGAAGTGAAGATAATACTTCACGACCTAAACCTGGAGCACCAATCATCGATGCTATAACAACCATTGACAAGGATAACATAACTGTTTGGTTAATCCCAGCCATAATCGTTCCTCTTGCCATCGGCAGTTCAACTTTAAATAACTTTTGCGAACCAGTACTACCAAATGCATCAGATGCTTCAACCAATTCTTTAGAAACTTGTCTAATACCTAGATTCGTAAAACGAACTGTCGGTGGTGTAGCAAATATTAATGATGCAAAGATACCTGGGACCATTCCAATACTAAAGAATGCAACCGCAGGAATTAAGTATACAAATGCCGGCATTGTCTGCATGAAATCAAGAATTGGTTCAATAATTGTTTCTGCAATCTTACTTTTAGACATTAGAATTCCAATTGGAACACCAATGACAATCGATAATACACTTGCTATTAAAACTAAGGAGAAAGTATACATTAACTCTTCCCATAAGCCTTGGTTATATACTAACCACAAACCTACAATAGAAAATACAGCTAAACCATATTTTTTTCCAGTAACGAAAAATGCTAAAATAGCAACGATTAAGATAACTATAATTGGGGGAACAGCAGCTAAACTATCTGCAACCAACTCCATAAAATCACCAAACTGGTTTTTTATTGGATCAAATAGGAACGCAAATGTGTTTGTAAGCCAGTCAGTAAATGAACTAACTCCCTCGGCTATTGGTATTTTTGAAATAAAATCAAGCATTTTCTAAATTCACCTCACTATCACTTACTAATGCTGCTATAACAGCACCTCTTACAATAATCCCAAGTAACTTTTCATTTTCTACCACAGCAATAGGAACTGGTGAATTGTGGATAATCTCGAAAATATCATGTAACGGTGTATCTTTTGTTACTGTTGGAACATCTGTCTTCAAAATTTCTTTAATGTCTCTAACCTCGTTTTTACGAGCTTCAGAGGCATCATCAGCGGTAACATAACCTTTTAAAGTACGTTTACCATCAATTACATAAATACTAGAAAGTCCTTCTTCACGCATACGTTCTAACGCAACACGCGGTCCATGCTTTTCTATATTTATTGTCTCTGGACGTTTCATAATATGTTCAGCAGTTAATACTTTTGAACGATCTACATCTTCAACAAATCGTTCTACGTAATCATTAGCAGGGTTCATCAGAATTTCTTCTGGTGTACCAATCTGTACAATTACACCATCTTTCATTAAAGCGATACGATCACCAATACGTAATGCCTCATCTAAATCGTGTGTAATGAACAAAATTGTTTTTTGCATTGATTCTTGTAACTCTAATAACTCATCCTGCATATCTTTACGAATTAATGGGTCTAATGCTGAAAATGCTTCATCCATTAATAGTACAGTTGGATCATTTGCAAGCGCCCTAGCTAAACCAACGCGTTGTTGCATACCACCTGATAATTGCTCTGGTAATTGATTGATATAATTACCTAAGCCAACCATTTCTAACGCTTCTTTTGCCTTCTTTTTTCTTACCTCTTTGTCTATACCTTGTATTTCCAAACCAAATTCAGCATTCTCTAATATAGTTCTATGAGGAAATAAACCGAAACTTTGGAATACCATACTTAATTTCTCACGTCTAACTCGACGAAGATCGTCTTTATTCATTGTTGCTAAATTCTCACCGTCTACCAATACACTTCCTTCAGTAGGTTCAATCAAACGATTAATTAATCTTACTAATGTAGATTTACCACTTCCAGATAAACCCATAATAACAAAAACCTCTCCAGCTTCCACATCAAAGGAAACCCGATTAACCCCAACTGTATCACCAGTTTGTTTTAAGATTTCATCTTTTGACTTACCATCATCTAAAAGCTTTAATGATTCTTTCGCATTTTTACCAAAAACTTTGGATAAGCCTTCTACTGATATAACCGGCATTACATTCACCTCTTTTTACTTATTAATTAACAGTACCCTTTAACTATGACTATCCAAACCACATTTGAACATTTTATAGTTGTATTTGTATACTGCACATTTCCGAGCATAATATGCTACCTTAATACTATATCCTTTTTAAGATATAAAATTCAAACGATAAATACCATTAATTTCGTACGTATTTTACGTACAGTTTCAACTGTACAAAGTTGTATCAATATTTACTTACCTTTTCTCCATTTTACTGCTATTATCTCCTGAAACACCTATTTCCATTCCTTTATCTTTTAGTGTAATCTTAGTGTAGCTTCTTATTTTAGAGGAGGTACTATGGATATTAATGCACAGGAAAGCAAGCAACAGCTGATCATTAATGAATTCACAAAAACTATTGAGATGTTTGATATACCTTCGTCTGAAGCGCGTTTATTTTCCATCTTATTTATTGAAGACTCTCCAATGACTCTTGATGAAATGAGCGTAGCATCAGGGAAAAGTAAAACTTCTGTTAGTACTGGAATTCGCACATTATTAGAACTGAACCTTGTAGAGCGTGTTTGGAAAAAAGGGGTACGTAAAGATTTATATACAACAGATCCCAATCTTTATCGTAAATTTATGAATGTCTACATTCATAGATGGATTAATCACGCATCGACTCAACTACAATCATTAGAAGAAATTGCGCACGACATACAAAAAGATAATAATGAGGAAAAGTCAGTGACAGATTCTCACACCCTTTTAGAAAAAAAACTTACTGACATTATTACGTTTCAAACACTTATTAAAGATACATTTCAATCAATGAAACCTGAAACAAAGTACCAGTGATTTTTATAAAATAATTTTAAAAGGCATAGTAATGTCATAAACTATGCTTTTTTGTATTACTTTTTTATGAAAACTATTGCCTTTTCTCCTAAATCATACTATAGTCATTGAAGGATATATTCAGACTATCTTAACTAGCTTTAGGGGGCTTCATGATGAATTGTTGGAAATCTGTAAACGTGCAGAAAGAAGTAGGCATTAATCGAATTTATTTACTATCATTTTTAGTAGGCGTATTATCATTTATCTTTTTGTTCTTACCATTTGCTTCCATTCATCAAGGGTATACATTAAAAGATCAAGGAATATTCCCTTTAATTCTAGGTTTGGCTTTATTACCTATTATTCATAAAGTAGTTCATTTCATTCCATTATTATTAACCAAACGTTCGTTTAAATTAAAATTTAGATTTAATAAAATGAAATTCCCGATAATTTCTGTATTATCTATTGCAAGAATGTCTAAAAGAACTTCTATTATCACGTTATTGGCGCCAACTGTTTTACTAACTTTACCAGGTCTTATAGCCAGTTATCTTTTTATAGATTACTTTGCTTATTTTCTAATATTCTCATCAGTAAATATTGGTATTTCCTATACCGATTTCATCTATACAAGTAAATTCATCCGCGCACCTAGAAAATGTATGGTTGAAAATGATGGAACAGGTTATGATATTTTGGTTTAATAATCACTAAAGTGTCTTTCTCTACTGAAAGACACTTTTTATGTTATATACTTTAGACTGTTCAAAACGTGTTTTTTTTGATAAAGTTGTTATACAAGAAAAAGGAGGTTTTTGGTATGTTATTCTTTTTCGTTCCTTTTGCGTTATTTATATTATTTTTGTTCAATTCCTTGACATATCGTTTATGTTTACAGACGGAAATGTCTAATGAAAAACAACCAAATGTATTTCGTACTATTAATGTATTAATTACGATTTTATTAATTTCTTCGTACATAGAGATCATATACACATGACAATCACTCTATATAATGAAATAGAAAGAGGACACGATAAATTATCGTGTCCTCTTTCTATTTTTAAATCACATACGCTTTTATCCTCTAGTTAAAGTTGATCACAGTAGTATATAGACAAAGATTTTAAAATATGTAAAAAGTGAGTAATTTCAATGTAGAGTGTTTTTTTTTTTTTTGAAATGTGTTATATTATCTCATGGGCGCACTAATTAGCCATATAAAATTAGAATAGAGATTAGGAGTGTAATAGAATGAAAAAACTAGCTATCGCAGCAACTATAGCAGCTGGGATGATCACATTATCTGCATGTTCATCCGACGATTCCGAAACAGTAGTAGAAACAGCTTCAGGTAACATTACTCAAGAGGCCTTTTATGAGGAGTTAAAAGAACTTAGTGGAAGTACTGTTTTAGAGCAGATGGTAACCCAAACTATTTTAGAAGACAACTATGAAGTAGATGAAGATCAGTTAGATGAACAATTACAAGTATATAAAGATCAATACGGCGATCAATGGGAAACAATCTTAACATCAAGTGGTTATGCTGATGAAGAGGCTTTTCGTGAAGATTTAAAACTTCAACTTTTACAACAAGAGGCTTTAATTGAAGATATAGAAGTTACAGATGAAGAAATCGAGCAACGTTATGAGAGAATGCAAACTGAAATTGAAGCAAGTCACATTTTAGTAGCTGATGAAGAAACAGCAATTGACATTAAAGCACAATTAGATGATGGTGCTGACTTCGCTACATTAGCTGAAGAAAATTCTACCGATACAGCTTCTGCTGCTGAAGGTGGAAGTTTAGGCTACTTCACTGCTGGCGACATGGTAGCAGAATTTGAGGAAGCTGCTTACAGCATGGAAGTTGACGCAATCAGCGACCCTGTAGAAACAACTAATGGATGGCACATCATTCAAGTAACGGACAAGCGTGATGCAGAAGAAGCTCCTGAACCTTTAGAAGACATTCGTGATGATATTCGCGATGAAATTGCTTTAACTAAGGTTGACGATACAGCTGCACAAGAGAAATTAGATCAATTAATGGAAGACGCTGATATCGATGTTAAAATCGAAGAATTCGAAGACTTATTTACAGCTGAAGAAGAAACTGCTACAGAATAATTATAAGACTAAAGACTAGCATTAGAGTAAATGATGCTAGTCTTTTTTCTACTTATTACAATTTTTCTACGCAATCGTCTCTAATTACGATACAATGAAGTTACACTAATTCAAAAGGGTTTAGTCTTTGTTAAACCACTCTAATGTTAGCTTTTATTTAAACACAAAAATGAACTACTGATCTTTTTTTATAATGGAGTGATAGAGCATGCCAGAAGATACAACATACTTTTATCAATTTGTACCAATAACATATTCTATTTCAGCAGAAAAGAAACAAGAAATCCTTGAATCGTTTCCCCCACCTAATTTGCCTAATGGGGAGTCTTTCTTCAATATCCAAGAAGAAGAACAGGGTACTAAAGTAAAAGAACGTTTGTTGTTAAATGATTTTGAGGTGAAGTTAACGAAAACAAACAAACAATATTTACGTTTATCTTTCAGTAATAATAACGGAATGATACAAGCTAAAATGTGGGATAATCAAGGGGCAATCACAGAGAACCTACCTCTTCTAGAAAAATATACTGTATTTGACATTGAGGGAGTTGTTGATGCGTTCCTAGGTAATAAATCGGTCACTATTCAAAAGATACAAGTATGTAAAGAAGAAGTAAATCCATTTACGCTTTTACCTTACACACAACAGAGCTTAGAAGATTTAACAACAGAGTTATTTGCTTACTTATCTGAATTATCCGATCCATATAAGGAAATTGCATTTGCCGCTTTGCGACGATTTTGGAAAGACTTTCGTATGGCACCTGCTGCAAAAGGCTACCATCATAATTATTTAGGGGGCTTATTAAAACATACTGTTGGGTTAATGCGTTTTGCACGTTATATTACAACATTGGATGCCAATCCTTTTCAAGCAACGATAAAATTAATTAATGTTGTGGAAAAGGCCTATAAAAATGAGTTATGGTCAAACTTTCAAGACGAAATAGACAATCAACATGCTACAGTATGGAAAGATACAATTGACCACCTTTATCACATGTTGCAAGGAATGATGAAGCACCATGAAACACCACTTAATGCTGATCTATTAATCACAAGTATTTTATATCATGATATAGGGAAATTATTAGAATATGATTATGCAGGTAAATCGTTTGATCCATTTTCCTTTTTGTATCCGACAGCGGATATGAGCATTACACAAGACCGAAAACAGGCCGGTATAACGATGGACCCATTAGGTGTTCTCGTTGGTCATATCCCTTATGGTGTCTTATTACTTACAAAAGTAATTGAAACGGATAAAATAGTCGTTCCTATTGAGGCAATCCACAATATGTCACATTGTATCCTTTGCCACCATGGCTTACCTGAATGGGGAGCTGCGGTCAGACAACCGCAAACAATGGAGGGTTATATCATACACATCGTTGATTATTTAGACAGCCGTTATGAAAACACTGAAAAAATAAAGTAGGTTAAGGATCCTTTTCCTTACCTACTTTATTTTTTCACTCAATATCATCTTTTGGTATAAAATTAAAAATTTCACCAGATTCAACAACGTTAATAAACCTTATTAACCATTTATAGTAATTTTGAGCATAGCGCAGACGATCAATATCCAATGTGATTTTATCAATTAAATCTTGTTCATCTGTCTGTTGACGAATCCGTTCTAATGCTTGGATTGTTTCTTCTGCTTCTTCAATGTTTGATTCTGTATGGTGACTCCAACGGTTACCAAATAAAGATGTGAATGATTTATACCAGTCTTCTTCAGATTTATATAAATCCTTTCTTTCACCTTTTTTAAATGCAGGTTCAACCATTTTCATTTCTGACAACGCTCTTACACCTGTTGACATACTTGTCTTACTCATTTCTAAGGCATCACGCATTTCATCCAAAGTCATTGGACCATCATTGAAATATAATGTGCCATATAAACGACCAACAGATGGTGTAATTCCATAAAGATTCATATTCTTTGCTATTACTTGGATAAACTTATCCATTATCTCTTCATAACCTATCCATTCCTCTTTACCTTGATAACTTGGCACTATTTGCTCCTCCAACATGTGAAAATTTTTAATCTGACACTACCTATCTTAAATGCAAACGCTAACTTTTCCAATAGTTTACACATGATTTAATAAAAATATTAAATTATGTGTAATAATAAGTTAAATTCGAACCAATTGAAAGTCATACCCATCATAGACTGTTTCACTACTCCAATTATAGTCACTAGTAAATAAGATAATTTGTTGTTTCGTACTTAGTTGCTTAAAGATCGCATACATCTTATCCAAACGATTTGGATCGAAATGAACAAATGCATCATCAATAAAAAATGGCATTTGTTGTTTTTTTTGTATCATTTCACTTAAAGCAATGCGCAAGGCAATATACAATTGATCTCTTGTTCCCTGTGATAACTCAGTCACGATAAAACGTAATCCTAAAACATCTTCTACTTGTAACATTGACTCTTGATCTGTAAGGAAAACACTTTTATACTTTTCGTCTGTTAATTTTTTAAAGTGTTCGGTTGTTTGTTCCAATACTTTCGGTAAAAAAGAGCGTTGATAAATATTTTTTGTCTCTTGTAATTTTTCCTTAGCTAATTGATAGGTAGCCCATTGTTTTGCCTGTTCCTGTAGTTCATTTTTCAACTCATAATAGTGATGTTTCTCATCTTGAAATGACGTCGATATTTCAACCCGCCTTATTTCAGAATGAATGTCTGCTAATCGTTGTTGATTCATTTCGATTTGACTCTGTACTTCTTTTAACTTATTTGTAATTTGATATAGTGCATTTTCTATCTCATGCTTTTGAATTTGCTCTCCTGCTAATAATCTTTCCCATTCTTCTTTAGATAAAAACGTATTAATTTGCCGTTCATACGACTTTAAATCTGTACTCTTTTTTACTAATTCTTCCTTTTGATATCCTTTAGCTATATAACTTTCTTCATCACTTACGTTTGCCTTATTCCATAATTGATTAATCTCATGCTCGTATGGCTTGATTCTTGATTCAATTGTTTCTCGTTGTGTTATTAAATTTGTTCTATTATTATGTAACAGTTTTTCTCTTTGTTTTAAGTGTTTTTGATTATCAACTTCATCAATTATCAACTCAAGCATTTTAGTAGGTTGATGTGATTGTGTTTGATAATTCAAATGAAAAACATTCGCTAACCACTGTTCATAATTATTAATATCCTTACTTGCTTGCAAGATATCTTTATTTAGTTTGTCCAAGTTGTCTACTTTTTCTACTACTTTTGTTAGATGATTAAAAAGCTTTGACCAATAACCGACTGATATTTCTTTTAGAAAAGGAAATTGTTCCATTTGCTCCTTACTTTTTGATTCTAAGATAGTTTTTCTTTGTATGAAAAATTGTCTTCTTTCATCTGCTTTTAACTTTGCTAATTGAATATTTCTTAGACTATCATTTATTTTTGTTAATCTTTTGTTCAATTCAACTTGTTCGGCTATCACGTTTTCTGTTTCCTTAATATTCTCTGTACTACTAGCATGATTGGTATCCACTTGTTTATGACGATCAAATAGCGGTTCCATAGCCTGAATAGATTGACGTGTAAAAACCTGATGTATCGAACCAATTACTAAAAAAAATGCACTTATAGCATATAAATAGTAATTAGATAATAGAAATCCCGCTATAGTGCTTATTACTAGTAGAATTAAACTATAAAAACTAAAACGGTTTGTACTCTTCAATCTCTTGTTTCTAAGCGTTTCCCAATTATTATTCTGTTGTTGATTGCTAGACAGTGATTTTTGATAATCCTCTATTTGTTTGTTCAATTCGTTGATAGTAGCTTGATCGAGTTGTTTATTTTCAAGTGTTTCTCGTTCTTTTTCTAATAATCCTTTATTCTCTTGGATCTCCTTTAATTCTGTTTCTATCTGAGCTAACCCTGCCCTTACGTCTTCTTGTTCTTCTTTTAAATGCTGCCATATATCCTCTGTAGCAAACGGTAAGGATAAATCTGATAATTGCTCCAAAGTCAGACCGATCTGTAATTGTTCCATTTCATGCGTTAACTGTCTAGCTAATTCTTCTTGTGCTTGTACGTTAAATGAATACTTGTTTAAATTCTCATGATACACATAACGTTGGTCCTTAAGCTTTTCTAATTCATCTATTGAGGCTGTAGATAATTGTTTATTATTTATCTCTTGGAGTTGCTTTGTCTCTTTTTCTATATTCAAGTTTATTACGGTTAACTCACTTTTTAATGGTAATATTTGTTCTTTTATCTGCTGATAACGTTCCAGGCCATTCTCTGGAAAAGAAATCTCTTCTGGTAAATCGCTTAACTTATTTTGTGTGTGATGAAAAGCTTCAATCACTTCATGTAGCTGTAGTTTTTGTTCCGTTTTTTGCTTTTCTTTACGTAAACGCTCACTTTTTTCTTGGGAAATTGCTACTGTCTCTTCTAAAGATACTTTAATTTTTTGTTTCTCTTTATAAAGTTGTGTCTCTTGTTCCATTTGTTCTAACTGTTTTCTTTTTTCTTCCATTGTATCAATCAATTGATTCATCGCTGGTTTTTTTCCTTGTGGCCTAAACAAATCTTGTAATTGTTGATCTAACCATTTTTCTGTCCAATATATTTGATCCGTTCCCGTCATACCAACACCTAGCAATACTTCGCCAATATCTGTTTGTTTTATTTGTTGTAAGCGTTGAAGAGAAATAGAATCAAAAGAAAAAATATCAGCAAATGTTTGTGCATCCACACCACTTAGTCTTTCTTTTAACCACTCTTCTCCATGTACCATACCATCTTGATCATAACAGGTTGCCTGTGCTTTGTTTCGGTCATGAATGCGCTCAATTGTAAAAACCCCTACATCTTTTGTCTGAATCTTTAACGTACCACCCATTTCCCCTCCAGTTTTCGGTAGAAACTGACTACGCTGTTTAGGTGGCATTCCAAATAAGATAAATAGCATAAATTGTCTTAACGTTGATTTCCCTGATTCATTTTGTCCAGCAATTACAATAAAAGAAGCACCTGATAGATCAAAAGTAACTTGCTTCCACTTGCCAAATCCAAATATATTTGCCTCTAATATTTTCATCTTTCTTCCTTCCTTAACAGTTGATAGATTAACAGATTTTCTGCCTCTGTCTTAACTTCCATCTTTTCTTCGTCTGTTAACTTTTCTAGGAATTTTCTTGCTTGACGATGTTTCCATACAGATTTAACTGTTTCATCAAAATCCTTATCTTCGTCAAAAGTTCGCAATAATTCCCCTAGGAAATCCTCGCCTTGACGCAATTTCTCCTTATCTGTACGATTCTGTTTAGATAGTTTAACTTCTTGAATCCACACCCAGTCTTGATAACTCATCATTTTCTCATTAATAAACTCAATCACATCTGTTAACATCTCTTCGTAGTACCATGTTTCCACATCTTCTATGTAATTATAAAAACGCAACCTAATAACTGATTTTCCAAATAGAGTAGCTATTTGCTGGACTTCTTCATCAACAATTTGCTCTAAAGCTTGTAAGCTCGTACACATTTTTAAATCAACTTCAATATCTTCAAAACGAATTACTTGAAGTGGGCAAAATGTCAAGGAATTACTGTTTTCCCCTAATTCAACATGGTAACAGCCTTTTTCTCCTGTTTCTTTTTTAGAACGTCCTTGTGTATTTCCGGCATATACTACTGGCGGGTCATTTTTAAGTTGCTGCCGTTTATGTATATGACCTAATGCCCAATAATCAAATCCCTTTTCCGTCAATTCACTTAATTGAAATGGTGCGTACGTATCATGGTCTGTTTGCTGTGCCACACTACCATGAAGCATGGCAATATGATAAGGTGTATCACTTACTATTTTATATTGCTCTGTTTTGTTCTCTATAACGGCTCGTTGCAAATAGCTGAATCCATATATAGTCGCCACTTGTTTTTGGTCTCTTTCAAAAATAAAAGATTGAACATTCTCTTCTGTAAACAATCGAACATTATCTGGAAATTGGAAAGTTAATAAATTACGATTAAGATAATCATGGTTTCCAAATGAAACATATACCATAATATTCTCTTTTTCTAAAACTTCACATGCTTTCAAAAATTGCATTTGTGCATAAACACTTTGCACTGTTTGATCAAAGATATCCCCAACCATTAGAACAAAGTCGACTTGTTTGGCAATAGCTGTTTCAACCAAGCGGTTTAATGCGTCAAATGTACTCTTTTTCACTTCTTGTAAAAGTTTATCTGGTAAATAACTTAGGCCCACAAACGGGCTATCTATATGTAAATCCGCACAATGGATAAAAGAAATGTTTTCTTGCATAAAAAAATTCCTCTCTAGTTTTACATGTAATTTTACTTTTATTGTAGCAGACAGACAGAACGAATGCACGTTCGTTTATTATAAATATGCAACTTTCGTAAAGTGAAATTTATATATATGTGTTGACATAACAAGAAAATCTCAAAAACCAAATTTGAAGTTTAATTTGCGCACTCAACATGGCAACTCCTCTGGCAAATTGGATAGAAACTGCGACATAACATTCTTTATATAAATTGCAATACAACAGAATTTATGCCCGCTCCTCAAGCGAAATGGGCTCCCTTTCCGCAGGCACGGCTTCAGCTAACTCGGAAGAAAAAAAGCTTCCGAGTGGATCTTCAGCCCGTGGGATTGCGATTACTCATCCCATCGAAAACATTTGCTGTTCCTGCAGGAGTGTCGCCCATTTCACTTGATCCGCTAGTTTTGTCTTTAAACATTTTATGAACTACAAATAAACACATTAATCATTAGTTTCTTGAAAATATTTCGACATGATTCTGTCTTACACTTAAAAATAAATCCACTAATCAGCGAAGGAAGCAAATGGTTGAGACTCCTGTGGGAATAGCACGAACCGAAGATCCTCTATAGAAGCGTTCTTTGCTTCTATAGATAGCTGAGGTTGTGCCCACGGAAAGCGAAACCATTTGCTGACGTAGCGAGTAATACCAGATTGTTACGTCGTAGTTGATGATAAATCTGACACATGGAACATTATGTTGGATTTTATGGATGCTTCGTAATAAAACATAGTCTTTTAGAAACAGCTTATTTTAAGACTACCGAACAATATAGTAGGTATACTCCAAGCTTAAATCAGCCAACTGAGATAATTGAGTTAATAAAAAAAGCTTGCAACAAAGTTACAAGCTTTTTTAACCTATTCTTTTTTTGATAATTGAAAAGCTTTTTTAAAATCTTTTAACGAGGCGCTACGACCATACATTAGAACACCGCCACGATAAACTCTAGCTCCGATAATCGCTAAAATTGCTATCGTTACAACCATAATTCCAATGCTTATAGCAACTTCCCAGAATGCCACATCCAACATCCCTACACGTAGAAACATAACCATTGGTGTAAAGAATGGAATATAAGAAGTCACCGTAATTACAGTCGATTCAGGTACACTGAGACCAAACATTGCTAGCATAAATGCAACCACTATGAGTAAAATGACTGGTGTCATTAATTGCTGCACATCTTCTATTCGACTAACTAGTGAACCTAGCATTGCTGACAAAGTTGCATATAGTAAATAACCTAACAAAAAGAAAACTATTGCATAGACAAAGGTTGCAATCGAAATGTCTGACAAGCCAAAGGCATCAAAAAAACCACCTGCTAGTTCATCTTGTTTTTGTTGAAGCATGACAAAACCTACTACCATAAACAAACCAATTTGAGTTAAGCCCAGTAGTGCAATTCCAATTATTTTCGCAAACATTTGACTTACTGGTGATGAACTAGAAATTAATATTTCCATTACACGAGAGGATTTTTCATTTGCTATATCTTGCGCTATCATATTGCCGTACGTGATAACTGCAAAGTATAACAAGAAAAGAATCACATAAACGAGACCACGCGCACCACTTAATTCTTCTTCTGTTTTTGCTGTTGTTCCATCTGCTGTTTCAATTGCTACTGTATCAAAACTGACAGGTGAATAAATAGATTCCAAGACAGTTTGATCAATACCAGCTTGATTAGTAGCTAATGCAACTTTAATTTGCTGTAATTGCGTTTCTAATTGCATTTGAATGGAATTGTTGGATAGCTGCGCAGTATGATATGTTGCAATTGGCAAATTATCTTGATCCAATTCAATGTTTAATACACCAACGTAAACTTCCTCTTGTACGCTTTCTTCCGCTTCTTCTACTGTTCCATTAAATAGCTCTAATTCTAGACTATCATCTGATGCCATATTTTCAGCAAGTAGGTTGTATACTTCCTCAGTTTCATCAATTATTGCAACTACATCTTGCTCATTATCACTATCAAATAAATCTATAATCGATTGCACATTGGCTAATCCAATAATAAACACAAGGAAAATGGCTGTTGTAATGATAAATGATTTTGATTTAAATCGTGTCCAGTACGTATGTCCTAAGACAATCCAAAATTTATTCATATGCTTCACCTGCTTTCTCAATAAAGATATCATTTAAAGAAGGTTCTTCTAACTCAAACCTACGAACAAAGCCTTTATTTTGAATTGCTGCAAAAACAGTTTGTGATACTGCTTCATTTTCGATTTGTAATTTACAACCTTCTGGAAATTTCTTTAGTGTGAGAACACCCGCAATATCTTTCAGAAAGTCTAAATCAAAATCAGCGTGAATAAATAAGTTCTTCTTACCAAATGACCGTTTAATTTCTTTTAACGCGCCATGAACAATTGGTTTACCATGTTGCATAATACAAAGGTGTTCACACAATTCTTCAACTACCTCCATCTGGTGCGAAGAAAAGACAATCGATGTACCTTGCTCTTTTAAATCAGTAACTGCGCGCACCATCATTTCAACATTAACAGGGTCTAATCCAGAAAACGGTTCATCCAGGATAAGTAATTTAGGTTTATGTATGACAGCAGAAATAAACTGGATTTTCTGTTGATTACCCTTTGATAATTCTTCAATCTTTTTATCGATATTTTCAGGAACTTTAAATCGTTCTAACCATTTTTCTAATTCAGTAACAATAGCTTTCTTTTGCATACCTCGAAGTTTTCCTAGATAAATAATTTGATCTTTTACCGTGAGTTTGGGATACAATCCTCTTTCTTCTGGTAAATAGCCAATTTGATCACTTTTACTATAATCTATCGCTTCACCATTCCAACTAACTTTTCCCTCAGTAGCGTCCATCAATCCAAGAATCATTCGGAAAGTAGTTGTTTTACCTGCACCATTAGCTCCTAGAAAACCAAAAATTTGTTTTTCTGGTATTTCTATTGACAATTGATTAACAGCAGTAAAGTCACCAAACTTTTTAGTAACTCGTTCTAACTTTAACGTCATAATTTCATTTCTCCTCTCTTATTAAAAATCTGTCTACTTATTAATACGGCCTAAACTCAAAAAAGTTTCACATTATCTTCTATGGCTTTAATCTTACGTATTATAGAATGTAGTTAAATATGCAAACTGTCAATACTTTCTCAATTAAAAAAAC
Source organism: Paraliobacillus zengyii (assembly GCF_003268595.1). Classification (NCBI taxonomy): domain Bacteria; kingdom Bacillati; phylum Bacillota; class Bacilli; order Caryophanales; family Bacillaceae; genus Paraliobacillus; species Paraliobacillus zengyii. The sequence continues at coordinate 897,333 of NZ_CP029797.1, read as the reverse complement.
TTGCTGTCATCAGCAAGTTTTTTTAATCTTATATTTATTCTTGTGCACCGTATAATTCTTCTAAAGGCTTCGTGATTGTTTTACTAACATCATTAATTAGAACATTTAAACGTTGCTCTTGGTCCATTAATTTAGAAATTTGCTCATGTTGTTGAACAGTTTCAACAACTTTACGCGCTTTCTCAACTTCTTCTTCTGTAATTTCTTGTCCTTGCATTTGTTTTTCTTGTAACTCTATTTGTGTATTACGAAAATCTTCAAACATTTTTTTCGCAACTTCATCCGCCATAACAGTTTCATATGCCTGTTTTAAATCTTGAAATTCCTCACTGTTTCGTATTGCGTTTTCTAAGTCGTGTGCACTATCTTGAATATTTGACATTTTTATAAAATCCTCCTACGTTTGATCCTTCTTTATTACTCACTCATTTACTATAACAAACCTATATTAATTATCCAACCAATACGATAATAATTCCTTGAATTAATCCAATTAAACCACCCAACAATGCTCCTAAATACGTAATTAATTTCAATTCCTTACGTGAAATATTTAATACGAGCTCTTCTACTCTCTTCAAAGGAAATGCTTGAACTTCCTTTTCAACAATCTCTTCTAAACCAAGGGTATGTAGTAAAGGAGCTAGTCTTTTTTGTACAACGTGTAAGAATTGAGTCGTAGCACCTGTGACGATTTGATCGACAAAAGGAGATAATGAGCTTAACCAAACCCGAATCGGTTTATCTGCTATTTCTTTTACTGGGAAATAATTATTAACTAAGTAATCGATCGCAGTCGTAATTCGATCTTGTCCTATTTTTTCTTCGACTTGATTAGCAGAATGGAATAACACGTTTTCCCATTCTTTTCGCAATAGCTTCTCAATTACCTCATACATATCATCAGATTTTGTATAGTTTACGAATATCGGTTGTATTTTATCCACAACTGTTTTACCGCCAAAGACCGAAGCTAACATATTCCCGAAAAATCCCTTGTCAGCAAAGTATGTATCGAGTAACTCCTGCATTTTATTTGCAGCAGCTTTTCCTGCAATATATTGATTTACCTTTTCTTGAATCATTGTTGCACTATCCGTGAGGAAATCTTCTACCTTATCTTGCATATCTTGACCAATAATTTCACTCATTTGTTTCGAACCATTTTTGTGCATCCAATCCTTTTGATACCTATGTAGCCAGTTTTGTAAGCTTTGTTTTATTTGCACCTCGTCTATATTCAAATTCACTTTTTTAACGAATGTACGAACAGTCTGATCTGAATTCATCAAAGTATCTAATTCTTTTGCTAACCACTTTTCCACTTGAATTTTAAAATCAGCATGAAATAATTTATTTTGTATGCCCTCAACAGTTATGAGATGTTCCACCACCATCTTTCCTAATTGCTTGGCTAACTCGTCTTTTCTTTTTGGAATCAAGCCTGGAGTGAACGGAACTTTAAACTTACCAATATATTTTGCCTCATGTGGGCGAAATAGCATTCTGATCGCTAAGGAATTCGTAATACCACCAATAAGAGCTCCAATTCCAATCATTACTAAAACTATTACTATGGGTGACATTGTGCACCAACTTCCCTTCTGAATGATTATACTTTTATCCGCTGTACAACCCTAACGAAGCTGTTAACATTGTAGTAGAGCAAAAAAAGCTCTGCTGCTTGAAGTTTCAGTTTATATTGTACCATTATAATGATAATTCAATTACATGAAAAGTTATCACACTCTATATCACTCAATTTGTTATAATAAGAGTAACAAATATAGAAAGTGAGGTATCTAAATGTTAGAAAAATTAAAAGAAGTATTCCCATCCTTACTTTGGGGAAAGGAAGATCTAACCCCTAAAAAAGGATACCTTTGGTTTACTACAAATAATAATGAAATAATTGGTATAGATAAAAAAGAGATAAATACAAAAGAAAAGCAATTACTTGATACTTTTTTAACCCCATACTACGGTAATGAGTCCCCTACTAACACAAATAGGGAGAAACAATGGATACAATTGCTATTTGAAAATAACAAAGAAAAATTGGAAGCCCCGCCTGATACATATCGTTTTGTTTATTTCACATTATCTGAACCAATTGATCCACTAGCTTTTCAAGAAGCAATACATGGTTTATTTCCAGATCAAGTGCCTATTATTTGGGAAAACCAGCAAGAAGGCGTTATTATTGAAGAAAGTAAACCTACATTGGAAGAGGATACATCATACGATCAGATTATTGATGTATTTATGAGTGACTTCTACATTAATATCCTTTTTTATGTTGGACCTTTTTTTACTGATTTACAAAAGAGTCCACATTACTATCAATGGATTAAAAAATCTTTTCATACCGTACATCAATATGAGAAAAAGACAGTTATGAATTATGTTACAGCTGTGCCTTATTTAGTAAGTGCCTCATTATTAGAGACTGACTATATAATGATGATTGATTCCATTTTACAAGATACAGATCAAGATGAAGAATTGCTTAAAACAATTCAAATATTTCTTGAATGCAATTCGAATACCTCCTTAGCCGCAAAAAAAATGTACATGCATCGGAATAGTTTACAATATCGAATTGATAAATTTATCGAAAAAACAAATATTGATGTGAAACAATTTGAAGGAGCTCTATCTGTGTACTTAACACTTTTACTTAAAAAGAAATTAAAACAAAGTATGTAAGCGTGCACAAACAAGCCATCATTTTTTTGTGCATGTTTGCCATTTACGTAAACGCCTTAATTCAGTAGACTATACACATAAGATAAAACGCTTACAAAAACAGGAGGGTTTCACATGGCTGAACTAACATTGAAAAATATTGATAAAATTTACGAGAAAGATGCAGCAAAAGCAGTTGATAACTTTAATCTTGAAATAAAAGATAAGGAATTTGTAGTATTCGTTGGTCCATCTGGTTGTGGTAAATCAACAACACTTCGAATGATTGCAGGATTGGAAGAAATTTCATCAGGCGAGTTCTACATCGATGATACGTTAATGAACGATGTAGCACCTAAAGATCGCGATATTGCAATGGTATTCCAAAACTATGCATTGTATCCACATATGACTGTACGTGACAATATGGCTTTTGGACTTAAGCTTCGTAAATTTAAAAAAGACGAGATTGAAAAACGTGTTAATAATGCAGCTAAGATACTTGGCTTAGAAGCATACTTAGATCGTAAACCAAAGGCTTTATCTGGTGGACAACGTCAACGTGTAGCATTAGGACGTGCAATTGTACGTGATGCTAAAGTCTTCTTAATGGATGAACCTTTGTCTAACTTAGACGCAAAATTACGTGTGCAGATGCGTGCAGAGATACAAAAGCTACACAAGCGTTTACAGACAACAACTGTTTATGTAACACACGACCAAACAGAAGCAATGACGATGGCAACACGCCTTGTTGTCCTTAAAGATGGTATCATACAACAAGTTGGTGCTCCTAAAGAAGTATATGACAAACCTGACAATATCTTTGTTGGTGGATTTATTGGTTCACCTTCTATGAACTTCTTTACTGGTTTATTGGAAGACGGCCAATTTGCTATAAATGATGATAATAAAATTAATGTTCCTGAAGGTAAAATGAAAATTCTTCGTGAACAAGGATATGTAGGAAAAGAATTAGCTTTAGGTATTCGTCCTGAAGATATGCATGATGAACCAATCTTCATTGATGCTAATCCAAACTCTAAGATATCTGCTGTTATTGATGTAGCAGAATTAATGGGTGCAGAGTCATTCCTTTATTCAAAATTAGCTAATCAAGATTTTGTTGCTCGTGTCGATTCTCGTACAGACATAAATGGTGGGGAAACAATTGAACTAGCACTTGATATGCACAAAGCACATTTCTTTGATCAAGAAACAGAATTACGAATCAAATAATAAAACAAAAAGCCTCGTTTAAATTAAACGAGGCTTTTTTTTCATGTAAAAAGTTTGTTACGAATCCGTTATGTTTTTGTTCTTATTCTACATTATATAATTACTTCTTGAATCGATTTTAGTTGTTCTTTCTCACACGTGGGACAAAAAAATACATGTACACAGGTATGATTAGCTTGTGATTTAATATCTCCATCAAAGAGTTTCATACCTTCATTATCTAAGTAAGGAGCATAATCACCTAACTGTTCAATTAAACGACCTTTCTCATTCATTTGTGTGTCACATGTTGAACAAATCGTATCAATTTTTGTTAATCCATTACAGATAGGACACATATACAAGTTATCAACTTCTTTCAAGTACTGTCAACGTAAAACCTTTTTTTTGTTTTAACAATTTTAAAATAAAAGGGGCACATAATGTGCCCCTTTTTTACTGCCATATTTTATTTAATTATTGTTGTGGAGTGTTAAATTGTTGTTCTGCTTGTTGAACTAAACGCTTGGTGATTTCGCCACCTACAGAACCGTTAGCTCTAGATGTTTCGTTAGCTCCTAGAGATACACCAAATTCTTGTGCAATTTCAAATTTCATTTGGTCAAGAGCTTGCTCGATTCCCGGTACTAGTAATTGATTTGATTGGTTACTTTGTGCCATATCAACTGTTCACCTCCTACAATAAATAGTGTAAACAGAATCGCTAATCTTATTAAACTCAATTTCTGGAAAATTAACCTTAACTGGTTAAATCATTTTTTTTGGATCAACAAATTTATCAAAATCAGTCTCTGTTACTATTTTCAACATTACGGCCGCATCCTTTAAGGTTAATTCGTCTTGAAAGGCTTTTTTTGCTATTTTAGCTGCATTCTCATAACCAATATGAGGATTTAATGCCGTAACAAGCATTAAAGAATTATTTAGATGTGCCTCCATTTGTGCTTCAATTGGCTCCATCCCTTGGATACATCGTTTATCAAAAGATGACACACCATCAGCTAATAACCGTACAGATTGCCAAAAATTATAACTGATTACAGGTTTAAATACGTTAAGCTGAAAGTTACCTTGACTTGCTGCAAAGCCAATTGTTGTATCATTTCCCATTACTTGCGAGACGATCATCGTCATTGCTTCAGCCTGTGTCGGATTTACTTTACCTGGCATAATCGAACTTCCTGGTTCATTAACAGGAAGTTTGATTTCTCCTATACCTGCTCGAGGTCCACTCCCTAGCCAACGGATATCATTAGCGATTTTCATTAAATCACCAGCTAATGCTTTTAGCGCTCCATGCGTATGTACAATTTGATCATGACTTGTTAATGCATGAAACTTATTTGGTGCTGCTTTAAATGGTATTTTTGTGTAATCACTAATAATTTCACATACAATTTCCGAGAATTGATCAGGTGCATTTAAGCCAGTTCCTACTGCTGTACCGCCAATTGCTAATTCTAATAAATAACTACTACTATCTTCAATCATTTTTTTCGTTTTGATGAGCATAAGATGCCAACCGCTTATCTCTTGTCCAAATGTTAATGGTGTTGCATCCTGTAAATGCGTTCGACCAATTTTAATCACGTGTTGATATTTTTCCATCTTGCCCACTAATGTGGTTATTAAATTGTCTATACTAGGTAATAATTGGTTTTCAATTTGTTGAATAGCAGCTATATGCATAACAGTCGGGAACGTATCATTTGAACTTTGTGATTTATTAACATCATCATTTGGGTGAATCGTATATTTACTATCTTTAGCCTGTAACCATTCGTTTCCCACATTGGCAACTACTTCATTTATATTCATATTTGTTTGCGTTCCACTGCCTGTTTGCCATACTACTAATGGAAAGTGAGCAGATAACTCGCCGGTAATTATTTTATCTGTTGCAAAAACAATCGCTTCCATTTTATCCGCTTCTAATATACCTAATTTATGATTCGCAATGGCCGCGCTTCGTTTTAATAATGCGAAAGCTGTAATAATTTCTATTGGCATTTTCTCTGTTCCAATTGGAAAGTTCTCTATGCTTCGTTGTGTTTGAGCTCCCCAAAATTTATCTATTGGTACTTTAACCTCTCCTAATGTATCTTTTTCTACCCGGTAATCCACGTTAACAACACTCCCTCTATATTCACTATTTACTTTCTATTCTACCGTGTTTATTCTCTGATAACTACACACAAAAATCCTTCCTCATATTTTTGAGAAAGGATTTCATTATAAATTAATAGTCATAACCAAAATATTCTTCTAATGTAAGATCTTGATCATGAATTTCAGTAGCAATTTCCTTACCAACGTAACGAATATGCCATGGTTCATAATTATATCCAGTTATTTCACTTTTTCCTTCTGGATATCTAATAATAAATCCCTCTTGGTGGGCATTTTCTGCTAGCCATGTTCCTTCACTCGTTTGTTTAAATGATTCTTCTAATAAAGTTGCCACTGTTTCGGTCGAAGAACCTATATCCATAGCTAAACCTGTTTGATGTTCACTTGTACCAGGACTAGCGGAGTATTTATCAGCGTATTCTTGTCCATTAGTTGCAACACTATTATCATAAATTTGTTTCTGTCGATCATAAGAACGATAGCCTGATACAGCAATTAGTTCAATTCCTTGTTCTTGAGCACGGGTAAATAATGATTCCAATGCCTTAGCCGCTTCTTCTCGCATTTGACGTTTTGGATCACCTTCTGCTGCATAATGTTGCACATTTGGAACAACTAAATCAGCTGGTTCATAACCATCTGGAAGCTTACGTTGTTTATTAAGATAAACTTGGTTACTTTCCGGATTATCTACTACATGTAGACCTGTGTCATCTTCTACCTCTGCTATATGTTTATTTACTTCATCTTCTTGCTCTTCTTCTAATTCTTCCATACTATCGTTTTCTTCCTCTACCGTATTCTCTTCTTGTTCCTCTTGAACAGTTTCATTTTGATTTGTATCATCTTGAGTTATAGGTTCTTGCTCGTTATTACTCTCTTCACACGCAGTAATAAACAAAAGGCTAAATAAAATAAGTGGAAATAACCATAAACGCATACTAAAAATCCCTTCGATTACTATTTTAAATTCTTACTTACTATAACATATTCTAATATTCGTGAGAGAGGAAATTTAAAGCATTTTTTTTTGCACAAAAAAAGCCCCTGTCATTAATGGACAAGGACTGACTATTTTAATATTCCCATGAGTATGCTTGGTATTCTTTGCTTAAATGAAGAAACGTCTCTTTATCCTGCTTGTCAATTGAATCATTAATTTTGTTCTCTAAATTAGATTTATTCCATTGTGAAACCAATGAATCCAAGATTAATGTTGATGCAAGTTTGATCTCAAATGAAATTTCTCGTTTTGCTTCAATTGGTTTGTCTTTCTTACCATTAAATGCTCTCAACGTGTAATTCACTTTTTGCTTCTTCATGGAACACGCCTCCTAGTCCCTTTTTTCCATTATCCTAGATTTCAGGTTTAAATGCAATAGTTTAACGCACAATTTTCAGAATATTTATTTAAATATTACCCCAGAATATAAATAATTAAACATTAAAATAATGAACTTTTACGCTTTGGTTTTATCTTCACTAAAGCAAAATAGATTGCAATTGCAATAAACACACTGAATGTTATTACCATCCAAATTACGTCATAGCGCATTAAAAAAGCTGTTGCTGGAGGTCCGACTGCTACACCTAAATAACGTGCTGAACTATAGAAACAAGTGATTGTTCCTCTCACTTCTTTATCAATACTTTCCGTAATAATCGCATCTAAACATGGCAATCCAACACCAATTCCAACTCCTCCAATTAAAAAAACGATTAAAATATAAATGAAATGATCCGAAAAATATATAGCAACTACTGCAGTTGCTAATATAAGAAGCCCAAAAAACACTGTCCATTTCATTACTTTTACATGAGACTTAATTCGTTTACCTGTCAGATATGATGCCAAACATAAAGCAGCTAATGGCCCAGCTAAGTAAAAACCTTTTTTTATACCCGTAATAGCATATTTATCTTCTAACATACTCGATAAGTAAAACAAGATTCCAAATAAGATAAACATTAAGATTGCACCAATAATGTACACAGCAATTAGCCATCTTCCATGTTTCTTAAAAGCTTTTTTTGTATCTTTCCAAAAAATCTTAACTGCTACTGGTTTTTGTTCATTCTTTGGTTTTTTCACTAAAAACAACACTAAAATTGCAGAAATTACACAGAAAATCGGTATAGATAAAAATGGTAAAAACCAAAAAAAACTTGCTAACCCAGCACCTAAAATTGGACTTAATACTTTCCCAAATGTATTCGATGTTTCTACAAGTCCTAATGTCGCGCTGACGTCCTTTTCACGTTTAAACATATCTCCTACCAATGGTAAAACAATCGGTGCAGTACCAGATACACCTACGCCTTGCAATATCCTTCCGATTATAATGACCATGTATGGTGATTCCATTTTCCAAGCAGCATAACCTGACAATAATCCTCCTGCACCTGATATTAACAACGAAGGAATAATAACTGCCTTTCTTCCAAACCGATCGGATAAAAAACCTGCTATTGGAATAAGTACAATTGCAACCAGAGAATAAACCGTTATGATATAGCTTGTTTGAATTTTTGAAATATCTAGCTCTTTTTCCATTAACGGTAATATCGGAATAAGCATTGAATTTCCTAATGTCATGATAAGGGGGATAGAGGCTAACGAAACAATTGCCCACCTTTTTTCGTGTACTTCATCTTGACCAGTTCCCGATTTATTTCGAGCCATAAAGTCATCCCTTCCTAATCTTAATTATAAAGTAATATATATTAACATGCGTTTTACTATAAGCTATTATGCTTTCTTCCTATCTATTTCATGTATTTTTTATGAAAAAAGATACAAACTCTCACCATAACAACAAAAAAGCTATAGGTTATGGAATTTGTTTCGTAAAGCAAACATCCTTGCTATATCCCAATTGATATTGCCTGCCGAAGCTTTTTTTCTCTAGACTCATTAATAGTATATTTGGTAAGCTATGTATGCTAGTTAGAAACTATTGGAGGAGACGTCATGAGCCAGTATGATAATTATAAAAAAGGAGAAAAAGGAGCTTGGGTAAGTATCATCGCATACCTCTCTCTAGCCTCTTCTAAATTGATCATTGCAACAATTGGTGGTTCAGCTGCTTTAAGAGCGGATGGACTAAATAATACAACTGATGTCATTGCGTCAATTGCTGTTTTAATAGGTCTTCGTATATCGAGAAAGCCTCCAGATGAAGATCACCATTATGGTCATTTTCGTGCTGAAACAATTGCGTCACTAGTAGCAGCGTTTATTATGATCAGCGTTGGATTACAAGTTATCATTGGTTCATTTCAATCTATAATTGAAACAAACTATACTCAGCCAAGTTGGTTAACTGCTTGGACTGCTTTAACCGCAGCGTTTGTCATGTTTGGTGTTTATCACTACAACTTGCAACTATCAAAAAAGGTAAATAGCACATCATTATATGCCGCTGCACAAGATAACAGAGCGGATGCACTTGTTAGTATTGGTGCATTTATCGGCATTGTCGGTGCACAAATTGGTTTATATTGGCTTGACCCTGTCACAGGACTACTTGTTGGTTTCATCATATGTAAAACAGCTTGGGATATTTTTAAAAACGCAAGTCATACATTAACGGATGGATTTGACGAAGAAAAGCTAGATATCATTCGAGCGAGTATAATAAGTGATGAAGAAGTGATAGAAGTGAAGGATATGAAAGGACGTTTGCATGGGAACCAAGCATTAATCGAGATCACTATCTATGTCGATCCAGAATTAACTGTAAAACAAAGTCATCACATTACAGATCGAATTGAAGATTTATTATCTGAGAAACATGACGTACCACATGCACACATTCATATTGAACCCTATCCATCTAAAAAAAAGTAACGAGGAGATAATCTCTCGTTACTTTTTTTAGATAGTTAATAGAAATACTGTAGTTGAAGCACCCAATATAACAAGAATTATATTTAATCTAAATAAAGCTAATACTATCGCAATTAGCCCGCCAAAAAAACCTATCCAAGGTGCTTCAGGTATGACGGTTAAAATACCTGGAAAAATTAATGCCCCTAATGCAGCATAAGGTATTACATTGAGCCATTTGTTAACCCAACCAGGAAAAATTATTTTATCCACTATGAAAGCAGGAATCAGCCTTGGTATAATTGTCACAAGTGCCATACCAATAATCGTAAACATAATCATTTTTCTACCACCTTTACGAAAAGTGTACCAATAAAACTGGCTAATAATGTACTACATACAATGGCCCAACCTTGATCCATTTGCATACTAAACAAATAATTAAAAATCATTGCCAAAACGGCAATAACACCATAACGCACTTCGACCTTAACTGATGGAATTAACAGCGCAATAAACATAGCATACAATGCGATTCCCATACTCATACTTAGAGATTCAGGTATAACATCGCCCAATATACCACCCAAAACAGACCCTAACACCCATGATAAATAAGCAGTTAGCATTAAGCTTGCATAGAAGTATCCACCATTCTTTTCGTTTGCTTCTTTAGTATGTAAAGACGCTACTGAAAACGACTCGTCTGTTAGTCCCAGAGAAAGCGGAGCCTTCCATTTTAAGTCAAGATTTTTAGACCTATTCATAAAAGATAAGCTCATTACAAAATGACGGAAGTTTAGTACAAATGTTGCAATAATGATTTCAATAGAACCAGCACCAATCGCAATCATATTAGCGCCCATAAACTGTGCTGCTCCTGCATAAACAAATACACTCATTGCTGTTAACTCCATTAATGTCATACCTGACTGTGAGGCAAGAACACCGTATGTAATCGCAATCGGTAAATAACCGAACATTATAGGTAAACCAGTCAAAAAACCATTTTGAATCATTTTTATTTTTTGTGATGAATGGCGCTCAATCATTACTTTGGCCATTACCATACCCCCTGTGTTGCTTTATGTATGATACTTTAACATATTATTGCACCATGTGAAATTGTGAAAAATAATACCTTTCTCAAAATACCCAACTAAACTCTTACCTGGCTCTAAAAATACACGACACTTTCCTCAAACACTTCGGTATAACCATCAACTGCGACACCACAGAATCTCCTGAATGACCCGCTACTCAAGTGAAATTGACTCCCTTTCCGCAGGCACGGCTTCAGCTAACTTGGAAGCAAAGAACGCCTCCAAGTGGATCTTCAGCCCGCGCTGTTCCTGCAGGAGTGTCGTCAATTTCACTTGATCCGCTAGTTTATTACACTGCAATATTAGAAGAGAATAAATTTATTACATATCGAAAAGGTACACTATTAAGCGAAGGAAGCAAATGGTTGAGACTCCTGTGGGAACAGCACAAACCGAAGATCCTCTATAGAAGCGATCTTTGCTTCTATAGATAGCTGAGGTTGTGCCCCATAGCCGTCAAGCTAAGGATAAACTATAGAAAAAACAAACATTACGCAACTAACTTCTAACATAAAGTTGAATTATTTTCCAATTAGATGTATGCGTAATAATAAGCCACTTTACTATTTTAAAAAAATGTATAACGTAATCCTATACTGCTTGGAAGGTTTGTTCATACGTAAGATATAGAATGTCAAAAGGACTCTTATGTTGATAACGATGATCTTTCCTTCCATGCCTGTAGACATTTTGATAGATGTTCTTTATCAATGTAATAAAGGAAGTGCTATGATACAACGCTTGGCCTTGATCCTCTTCAATGGCGCTTTTCACATGGTCGATACATTTGAACTCACTGCCTTCGATCTGATGCTTCTGATAGAGGTAATAACGACATTGAAAAGCAATCATAGATGATAGAAGAATATGAATTAGCGTACCATATAAATGGCACGAAAATCGTTCAGGATTCATTGCGCGCACCTTGTCGATATGAAATAATGATTTCCATGTTTTAAATAGAATTTCCACTTGCCAACGTAAGGAATAGATTGGGTATAACCCTTGCATATCTACTTGATCCGATGTTATATTGGTGGCAAGGATTTGGATTTGATTTTTTTTGGTGGCGGATTGGGTGTGACCCCCTTTCCGTCTTCTCTTTTGTAAATACCCCTCTCTTTTCATTTTCTGTTCCTCGGTTAATTGTTGCACGACCAGACGTGTTTGGAGTGTGTTTTTCCCTTTCTTTCCGATTTGAATGTGCCCATAATCTATCGCTTCTCCATGTTCCAATTTTTTTGCATCTTCTTCTGGTTTGATTTGCATCATCTTCCCTTTTTTATCCCATGTCCAAAACGTCATATTGGCAGGGACACGTGAGATATAAAAGCCACCTGCACGATCTATTTTCTTCAAGTGTTCCCCAGAAAAGTAACCCAAATCGCGCAAGATAAGATCTCCTGGTTCAATTGTGTCTGCCAATTCCCGTGCTGCATGTTGGTCGCTTTTTGTTTGGTCATAAAGGAATGTATGCAGAAATTTCCCTTCAAATAGTTCATATTCTAATTGGATTTTGGCACCATCCGGATGATCTGGATCATTTTTAGGTACACCAAAAGAAGTGGCGTCTAAAATACGGATACGAGAAAATAAATGATCTATATATAATGGACGCATAAAAATAGCTTGTTGTTCAGCTAGTTGATTAAAAATCCCCTGGAGAAAGGCAACACCTTTCGCATCGAAACGTTGATGTAGGGCCTGTTTAGATATATCCGCACCGGATATGCGCGTGATACTTGAACATAGATTCCCCAAACCACTAGAGCCTACTGTTTCTTTTAAAAAGGCACAAATACTTAAGAAATCTTCTGGCTTTAATTTATTTTGGCGTTGAACAAACCCTATTTCACGCGCCCATTGACGCACCTCAGAGACTGATAACACTTGATGAATGCCTTGAATAAATGGCTCCATTTCTTTCTTGAAATACATCGACATCCCCTCCAAATAACTATTTCTTATCCGTTAGGGTATCGTATTTTTCTAGTTCTTTAAACCGTAGTGCTTAGCTTGACGGCTATGAGCCGTGCCCACGGAAAGCGAAACCATTTGCTGACGTAGCGGGTAAGGAATTTTCACTATGTCGCAATTTTCATCTACTGCTCAGTTGAAAATTTAAAAAGAAGCAAGGTAATTATTACCTCACTTCCTAGATTTATACTATTCTTGTTCTGTAATAATTAGTGGTTCGTTTTTTGTTACTACAATTGTATGTTCAAATTGTGCTGATCTTTCTCCATCTACAGTTCTTGCTGTCCAATTATTATTATCCATCTTACTATGCCAAGATCCTTCATTTAACATTGGCTCAATCGTAATCACCATACCTTCTTTCAAACGAGGGCCTTTACCAGCTAAACCATAGTGAGGAATATGTGGTTCTTCGTGAATAGTTGGACCAATCCCGTGCCCAGTAAAGTCGCGTACTACTGCATAACCTTCTGCCTCTGCATATTGCTGAATCGCATGTCCTATATCTCCAATACGATTTCCGGCTTTTGCCTCTTTGATCCCTCTATAAAGCGACTCTTTGGTGACATCCAAAAACCGTTTTGTCTTTTCATCCGCCTCTCCAACAACATACGTCCAAGCAGAATCCGCCAAACCACCATTTAAATTAACTACCATATCAATTGTTACAATATCACCATTGTTTAATGGCTCATTTCGGGGAAATCCGTGGCAAATTTCATCATTTACAGATGCACATGTTGCATATTCATAACCGTTATATCCCTTTTGTTCAGGAGTTGCACCATTATCTGCTAGATATTTTTCAACAAAGTCATCAATCTCTTTTGTTGTGACACCTGGTTTCATCATTTTAGCTATTTCTTTATGACAAGATGCTAATAGCTTACCTGCCTCTTCCATCATAGCTACCTCTCTTGTACTTTTTCGTGTGATCATCGTTCATACTCCCTTTCATTCATTACTTACTATATCATATTTTCTTATTTCTATTATGTATCCAATATTACAATAAGTTTATCACAAAATAGATATTTCCATGACCATTTTGCACAAAAAACTGCTAATTGATGAAAGTGCATCAATCAGCAGTTTAAGTCTATTATTATATTTCTGTATTTGCATTTATTATACGAACCCCATAAATACCTCCAGCAATATTTCCCTCGGTAGAAGTGAATTTCACCTCTACTTTTTCTTTACTCTTTGTTAGCACAGTTGGAATTGGATAACAAACATCTATTAATTCACCAGCTTTACTCGATATTAATGTTTGTTTCGCAACGTGACTACCATCCACTTCGATAGTGAAATCTCTTTGATAGGCTTTACCGTCGATATAATGCTTACCATCTCCACCATAATACGTTACAAGTAAAAACATTGGCAACTTACCGTCAACAGCCATTTGATAACTAAAATAGCCAACATCTTTTGCGTCACGCCAGCTTTGATGTACAATATTTAAATAACCCGTTTCTGAGTTTTTCGCTTTTACCTGATGATCCTTTTCAGGCTGTTGTTCTCCAGGTTGCACGTGGTCAACAGTGATCGCACGCAATTTTTCCATTGCTTCTTTTTCGTGATCCACAAAGGAAGCAAATTCTTTTTCATTCATCACTTTCCAATACAATGTATATCGTTCATGATGAAGTGCATAAAACGGAACCATTTTCACTATGACAGATCCAGGTTGACCAATAGCCTTTGTCTCAAAGGTCAATGTTTTATCATCAATCAGCTTAATCCATTTATCTAAATCATCTTCTGCTGTTACAAGTGTGGGAACATCTATCAATTTATAATTATTAAATTGCTGATGATCAGCGACAATATCTGTTTCAGGGAAGTTTTCCTTTCCTAACGCACCCGCTAAAACAATTGGTCCATACATGAATGCTTGTTTTTGCGGATCATCTTTCGACACGTATCTGTGTAACTTCATTGGTAAATCGAATACAATCCGATCTCCTGCAGTCCATTCCCGTTTCAACTCAAGATAACCATTTATAACTTCTCCATTAACTAACTCATCGTTTATACGCGTATTCATATTACCTGTTAGCCAATACGGAACACGAATTTTTATTGATAATTCTGCTCCATTTGCCTCTTTAACTAGAATTTCACTCTTATTTCCTGTTGGAAAAGTTGTCTCTTGTACTAATTGAATTTCTTTGTCTTCTAGGGTAATAGTAGAATTAATGAATAAATTCACATAAAGTGCATTGTCTTTTCTTGTATATATATTTTTTGTATATCGTGCAGGATTCTCCATACCTGATCCTGTACAACACCAAAACGAATCATCTGGTGAACAATATACCTTGAAATGTCCTGGTTCTGTTGAGACAAAATAAGTCTTCATTCCAGAATCAGGATCTTGTGAAGCTAAAATGTGATTATATAGACCATTTTCATAATAATCCATATACCTACTATCTGGACTCCAATCAAATAAATACTCGGTAAGCTTTAACATATTATACGTATTACATGTTTCTGTTGTCAGAACACCTAGTGGCTCTGTATCAATTGGACCAAAATGTTCTGCATTACTATTGCCACCTATTACGTATGAGCGGTGATTAATCACTTGCTCCCAAAAAAAGGTTACGAGTTTTTTATAAACTTCATCTCCTGTTACATCATACAATTTCGCAGCACCTATCACTTTTGGAAATTGTGTATTTGCATGTTGTCCTTCTAAATGATCAACACCCTCAATTAATGGGTTGAGAATACTTTGATCACAGAAACGGATAGCCAGATCAAGATATCGAGGATCATTCGTAATCTCATACATATCAGCCATCACTTCATTCATACCACCATATTCACAAGTCAACATTCTTTGAAACTGTTCATCCGTTAACTTTGACAAACCTTTATATGCCCAATCAGATAAGTTCTTAACTACAGCTAGTGCCTGAATATTACCTGTTAGGCGATATGCATCAATTAAACCAGCATAAATTTTATGGATACTATACCAAGGAACCCAAGAGCCACCTAATCCAAAGCTTTCAACTCGAAAATCACCAGTAAATACTTCTTCAAAACAATCTTTAGCGAATCCGCTTACATATCCTTCCGAATCAAATGATTGCAAATAGGATAACTCAGCGACAGCATAATCTAATTTCTCTTTCATCTTTTCATCACCAGTTACATGATACATCATGGCTGCAGCAGAGAGCCAATGACCTATTGAATGACCAGCAATCTCCATCGATTCCCAACCACCATATCGCTTATTCTTTGGTTCTTTACCAATCGCCTCATAACAAGGGGCCACTAATCGATCAACATCTAAATATAATAAATAACTTTTACCTTTTTCTTCTGACTGCTTAAAAAGACCACTATTTAAAACGACCTTATTCATATCTATTCTCCTCACACCATAATTTACTTCTATTATGCGTGTTAACATACATGATTGGAATACACCTAAATATAGAAAACATATCTTATTTTTGTTTTTATATGCTATACTAAAAAGAAACGTGGAGGCTTTATATGTACGCAATAAAACTACCTACCTATCAATTACCTTTAGTTAGAGAAGTTGGTTTTATGACTGATGAAAAAGGGGTTTTAAACCATCCCCATCGTAAACTAGATAATATTAATGTCTTTATTTTTGTTGTTAAAGGAAAAATAGAAGTAATTGAAGATGATAATTTCTATGAACTATCAGCTGGATCCTATCTTTTTTTAAGAAAAAACATAACTCATTGGGGTGCTGGCTCCTATCTTCCAGGGACAAGTTGGTATTATATTCACTTTTATGATCCACCAACGGTAATAGTTCCGTTAGAGGATTATCATAATTTCCAACAAACCTCATTAATTGCAGAAGAAACATATAACCAACAACTACAGTTACCAAAAAAGGGTAGCGTAACTCAACCTGATTTCTACACATTGCAATTAGATAAATTAATTGAGCAAGATAAAAGCCAAGATGAAATTAGACCCCTTCTTTTATCACAAATGACTTATGCATTATTTATTAACTTATATAAGCACTCAAAGGAATCAAAAGTTCTTCCAAGAACACAGCGGATAATTGCGCAATTAACAAAAATATGCAGACAGGCCTCAAAGAAACTATCTGGTAAAGAAATTAGTCAAGCAATGGATATGAATTATGCTTATGTATCGACTATATTTCGAAAAGAAACAGGTAAAAGTATTACACAGTTTCAGAATGAAATATTAATTGAAAAAGCGATGGATTTATTCAAAACGGAAGTAAATAATGTTTCGGAGGTAAGTGAAAAATTAGGTTTTTCAAATGCCTTTTACTTTAGCCGTGTTTTTAAAAAAGTTACAGGAATGGCACCGTCTGTGTATCTCAATCAAAATTACCAAGTAACTCATAAAAATGAGGCTGGGACATAACTAGCCAAAAATAACGAAAAAGGTTCCAATCATCATAGAAAGATGGTCGGAACCTTTTTTTGTTAGATTATATTCAGGCGTTGTTGTACCATGCGCATGTTTAGCGGTGTACTTCCTCAAGTTCACCGCCATGAACGCGAATCCTAATTCATTTTCTACTTTCTTTTTGCCTCTTACCGACATGCGAGTAAAACGCAAATTAGCCTTCAAAAATCCGAAGACTGGTTTCACATCTATTTTTCGTTTACCATAGATTTTACCGGTTTCTTTTTCTGAAAGTTGTTGTTTTGTGTATGCTTTTTGTTGTTCCCATTTTTCGTTGTAATATATCTTTCGATTATTTCCTTCCTTTGCTTTTGTACATTGTGAGCGTAATAGACAATCCGAACAATCTTCACATTCATAGACTCTAAACGCTCGAGTGAAGTTGTCTTTACCTATCCGGTTGGAAAGATACTGGAACATTACTTTTTTGTCATTTGGACAGAGGAAGGAATCAGTCGCTTCATCATACTCCCAGTTCTTTGTGTTAAAAGGATCTTGCTTATATTTCTTTGTCTTCTCTTTTCGATACATATTGTATGTAATTAGTGGAATGCACTCCCGATTAATTAGGACATCATCGTAATTTTGTTCACTTCCATAACCTGCATCAGCGACGATATATTTAGGAAGCTCAAAGACGCTTTCCTCGATTTTATCTAGAAAAGGAATGAATGTGCGTACATCGGTTGGATTAGGAAATACATCATAAGCGAGTGCATATTGTCCTTCTGTCGCAATTTGGACATTATAACCAGCTTTCAATTGGCCATTCTTCATATAATCGTCTTTCATTCGCATAAATGTGGCATCATGATCTGTCTTTGAATAACTGTTACGCTCTTCAAATATGGCCATATCATTTTCGTATTTTTGTTTGCGTGTTGCATAATCCTTAAACCGTTTGCGATATTGTTTTGGTGTTTTGCGTTCAGAACGAAGTTGCTTACGTTCGCTTACATCTTCACTTTCTTCGATCTTTTTGTCGTATGCTTCAACCGTCTTCTCTAGTTTCTCCAAAACTTTTTCGAGTTCCTGGGTGGTTAGTTCTTCCATACTTTCACGTTCGATTTCTGGGATAATTTCGTTTGCTAGCAATTCATCATACATTTGATTTGATTTTTCCACCAAATTGGCACTGTATTTTTCAATCGCTTTTCGCCAAACAAACGTAAATTTGTTGGCATTTGCTTCAATCTTGGTACCATCAATAAGGATCGCTTCTTCATCAATCAGTTCTTCTTTCACCAGCTGGCATCGAAATTGCACAAAACATTGGCGTAACAGGTCTTGTACTTCTTGATTGACTCGAAAACGGTTAATTGTACGATAGCTTGGCTCATAACCTTGCGCTAACCACATCATACGTATACTATCTTTCAGTAATGCTTCAATTTTTCTCCCAGAGAAAACAGATTGCGTATAAGCACATAAAATAACCTTCATCATCATTCGTGGATGATAAGCAGGACAACCTGTTTCATGTAAGAAAACAGAAAAAGCTTTATCTGGTATTTGTTCAACTAAGTCATGGATTGTATAGGCAATATCATTTTTTTGTAATTTTATTTCTAAATCTAACGGCAAAATTACTTGATTCATGTTATAATCTTTAAACATAAGGATACCTCCGATAGTTATTGTTTCGTCACTTTAATTTTATCAGAAGGTATCCTTTTTTACTTACTAAAATTTTCGATTTCATAAAAAAGTTGCACCCTCCAACCATAAATTTGGAAAGGTGCAACTTTTTATTGTTTATCTGGGTTTTGTCCCAGCCTCTTTTTTCTAGATGCTTTTATGGTAATTTAGTATCCACCGAAGCCCCATGAAGCACCAATGATAATTAGTAAGATGAATAAAACAACAATCAACGCAAATCCAGAACCATAACTATATCCTGCACTCATCTTTATAACCCCTCCTTTGTTTATTACACTTATAGAATATGTAATAAGCCCCAGAATGGAAGTCTAAACGAAAAAAATGGGTGTTTTACTTAGTTTTAAACGTTTCTAGCCCTTCATAAGCGTATTATATGGTATATTTACCAATCAAAGGAAGTCTTTTACACTATAATATTTACCATTGATTACTTGTTCTGGTTTAAATAAGATCGAAGTTAGAACTTCTGCAACTGCATCAGTATTTCTTAATTGATTTTCGGTTTTATATTGCTTAAACTGTTCAACATCTTGAAATGCTTCTTTACTTGATAAACGGATTTCGCTTTGCATTTCTGTATCCATAATACTAGGATCAAATAAAATGACTTTATTTTTCGTTTTCAATTGTGCTTGTTCTAATGCGACAGATTCCGTAAAACGATTTAATCCTGCTTTACTTGCACTGTATGCGCTCCAGCCATAGACGGAGCGATCTGCTGCACCAGATGTAACAGTAGCAATAATTAGTGGAATATCTGTTTTTTGGGCTTTATTTAAAAATAAACTAGTCGTTATCATCGGTGCAATTAAATTAACATGCATATGGGAATTTATAGCTTCCATTGTGTGTTTATCAGAAGTGTCAATAGGATTAACTACTCCTGCGTTATGAATAAGGTATACGTAGGCAGTCTTTCTTTTAAATAGCTGTTCCGCAATTGTTGAAAACACTTTTTCTACTTGTTCTGCATTTGCTAAATTACATGCATGGTGTTCATACGTTCCTGGTGAACTTTCAGTCATTTTCTTTAATTTACTATCCATTTTTCTAGAAATCCCAAATACATGCATTCCTTGTTCAATACATAGTTTAGCGAGGGACGCTCCTAAGCCTCTTGAAGTACCTGTTATAACTGCATATTTCATCCTTCAACCTCCTAGTTCATTCTATTATACATAATGGTAATACTTTGGTGAAACAACTTCCAGTTAAAAATGCACCTCCAAATTTTGGGAGGTGCATTCCTTTATAATTTTGAGACTTTAATTGCTTGTTCAAATACATCAATAATATCTGCTGCATCCTCAATACCAACAGATATACGAACTAGTCCCTCTGTGATACCTAACTCATCCTGTGATTCTTTAGGTAAAGCGCGATGAGATGTGGTCAATGGATAAGAAACCGATGTTTCTACACCCGCTAAAGTTGGCACAATCTTTACCCAATCTAATGATTGAAAGAACTTATTAATATCACAATTACCTGTAACATCAATAGAAACAATTGCTCCATTTCCATTAGTAGCAACATTTTTAGGATAATAAACTTTAGTAACAGCATTATTCTTAGCTAATGCATCAGCTAATGCCTGTGCATTTTTTACATGCCGTTCCATTCGTACGCTAAGTGTTTTAATACCACGACATGCTAACCAAGCCTCAAACGGACTTAAGTTCGTACCGATATTCACGACCTTTGATTTGGCCTTATCAATTAAATCTACATCACCAACAAGTACTCCTGCTGTTACATCGCTATGACCGCCTAAATATTTAGTCGCACTATGTACAACTAAGTTAACTCCATCTGTATATGGACGACATAAATAGGGTGTAGCAAATGTATTATCAATCATGGTAAATATATCATTCTTTTTAGCGAGCTTAACAAGAGACGTTATATCTTCAACACGAAGTAATGGATTTGTTACAGACTCGGAATATAATAGCTTCGTATTCTCACGGATATGTTGTTCCAACTCATCAACCTTTTCAAAATTAACAAAGGTAACTTCTATCCCAAAATCAGCTAATTCATGTGCTAACAACTGATAAGTCCCACCGTAAATATCTGTAGATGCTAAAATATGATCCCCTGATTTAGCGATAGCTAAAATTCCGACTAAAATAGCTGAAAGACCAGAAGAAGTTGCAAGCCCTTTAGGTGCACTTTCTAATTGGGCAACAGCAGATCCAAGTTCATCAGTATTCGGATTACCCACTCTTGAATACAAATAGTCTTTTTCCCCCTGATAAAAACCCTCTAAATCATCTAAATCGGAAAACTTAAAAGCTGTTGTTTGATAAATTGGTGTTACTTTGCTATCTATAACGTTCTTATTTTTTAAAGCTAAATGCACGGACTTTGTATCGAATTGTTGACCCACTATTCTCTCTCCCCTTTTAACGTGTTAGTTACTACTTTATCCTACTATGAAGAATAAAACCATTCTTTACATCTTTTCTTCCATCTGATGCTGATAGACAGTTAAGTCAATTTTAGATGTTTTATGAAATAGAATACCTTCTTGTTCAAGTAACCACTTTTGTGATGCATAACCTTCTCCTTGCAAACTAATTTCACCTTTACTATTTATCACACGGTGCCAAGGTAATTTGTACTTCTTGCTCATACTATGTAAAATACGGGATACTTGTCTTGCCGCTCTTGGATTTCCTGCTACACGTGCTATTTGACCATAAGACATAACTTTTCCTTCTGGTATATTTCGAATGATATCAATAATAACCTGTGTGAAGTCTTCCATTCTTTGATCGGTCCCTTTTCTTAATACTTTCACACTAGTATATCACGATTAAAAATAGAAATAAATAAAAGCCATTTCCTCAAATAATACATGGAAATAGCTTTTATTTACTCCTATTTATGACGGCCGTCATATCAATGTACCTCCATTCCTAAATTAGGTTTCTACTTCGGTCGCCTGTCATTAATCTGATTCTCTAATTCATAAACATTACACAAAAGATTTAACCTCCTTCCTTTTCTTGATAATATAAGTGTATCGTTTATAAATAGCTTTCAAAACCATAGTAAGCTTGAATTAGATTACGTCTGTGGACTGATTTTTTTCTCAGACCAAAAAAAATAACCCGTTGTTATCTCAATGAGATAACAACGGGTTATTGATTAAATTAATGTGCTGCATGTCCAGTAGTTAAGACCCATATTGAACCTGCTACGATAACAAGCGCCATGAAAATAGCAAATGCAACATTAATAATGTTAATACCACCTGATTTACCTTCAGTAACATGCATAAACATAATTAGCTGAACTAAGGCTTGAAAAATAGCTAAAATACCGATAATGACCATCTTAACCGATGCTGCAAAAGTAGTTTCATAAACAACTAATACTGCTGCGACTGTTAATACAATTGACAAAACAAAACCAACTACGTGATTCATCGGAAATAAAGTTTGTTTTTTCATCTTACATCAACACTCCTCTCAAATAGACAAAGGTAAGGATGAAGATCCAAACAACATCTAAAAAGTGCCAATATAGACTTGCTATAAAGAATTTACGAGAAGTCACTGGTGTAATACCTCTTTGAACCAATTGAATGATTAACATCGTGATCCAAACAATACCAAACGATACGTGTGCCCCGTGTGTACCTAATAAGGTAAAGAAAGCAGATGTAAATGCACTTGTTTGCAACGTCGCACCTTCATGCACATAATGAATGAACTCATTAATTTCCATATACATGAAGCCAGCTCCAAGTAACAAGGTAATCACAGTAAAAATGAGCATCCCCTTAAGGTTGTTATGACGCATTTGATGCAGCGCCAATCCCATTGTGAAACTACTTGTTAAAAGTAAAAAGGTTTCAATTAATACGTCATTTAAGACAAAGATTTCAGCTAATGTTGGTCCATCAGCTGTGCCACCTTCTAATACAAAGTAGCCAGCAAATAGAGTAGCAAACAAGACAATCTCTGCACCTAGGAATAACCAAAAACCTAAAATATTCATTTCATTTTGATGCGTACTATACTCTAACGGTGTTGATGTTTGTGATGCCATTATAGATCACCTCTCCACTTACGTTCTGTTTCTAATACCTTTTTAGCTGGGATATGATAACCGTCATCATAATCAAATGAACTAGCAATCAAACCAGCAATTATCGCAATAGAGAAAATAGCTGCTAAGGTAAACCATTCAAATATTAAGAAGAAACCGACAATACCAAATGCCACACTCATGATAATTGGAATTCCTGAGTTACTTGGCATATGAATATCTTTTATCTCCTCTTTCTTCAGCTTGTTCTTGCCTTCTTTTTTATTTTTCCAAAACTGATCTAATTCAGTTACTTCAGGCGTTACAGCAAAGTTATATTCTTGAACAGGTGATGCTGTATCCCATTCTAGGGTACGCGCATCCCAAGGATCTCCTCCGATATCACGCGATGCATAACGGAAACTCCAATAAATGTTATAAACTAAGGCAGCAAAACCTGCTGCTAGCACTAAAGAGCCAATAGCTGAGAATCCTAAATACGGTGCCCAACCTGTACTCTCTGAATAAGTGTACATACGACGTGACATTCCATCTAATCCAACAAAGAACATTGGCATAAATGTCATGTTAAATCCAATTACAAATAACCAGAAATGCCATTTACCAATTCTTTCATTCAAAGTGAATCCAAACATTTTTGGCCACCAATAATATAAACCAGCAAATACTGCGAATACAACACCAGGAATTAATACATAGTGAAAGTGTGCCACTAAGAACATTGTGTTGTGATACTGATAATCAGCCGCTGCCATTGCTAACATAACACCAGTTACCCCACCAATAGTGAAACAAGGAATAAATGCTAGCGACCACATCATCGCGTTGGTAAATTGGATTCGGCCCTTCCTCATCGTGAATAGCCAGTTAAATATTTTGACACCAGTAGGGATCGCAATCATCATCGTTGTTACCGAAAAGACTGAGTTTACTGCTGCACTATTACCCATTGTATAGAAATGGTGTACCCAAACTAGCATACTTAAAAATGCAATAGCTACAATAGAAATTACCATTGTTTTATAACCAAACAAGTTCTTTCTTGAGAAAGTTGCAATAATTTCTGAATACATACCAAACGCAGGTAAAACTACTATATACACTTCAGGATGTCCCCAAAGCCAGAATAGATTTAACCATAGCATTGGGTCTCCTCCAGCTGCTACTGTAAAGAAATGAGCCCCAAACATTCTATCAAGTGTCATCATTAATAAAGCGATCGTTAAAATCGGAAATGCAGCTACAATTAAAACCGATGTAACTAATGAAGTCCACGTAAACATAGGCATCTTCATCAATGTCATTCCTGGAGCTCTCATTTTAAGAATCGTTACAATAAAGTTAATTCCAGTTGCAAGTGTTCCAATACCAGCAATTTGCAGTGCAATTGCATAGAAGTTATTTCCTATGTCAGGTGAGAATTCCACACCTGCTAACGGAAAGTAATTTGTCCAACCTGCATCGGGAGAACCACCAATTACAAAAGAAATATTAAATAACATTGCAGCACCGAAAAACAACCAAAAACTTAAAGCATTTAATTTCGGGAATGCAACGTCACGCGCTCCAATTTGTAAAGGTAGAACCACGTTCATAATACCGATCAGTAGAGGCATAGCCATGAATAGAATCATTACGACACCATGTGTTGTAAATATCTCATCATAATGCTGTCCGTCTAAAAGTTCCAATCCAGGCCGTGATGTTTGTGCACGCATCATCAGACCATCTACTCCACCACGGAAAAACATTAACACACCGGCAATAATATACATTATTCCGATTTTCTTATGATCTACTGTAGTAAACCACTCTTGCCAAAGATACTTCCATTTTTTTAAATAACTAATAAGTGCAACCAATCCGATAATTGTTAAACCAATCGCAATTTGGGATAAGAAAATAATCGGATCACCAGTTACAAAAAATTCATCTAATTTCATATGCTTCTCACCCCCAACTTAATGTCCATCATGTCCTTCATGTTCTGATTCATCCATATCCATTTCTTCATTACTTTGTTCTGATTCAGACTCATCTTGCTCTTCGTCAGTCTCAGTATCTGTAATAGATACGTCCGAATCTTCTTCATCTATCTCGCCTTCTTGTTCATAAAGATGTGTTTCATAATCTTCTGGATTAATGTATTCTTCTGAACCACCATGTGCGTGGTCAATCCATTGTAGATGTGTTTCATTATATGTCTTACGTCCAATAATACTTGGCGTAAGAATTTCTCGATATTCATCTTCCGTTAAGACATTTGCCGTGTTTTTTACATCAGAAACCCATTCATTAAAGTCTTCTGCTGATTCCGCAACAACTTCAAAAGACATATGTGCATAACCTTCACCGTTAAAGTTTGTGTTTCTTCCAATATATTCACCTGGACGATCAGCTACTAGATACAGTTGTGTCTGCATGTTAGCCATTGTATACTTCTGGCCTGCAAGAGACGGAACCCAAAACGATTGCATTGTTCCAGCAGATGTCATTTTAAATTGAATAGGGCGATCAGCAGGAATATTAACATAATTTACTGTTTCAATATCTTGCTCTGGATAGCTAAAAATCCATTTCCAGTCTGCAGAAGTAACGTGAATAACTAGAGGTTCTTGATCATCATAACCCTCTGGAATATCTTCAACATCTGAAATTGTAATTATAGTTGGTATAGTTAAAGCAACAACGATCAACACAGGAATTAAGAACCATGTGATTTCTAACGCTGTACTTCCCTCCTCATGTGGAGGTTCATAATCTTCATTTTCTGGTTTTGCACGATACTTCCAAACAATGAAACCAAATAAAACGAATACTACTATAACAATTAATAGCATGAAAATAATAGAGAATATAATTAATTCAGTTAAATTTCGTGCCACTGGTCCTTGTGGATCAAAAACCGTAAGCGTTGATTCACAACCAGTTAACGTTAATGTAGCTAATAGTATTGCCGTGATATAAAATATAGTACGAATACGCTTCATTACATCTTCTCCTTTCTTTCAACCAAATAGTAATCTATTACAGATTTTTGCACATAACAAGAGTTATTATACTTAAATGAACACAAAGTGTAAATAATAGTGTTGCCAAATCTTATTCTAACAATTATCCGCAAATAAGTAACACATTACATTAAAGTGTCACAAAAAGTTCATATTTGAGAAAAAGTTTTAAAAAAACTAAACCATAATATTTATAGATTTAGCATTTATTTTTTGACAAACAAAACACGATTCCAAAAAAAGACAGATTTATTCCCATAATAAAAGCCTGGATAAATTAATCCAAGCAACATTTCCATTCTTATATAGTAGTTATATCTTCCTCAACCTGCATATACTCTTTATTAAAATAATCTATAAAAGCTGTAGCATAAAATGGATCGAATTGAGTTCCTGCGCAATCACGTAATTCATCTAATGCATCATTATATGATTTCGTCTTTTGATAAGGTCTTTCAGTAGTCATGGCATCAAATGAGTCAATAACACATAATATCCTAGCTAACTTAGGTATTTCTTCAGCTTTTTTACCATATGGATAACCTTTTCCATCAAATCGCTCATGGTGCAATTCAACTAAAGGTACTAATGATGCATTTTTTTTATCAACTTGTATAATTTCTCTTCCCCATGTAACATGTTGTTTCACAGTATTCCATTCTTCAGCTGTTAATTTACCAGTTTTATTAATAATTTCTCTAGGTACCTCAAGTTTTCCTATATCATGAACAAGTGCCCCTAGGGAAAGTATCTTTTTATCTTGCTCATTAAGTAATAGATATTTACCAAACTCTACTGCAAACTTAAATACACGTTTACTATGTCTATATGTATAGATATCTTTTGCTAATAGTAATTTTAACTGCTGTTCCAATTCTTCTAAAGAAGCTGTAATTTCCAATGGCTCAAATTCGTGACCGTATATGTGTGTATTGTTTTTTCCTTGTTCTTTTGCATAATACATCGCCTGATCTGCATGCGTTAAAAATTCAGTCGGATTATACATTTCTATATTCCACTCTATAATACCAGCTGAGAATGATAAACATCCGTATGGTAACCTTTCTACTCCATCTACATATGTATTATTTAATTCTTTTCTAATGCACTCAATAAAATCATTAGCCTGGTTTTCTGTCGTTTCGGGCATTAAAATCACAAATTCTTCCCCACCATACCTTGCCACTACATAATCTTTCTCTTTACATTTTTCTATCAATATTTCGCCAAATAAAGTTAATACATGATCACCCTTCATATGTCCATTACTATCATTAAATATCTTAAAATCATCAATATCCAACATAGCCATAGATAACGGTTTGTTGATAGTAATCTGTTTCATTTCCTCAAACTTTTCATTTAGTATTTCTTTAAAATAGCCATGGTTATAAAGACCCGTTAAGTGATCCATATTTGCCTTGGTTTTTACTGACTCGTAAAGAGAGAAATATTGCTTGAAAACAATCGATAACAATATTGATATAACTGCAAATAACGCCAACCCAAAAACCCCTGAAGAATCCATTAAATATCCTAATACTAAAGATAATACTAGTGTGACAACATAACTTTCTAAAGTACCCTTTAACATGCCATCTAATACACCTATTAAACTCTTTTTATCAGATATCCAAAAGTACGTCGATATTATTAATGAATTCACGAAAAAGTAAATCAAAAATGACGCTAAGTATGCAAATAAATTAATGAAGTTTATTGAACCAATAGTACCATTAAAAAATAAAAATACATAATAAGTGCTTATTAACATAATAGTATACGCTGAGAAATTAAATAGATGTTTACTCCAATTTATTCGTTTTTCATAGAAAGAATATATTAAACTACTAAATAACAACACATTTAAAGAAAATTCAATACCAAATAGAAAAAGGCAAGCCAGAAATATTGCAGTATCCATAGATAATGAATTTCCTTTTGGTGGTAAAACAATAACATACTTAAAAAGAAGCAAAGTAACACCAATCAAGGCGTATCCCATAATCCAATCATAGAGCGATTGAAAGCCAATATCTCCTACCATCAAATACGCAATAATTCCAACCAATCCTATACTAGCAATATATAGATGGGTATAATTTTTAAAAGATATCAACTCTCAACACCACTCTCAATTAGATTATTAATATAAAAATTGATGACTCTTAAATCAATCTGAATCCTGACGTTAATCCTACCAAAAGTGTACCAATAATAATAGCATTGATTACTACTCCAGTAATTTTAATTCCAGTGTTGCTTTGCATAGCTTTTTTCATTTGATTTCACCTCCTTTAAGTTGCATTGAGATAATTTCCTCTTCTGTTGGCTTGTCCTTCAACATTTTATCTTGAATAAAGAAGAAAATACCAATATTCATAATGACATCACCAATACTAATAACTTGATCTCTTGGATAAGGTGATGTGATAGGAATAATATCACCCAAAAATGCTAGTCTAGTAGATTCTGTTAAAAGCGCATGCTTTCCATAGAATCCATTTTTAATTGCTTCCATATACATTGGATCTAATATTGTAGAAGCCTCTTCAGAAACTGGCATGCGCCCACCATTTATGGCCATAACAATGAAATTTAATAACACACCAATCATTATTAGATTAAAACCGGCATTTTTTCGGTTAAGCCAAAGGAAGAACAAACCAACTATATAAACAAAGATAAATATTGTGTTGCTCCATTCACCTAGAATAGGTAATTGGTTTTGAAAATTAAAAACTAAAATTTGAATGATTAAGATAATCGGAAAAATCCATCCCCAACGAAATAAAGGCTCTGTTAAAAACTTTAAATTACCTTTTCGGATAAATCCAACAATTATAGCAAATAAAATACCATCATATACCATATAATTTTCTCCAATACTGAACTTTAATAAGAAACAATACATCAAAAATCTAAATACAAATTTGTATATATTTATACATTAATGCTAATTATAAGATAATTCAAATCAATTTTTTTGAATACTTTTAACATAATTAGGTAAAATGACCTATTATAAAATCATATTTACAAATTTTCTTGCATAAATTGTTCAAAAAAGGCGTAATCTACAAGCTAAATTAACTTAAATAGGTTTAATTAGGTACAAAGTTCTATTTGTTCGACAAAAAGCGTGTACCCTCTACTTTTAAGAAGATACACGCTTTTATTATTCAGCTAACGCTGTTTCAATTGCTTTTAAATTCCGTTCCATTAATGTAAAGTAATCTTCACTATTATCTATATCTTCCTCAGTTAATACAGAAAGATTATGCAATTCTAATGACTCAACACCAGTTTCTTGTTGGATAACAGTTGCTACTTTTGGTGTGATATTTTGCTCAAAAAACAAATAGTGAATGTCATTTTCTTCAACTTCCTCAATGATATTCTCTAATTCCTTTTGTGATGGTTCATCTGAAGAAGTTATACCAGAAATCGCCAATTGTTCGATTCCATATGCCTTTTCCCAATATCCGTAAGCTGCATGTGAGACTAAAATTTCATTTTGATCATAACCTTCAATCGTGTCATGGAAATTACTATCTAAACTTTCCAATCTTGAAACTAAGTCTTGATAATTCGCTTCAAAAGTTTCTTCTTGTTCTGGCATTTTTGCTACTAATTCTTCTTTAATGTTTTCTGCCAGCGAAACGGAAAGCATTGGGTCTAGCCATACGTGTGGATCAACATCTCCGTGATCGTGACCATCATCCTCTGTACTTTCTGCTTCTTCCTCTTCGTATGTATGCTCTTCACTTTCTTCTTCATCGTGCGCGTGTTCTTCGCTTTCTTCTTCATGTTCGTGTTCGTAGTTTAATAGATCTAAACCTTCTGCAGCTTCAACCATTTCTACATCTTCATCAATTAAAGCTTGTTGAATCTTTTCAGCGTATGCCTCTAAATCAGCACCATTGTAAATAAATAAATCTGCTGTTGCAATATCAACCATTGTTTTCGATGTTGGTTCATATGTATGTGCGTCTGCTCCAGCGGGTAAGATAGAAGTTACTTCAACATATGAGCCACCAATTTCGTTTGCAAAATATTCTAATGGATATAAGGTCGTATAAATTTGTAGTTTTTCCTCTTCTGAATCGGTTCCAGATACTGCTTCTGACTCAGACTCCGCTTGTTCCTCACTACCACAAGCTACCAATAGTCCACCAACTAACATAAATAATGTAAATCGCATTAATAATTTCATTTCTTAAGTCTCTCCCCCGTATATTTGCTTTATATGGATTATATCGTAATCATTACGTATTGTAAATAGTAATCGTTACGCTTTATTTAATAAATTATAATTTACATTATTGTTATTGATAAAATACCAGCACTGCCTTACACTTTAAACGAAAAGCGTTACCTATAAAAAGATTATTAATTAATGATTAGGAGTGATTACGATTAAAAATAAAACAAAAATTGCAACCTTATGGGAAATTTTAAAAATATCAACTCGATTGGGTTTAACCTCGTTCGGTGGTCCAATTGCACATTTAGGCTATTTTCACGATACGTACGTAAAAAAGGAAAAATGGTTGAACGATAAAAGTTATGCTGATTTGGTTGCTTTATGCCAATTTCTACCTGGACCAGCAAGTAGTCAGGTTGGTATGGGAATCGGTATTATTAGAGGCGGTATGTTAGGTGGTATTGTTTCATTCATTGGTTTTACATTACCATCTGTGATAGCACTTATTCTTTTTGTTTACTTTTTGAATGCTTTTTCAATCGCAGAATCAGGAGCTATCCAAGGTTTGAAAATTGTAGCAGTCGCGGTAGTTGCACATGCTATTTTAAATATGGGGAAAAAACTAACACCTACACTCACCCATAAGTTAATTGCATTACTTGCACTTCTTACTACACTTTTATGGCAAACCACTCTATCACAAGTGGTTGTTATCCTATTAGCAGCTTTTGCTGGCCTTTTTTTATTTAGTAATGAAATAGAAGAAGATAGAACATTGATTACTGTTGCCATTTCAAAAAAAGTTGCAGGCATTTGTCTTGTACTATTTATCGGATTGTTAGGTGTCTTACCGTTACTTCGCGAAGTAATTGGAACCAATTGGATTGCAATGTTCGATAGTTTTTATAGATCCGGAGCGCTAGTCTTTGGTGGTGGACATGTTGTATTGCCTTTATTAGAAAGAGAATTTGTACCCAATGGATTTTTAACAGAACAACAATTCTTAACTGGATATGGTGCTGCACAAGCTGTACCTGGTCCGTTGTTCACGTTTGCTGCATATATTGGGGCTATAAAATCAGGTTGGTTAGGAGGCTTGATCGCAACAGTTGCTATTTTCTTGCCATCATTCTTATTAATATTCGGAGCATTGCCTTTCTGGGATCAACTACGCAATCACACTAAAATGAAAGCAGCATTTATAAGTGTTAATGCTGCTGTTGTCGGCATTTTAATTGCTGCATTTTATCAACCAATTTGGAGAACTGCGATTATTACCCCTATTGATTTTGCATTTGCTGCAGTTTTATTCAGTATGTTAGTATATTGGAAATTTCCCGCTTGGTTGATTGTATTAATTGGGGCTTTTGGCGGTTTTCTTTTAAATCAATTTTAAATTATCTTTTTCATTTTAACCAACAAATCCTTTTAATAATTAAATGTATTTTAGCCGAAGTCGGTTGTATTCTAATTTAAAATATTATAGTATGAATACATGAACATATGAATGTATAGGAGAGATAAGTATGGGACATGAGCATAGTCATGGACATGACCACCAACACGGACATCATGCAAATAAAAAAGCATTATTATTAAGTTTTATTCTCATTGCTACTTTCATGGTTGTTGAAGTTATCGGAGGAATACTAACGAATAGCTTAGCATTATTATCTGATGCAGGGCATATGTTAAGCGATGCTGCCGCCTTGGGATTAAGTTTATTCGCATTTAAGTTTGGTGAAAGAGCTGCAACTTCTACTAAAACTTATGGTTATAAACGTTTTGAAATATTAGCAGCATTTATCAATGGCATTACATTACTAGCCATTTCCGTTTATATTTTTTGGGAGGCATATAATCGTTTCTTAGAGCCTCCAAATGTAGATGGAAGCATGATGATAATTGCCATTATTGGTCTTTTGGTTAATATTTTAGTTGCTTGGATTCTAATGCGTGGAGATACAGAAGAGAATTTAAATATGCGTAGTGCGCTGTTACATGTATTTGGAGATTTACTTGGATCAGTTGGAGCTATTATTGCAGGGATACTCATCCTATTATTTAATTGGAATATTGCTGATCCAATTGCAAGTGTAATTGTTGCTAGCTTAATTTTATTTAGTGGTTGGCGCGTAACGAAGGACTCATTCCATGTCTTAATGGAAGGCATACCAAATCAAATTGATATTACGCAAGTAGAAAAATGCCTACTGTCAATCGATGGTGTAGTAGATATGCACGATTTGCACGTTTGGACAATAACATCTAACTTCCCTGCCCTTAGTTGTCATTTAATTGTCGATCAAAACCACAATAGAGATGTGATCTTACAAGTAGCTTCAAAGTTATTATTGGAGAATTTTAAATTAAACCACACAACCATCCAAATTGAAGGAGAAGGTTCCGCGATACAAGATCATGAAGATTGCTGTAATTAGATTGAAATAGGAGTTGTTCGTAGTGGATGAATTAATAAAGAAGGATTATAACGGTCTTGATGAAGAAACTTTATTTATTGTTTCTCAAACATTTAAAGCATTAGCTGATCCAACTCGCATACGCATCTTACATTTACTCTCTAAAAAGGAATGCTCTGTTACCGAGATTTCAGAATGCCTTGAATTAAAGCAATCAAACGTTTCACATCAACTTCGGTTCTTGAAAAATTTACGTTTAGTTAAATATCGACGTGATGGTAAAACAATGTATTATGAACATGACGACGAACATGTCATGAAAACATTACAACAAACTATAGATCATGCTTTACATGAATAAAAGGGAAACAGTTGTTTTCAAACTGCTTCCCTTTTCATTTTCCACATTACAATTGTTTTTTACTTACCTTTTTCCCATCGTAACTAAATACAACGCGTTTATCCTCCAACTCTGTTTCCATATGCACGGATTTTCCCCATAGTTGATAAATATATGGTATCGTTCTTTCAAGATAACGCATATCCAACTCAACACCTTCATAATTATGTTTCAAATAAAGCTCTCCATTACCAGCATAATCACCATTTAAAACCGTAATAAAAGGAAAACCTCCATTGATTCGCATTGAAATTAATTGATCTCGGACGTTTTCCCAATTTTTATCACTAACTTTATAGTCATTCCCTTGTTTTTGGAATAAGTATAAATCTTCTCTCTCAACAAAGTCTTTTGTTAAATAGTTACGTAAGAATGAAATATCTGATTCGATTTCTCTAACTTCAAACATTTTCTCTCGTCCTTTTCCAGGAACCGCTCCCCACTTTTTCATTTCTTCTGTAGGGTTATCAAATCTTTTTTCAATGTCTTCAAACATTTTAACTCCTAAATAATAAGGATTAATTTGGGTTTTAGAAGGTTGAACAACTCCTGCATTCAGACTAGCAAATTCGACAGCTTCGTCACTTGTTAAATCCAAACTTCTTAGAATTCGTTGATGCCAATATGAAGCCCATCCTTCATTCATAATTTTCGTTTCTAATTGCGGCCAGAAATATAGCATTTCTTCTCGCATCATCGTTAAAATGTCCCGTTGCCAATCTTCTAAGTGAGGGCTATATTCTTCAATAAACAAAACGATATCCTTTTCTGGCTTAGGCGGTAACTGCTTTTTTTTCTTTTTAATCGGTTCAGTTCCAATTTTTGATGATTCATCTAATTTCCATAAATCGTCATAAACAGTTTCCCTTTTTACTTCTTCCTCTTCTTCTATCCCATCTAATTTCCAATCGAATTTTGATTTCATCAAAGAAGGATCAATATGTTCTTGAATAGCTAATACTGCATCTAGAAAAATTTCAACTTCATGGACACCGTACTGTTTTTCATAAGTATCTATTCGTTCTGCTGTTGCTGACATACTTTCTACCATATCACGTTGCGTATTCTGAAAACGAGCATTGTTTTTAAAAAAATCACAATGTGCTAAAACATGTGCAACAATTAGTTTGTTTTGAACAAGGCTATTTGAGTTTAACAAAAATGCATAACAGGGATTTGAGTTAATTACCAGTTCGTATATTTTACTCAATCCCAGATCATATTGTAATTTCATCATATGAAATTGTTTGCCAAAACTCCAATGGGAAAATCGAGAAGGCATGCCATAGGCACCAAATGTATAGATTATTTCGGGGGGGCAAATTTCATAACGCATAGGAAAAAAATCAAGTCCAAAACCTTTCGCAATTTCTGTGATCTCGTCAATCGCGTATTCCAATTGTTTCTGATCTGATTGTTTCATTCATGATCGCTCCCTTTGACTGGATTATCCTCAGTATATGATTCGCGGGCATGAATGATGAAGAGTGTTGGACTTGTTTTTATAAATGGATTGCAATTAATACTTCTTTATCTACTTTTCACTAATAAATTAACAGCTTGGTTAACATACTCAGCTGTGTCTTCTCCTTCTTCCTCAGCCTTTTTAACACAAGCAACTAAGTTAGAACTTACCACAACTCCCATCGTACGATCCATCGCTGTACGAGCAGCAGACATTTGTGTAATCACATCTTTACAATCATTTCCTTCTTCCATCATTTTTAAAATTCCACGTAACTGTCCTTCTATCCGCTTCACTCTATTTTTCATTTGATCTGTATATTCCATCATATTTCCTCCGTCTCTTTCCGTGATTATATTAAATTCCTTAGTTTATCTTTGCAGTTGCAATTAGCTAGCTTATACCCAATTACTTGATATCCTCTTTGACTCAATAATCGAATACCTAAGTTCTTTTCTATTTTATCAGAAGCTATTAAATATATATACTTGGATGGTATTTCATGATGATATCTTTTTAAATATGCTATAGGAATAAAAATTGAATCATTTAACGACTCTTTTGATGAAGTATTATAATCTCGAATATCTAAAGTAATACTAGCGTTTTTACCTTTTGATTCCTTTTCGTCCATACACGGCACACCTTTGACAGGATAATATCGAGCATATAGCATATATCCTATAATCACTAACAGAAATACCACTAGTATCATCAATTATATCACTCCAATTATTAATACTTTATCATACGTAATTTATTTTATACCCTTATAGGTATAAGGTCAATAAAAATGATTTTTCCTCCTATTTTATGTTGCTTTAACTTATCTGTGCGTTACGTTATAAAAGGGGCCCTAAATTAACTTAGGACCCCAACATTTACATTATTTTAGCTTCACTGCATTCCAATAATGCACAAGCGTTTCTAAACCTTTATCAAAGCTTTCAAGGGGAAAGCTTTCATTCGGTGAATGTAACCGATCTTCTGGAGTACCAAAGCCTAATAGAACAATTGGCATTTTATAAATGGCATCAATCCATTCTACAACTGGGATAGAACCACCCATTCTTACAAAGACCGTTTCCTTTCCAAACGCTTTTGTATAACTTTCTGCCGTCTTTTTAATAAGATAATGATTAGGATCTACTTTATATGCTTTTGCTGATAATGCTTCGCGCTTCACATGCAATCTCACTCCATCTGGTACATATTTCTCCAAATGTTTAATTAGTAAATCTTGAATTTTTTCAGGTTCTTGGCCCGGAACCAAACGACAAGTAATTTTTGCAGTTGCAGAAGCTGGGATTATTGTTTTTGTTCCCTCACCTTGATAACCACCATATATTCCATTTAATTCTAAAGTTGGACGTGCCATTGTGTGTTCTTTTGCAGTATAGCCTTTTTCAGATATTGTTTTTGTGACACCGGTGGATTGTTGATAATCTTCACCAGGAACATCCGCAATTAACAGTTTCTCTTCTTCTGTCAATGGCT
The DNA here is from genome assembly GCF_003268595.1 of Paraliobacillus zengyii. Lineage (NCBI taxonomy): Bacteria > Bacillati > Bacillota > Bacilli > Caryophanales > Bacillaceae > Paraliobacillus > Paraliobacillus zengyii. The sequence continues at coordinate 861,188 of NZ_CP029797.1, read as the reverse complement.
CTACATCATGATAAAAACCATCTACTTGGACTACTTCATCCTGGTCCTTTAAGGATGCTAAAAGATGAGCCATTGCCATAGCAGGGTTCCTTACAGCACCACCATATAATCCAGAGTGAAGATCACTAGATGGACCTTCCAATGTAAATTCAAGTCCTGTGAAACCTTTTAAACCGTATAAAATCGTAGGTTGTCCACTTGCCACCATTCCGGAATCAGAAATAACTGCAAAATCAGCCTGAAACAATTCTTTTTTCTCTTTCAAGATAGCATATAAATTCTCACTACCAATTTCTTCTTCTCCTTCTATACAAACCTTTACATTAATTGGTATAGCACCTTCTGTCTTGATAAATGCTTCAAAGACAGCTAAATGCATAAATACCTGTCCTTTGTCGTCACTCGCTCCACGAGCATATAAACGGCCATCCCGCACTTCCGGCTCAAATGGTTTGCTCTCCCATAACTCTAAAGGCTCAGCGGGTTGCACATCATAATGACCATACAACAAAACAGTTGGAGCATCTTCACCAGCACCAAGCCACTCTCCATATACAAGTGGATGACCTTTTGTTTCTTTTACTTCTACATTATTAAACGAAATACTTTTTAAATAATCAGCCACAAACTGAGCAGCTTTGTTCACATCTTGTTTATGCGAACTTTCCGTACTAACACTAGGAATTGATAAAAATTTATGTAAAACATCTAGTTGTGCTTCCCTATTTTCTTTTAAATATTGTAGGACGTTTTCTGTCATGTTCCATACACTTCCTTTTCATAATAAACGTAAGAAGAGCAGCACAATCATGTACCAGCTCTTCTTTCTTTTATGATTATTTACTCAGCAAATACAATGTGCCATTCATTTTTCTGTTCTAACATACGTGAAGCAATCTGTTTTGCACCTTCCAAACTGTGATTAGCTGCCCAACCGCACTGTACTTCATTACAAGCAGGCACTTCAGTAGCATCTAGTACATCATTTAACGTCTTTTCTAGAGCAACTAAAATAGCATCGTAACTGTCATTATTTAATATCGCTAAATAAAAACCTGTTTGACACCCCATTGGTCCGATATCCAAGACATCATCTATATTATTGCGAATGTTTTCTGCCATCAAATGCTCAATTGAATGCAAGCCTGGCATATCCATATGTTCTTTATTCGGTTGACAAAAACGAACATCATATTTATATACTTTATCCCCACTTTGACCAGTAGTAACACCAACTAAACGTACATAAGGGGCTTTCACTTTTGTGTGATCTAAATTAAAACTTTCTACATTCATTTTTTCGACCATTTCTCCTCAGCTCCTTTAAGCATTTATCTTACTATAGAAATAAGATAACACAAAAAAGGCAATCGTGGAAATAAGCTGTATGTAAAGAGAAAGCGACTGTATATAACAGTCACTTTTCTGATATTAATTAATCTGCTTGATTCGGGAATACACGTTGAATCATTTCACCAAATTGATCAAAAAAACCTTCAATTGGTTCACCATTTTCAACGTCATTTCTATAGCCTGTTGTTAAATTAACAAAATCCGGATTTGTTGAAACATACACATTATCAATATCATCATTTTCAGCTTTCACAGCTTTTGTAACCTGTTTTTTCACTTCGTCACTTACTTCACCATTGTTGTTACCATTTTCTCCATTACCTTCATTCAATTCAGCTGCTACATATGCGTTATTATTAGTCGTTAAAACATAAGCACGATCAACACCATCTACTTCTTTGGCAATACGATCTGCAGCTTTGTCAGCTACTTCATATTCATTATTTCCCTGTTGATTGCCACTCGTGTTATGTCTACTACTAGTGTTATTTTGATTTCCGTTTGTATTATTCTGTCTAACATTATCTGCTGTTAAATCTGTACCACGCTGATACGTACCATCATAGGTAGTTCCATTATTACCATTTGTACCATTGTTCATTTGCCCGTTTTGTACATTTCGATTTCCGAACGGCGCATCTAACGTACTTTCATTACGAACGGGTTCAAGGTTGTTTGTACCACGCTGACCCAGTTCATTATTATCTTGTGCACCACAAGCAACTAACGTTGATACAGTTAATAATGCGATACTTACTTTTTTCCATTCCATACTTAACTCCTCCTTATTTTTTAAGAGTCATGACTAGTATGTGAATGAAGTATTTCTTTATTCATCTATGACGAACAGTAAAACCTTTCATCTTACACTAAATATTTGCACTTAATACTTATTCTCTGCATATGATTTAATAAATGGTAAGAGAACCAAGAATGTGGCATCGTTAATTTAAAGAAGTAAGCCATACTAACAGTAGCCCTTTAGATACTGTTCCAAATACCATGGAATAAACTTGAAAGAGGGGTGACGGATGATGGGAATACCCGATTATGATAAAGCATTATACTTTACGCTTTGGGGCCAGTGGGATGATCTACTAGTGCTAATGGTACGCACCCATGATGATATCTTGTCAAAAAAAATCGAGGCATTTCTACACGCCTTTCATTATAGTCACAATGAGCAGCAAATCATGACCGATCATGATTCCTTATTGCATTATATTGATCATGCGATGGGGTATACACCAATTGCTGAAATAGAGATGCTGTAAAATTAACAAGGGAAGAGTACTCAGGAGAAGTATTCTTCCCTTCTTTATAATTAAATTTTTATCTGGCATGATCTAACATTAGTTGCAGTAAACGTTGTGATTTAAGAGCTTCCACTCCATCTACAATTGGCGTTGTATTGTTTTCAACACACGAAATAAAGTGTTTTATTGCACCTTCAAACCCTCTAATATCACCCACTGTTTGCCATGATCCAGAAGTTCTTTTCTTTGTGAGCTTCTCTTCATTAATTTCTAAATCACGCATATTCCACACACGAATAATCGAACGATCTGATACAAATTCTAATTTCTCCAAATCCAAACCAGCTTGACGGTGCATGGATGTTGTAAATAAACTAGTTTTACTTTCATAAATGTGATTAGCAAATATCATTTCCTTTTGAGCTGTTTGCTTGGCGAAAAAATTTTTAACCAAAAGATCATCATCATCTGCTAACCAACGAACCGTATCCACTACATGTAAGTAATCGTCTAACATGGTCTCATTAAAAGACATGGGGCCTATTCCAAAAGGACGATGCTTTTCAATGTGCACTGCGTCAAAATCCCCTGCCAATTCTTTCGCTTCTTGATAAACTGGGGCAAACCTTCGATTAAAACCAACCATCAGCTTCAAGCCTAGTTTCTCACTTTTTTCTACTAATAGCTCCGCCTCTTCAATGCTTGATGCTAAAGGTTTATCAACATATATATCCTTGCCTTGATCTAATAAATAATCAACTACTTGATAATGTGTCTCTGTTGAACTGTGAACAAAAACAGCATCACATTCCTTACTTAAAGCTTCCATACTCGAAAAAGGTTGTAAACGATAGCTCGTACATATTCTTTTTAACTTTTCCTGATTTGGTGTATACGCACCAATTAAATCCCAATCTTCCTGTTTCGTTAAGATTGGTAAATACGCTTTTTGTGCTATTCCTCCCAGCCCAACTACACCAACACGAACTTTCCTTTTCATTGCATTCACCTTCCTGTAATCAATAGATAAGCACAGTATAGCATGAACTTATGAAGGAATTGCCATTTTTATTTATCTTTTAATTCAAGCAGCCAACTCCATTTATATATTCCTTGATATAAAGAAAGTCCCCATCCAATACGATAAATATTGCTAAAATATACTTACGATTACGCTCCAGCGTCTTTTTACTTACCGTAACGTATTCCATTAATTTTGTAATAGGTATCTTCTTTTTACTTTGAACAAATTGGCGCATTTTTTCATTTTGATACAAAGTTCGTGCAACTTGAATAGCTGATTCACGGGCATCTTTATGTTTTGGTGATATCCGCATTAATTCCGAAAATGATAGGTTATAATAACTTAAATGTGTTGCAAACACAAGAATTTCATTACGACAATTCCATTGATCCACTTTAAATTTATTCATCTCATTAGCAACTTGTATTTCAATTGGTTTATCTACCATTACTTCGTCAAAGTTTTCATCTAATGAGGTCACCCTTAACCTTGCACTTTCTTTCCTGATATAGTCTATTGTTTTTCGTTTAATAATTAATTTAGCGAAACTTAAAAAAGAACTTCCTTTATCCTGTGAATAGCAATTCATTGCTTCGTTAAAAGCAAACAGACCAATACTAAACTCGTCATCACTAGTAGGATTAATATATCTTTTGCACACTTCTGAAACGCATTTCGCAATATACGGCTTATAGGCTTTCAATAGTTTATTCTGTAACTTACGGTCACCTAATTGTACAAGATGAACTTGTTTTTCTAATGTATCAGTTTCCATATCTATTAAGTTTTTCATCTTGATTCAACTCCAGTTTACTTATATCGAATTATTGTTCTCAGTAATTTTCTATCTAATCAAATGATACAAGAGAAATAGGAAGGAAACCATCACAGGAACTTTACAAATTCTTAAAAGTGTATATCAAAAAATAGTGCCATTCACCTATTTTATCATCTAAATGAAAATAATTAGTCATAAATAGAGAACAACACTAAAATTATCCATTTAAAACCCCGCAGACATTTTATCCTTGCTGTCTGCGGGGTTTCTCACTCTTTTTCTATATTTTTATAATAATCAATTGGAACAGCTAATCCGACTTTACCATGTTGCTCATGATTCATAGTAGCAAAAATAACACCTATAACCTTCCCTTGACTATTGATAACTGGACTACCGCTGTTACCACGATATACTGGTGCTTTTAACATAAGTACTTCTTGATCCCAACTTTCCAAATTCGTATAACCGATTATATTCCCTTGATTGGCTATCCCATTAAAGCGGAGCGGGTTACCAATAAAATTAATTTTCTCTTCTACTTCAAAATCTACATCCTCAGCTAATTCTAAGTAAGGTAGGTCTTTTGCTTCTACTTGTAAAACGGCTAAATCGATCGCAGGATAAGATTCAATTACCTCGGCTGCAAACAACCCCTCATCAGGGAATGAAATAGAAATTTGTTCTTCTTCATCAATCACATGATTATTAGTAAGAATCACACCATCAGAGGTAATCGAAAAACCAGTGCCCTTACTATCACCAGCTTCTACTACAACGACTGCCTTTTTATAAGTGCTAATAGATGAATCAGCAGACAACTTTGTTGATGTTATCAAAAATTCAATTGCTGGTATAGAAAATGTTTGGGGAAGTATGGCTATTACATTCAAAAACAATGAACCTGCAATTAGCCAAAATGCCCATTTAGGAATAGGACGTTTTGTCTTTTTTTCTTCTACATCATCATCTTTCACTTCTTTACGATTTTTATCAAAAATTTCTATTAATTCTTCTTCATCTATGTCTTCATATAAATCCTTGTCAATCATATCGGATTTGTCTTTATCACCATTCAAAAAGTCTCACCCCATTATTAACAAACTCTAGCTTCATTCTAACATTAACAGATTAAACTTAATATGACTGTTGTTTTCGAGTTATTAATAATACTTTCGACATTTATTTCCTGGGAAATAGAATGGTTGAGGGTTACTAGCCACTATCTTTCCAACATTTTGTTTTTGTTATTCCTCTTTTTATTAAATGACCTGTTTCCATTCTTATATCTCCTTTGTAATTATTATTTTCGACATATAATAAAAATAATTCTATCTATTCCTATTCGGTTTTCTTTTCTGAAAATCACGCATATCAATACATATCGTTTAAGTAGTCGATTTAAAACAAACTCTTTATTTTCTTTTTCAACTATCACAAAATCACCCGTTTCATCCAATATTCAATTTAGTCAACCGCCATCTTTCCTCACCATTACATGTTGTTGTAAACCAATAAATTTAAACATTTACCCTCACTCCTTCTTTGTTTATTTATGATAAAAACTGCATTACCAGTTTTGTACCTATTATTAGAAAAATTTTACATAATATAAAAAGCACATACGCCCGAAGACGTATGTGCTTATCACAAATACCTATAAAGTCACGGACTAGTTACGTGACCAAAGTAATACAATTACTTATTCAATAGAATTGATCAAACAATTCAATCAAATCCTAATTTCGCTTTGGAGGTCACGTTTTTTATAAAATTAGTGAAAACTACAACTGAATAAGTTTTATGCATTTTCATTTTAATGACCTCCTCTCATGAATTCAATATACATATTATAAGCTTAACTATTTCTTCAGTCAATGAAAATTGCAAAAATTCACCATAATGAGAATTTAAGACAAAAAACTTGAAACATATAGCCTGTATCAACTATTATATAAGGAGTGTTAAATTAAAGGGGGGCTAAATATGTTATTAGAAGAAATACTTACTTTTAACCAAAAGTTTGTTGAAAGTAAATCCTATCAACAATATGCAACAGACAGTCTGCCAAATAAAAAGGCAGTTATTTTGACATGCATGGATACACGTTTAGTCGAATTATTACCAAAAGCACTAAACTTTAAAAATGGTGATGTCAAAATAGTTAAATCGGCAGGAGCAATCCTTACAGATCCTTATGACAGTGTAATGAAAAGCATCCTAATTGCTATTCACGCATTGCAGGCAAAAGAAGTTTTTGTTGTTGCGCACCATGATTGCGGAATGAATAACCTAGACACAGAGACACTAATAACAAAAATGAAATCAAAAGGAATTACAGAAGATAATTTAGAACAATTACCAGTAAACGCTTCAGAGTGGTTAGAAGGTTTTAGTCATGTAGACGAATCCGTTAAACGTTCTGTTTCCGTTATAGAGAGTCATCCCCTATTACCTGAAGATATTCCTGTTCATGGGTTAGTAATAGATCCTCATACAGGTAAGTTGGATTTAGTTATCAAAGGATACTAAAAGTTAATCAGAAAATAAAAGGTGACATGCATATTATATTTATGCATGTCACCTTTTATTTATATATAACAAGCTATTAGCTAAAGTATAGTTATAACTTTGGTAGACGTCGGTCATACATTAAGTAAGCAGTAATGTGCACAATAACATTATACATAGCAAATAAACCTAATAATTCCCCACCTAGACCGAATTTGTTAGTCGTTAGTAACCAGATGGCTATACCTAACAATATTATAAATCGGACAGTTCCTGAAATACCATTTAAAGGTGTCCAAAGACTCCAAATAGCCTTTATTTCTAGTTCTACTTTCTGATAACAAACATAATGATAAGGTCGAATACGAAACATGTTACTTACGGTAACAAGTTCGTCTCGTTTTTCAATTGGTTTCTTACAATATGGACATATAATTAATTTCATCACTTTTCTCCCTTCAATCTGTTAATTATAACAATCTTTTTAAACTTATTAAAAATTAATTAACTTCCTGAAATCAATTAACTATCAAAAAACCTTCTTGCACTTAAATTTTAATCAATTTTAAATCGAAATAGAGAGAAACTGTGACATAACATACCGCTTTGGAAATATACTCCGCTTTCCGTGGGCACGGCTTCAGCTAACTTAGTAAAGCAAAAAACGCTTTACTAAGTGGATCTTCAGCCCGTGCTGTTCCCACAGGAGTCTCACCCATTTCACTGCTCCGCTGGATAGGTGTTAAAAGTAATATATTATCGTCTACTGGTCAGAATTTTTATTGTGCTTATGACAGTTGTTCACGTTATGCTGATTGAGTGTAGCGTAGGACAGTCGACTCCTGCGGGAAAAGCAACAGCTGAAAATCCCGCAGGAAGCGTATTTTGCTTCCGAGGAAGTTGAAGCGTTGGGTCTGCGATTACTCGACCCATCGAAAAGACTTGCCCGCGGAAAGCGACTGACCGAAGCGAAATTCAACATGGCGGGTTACGTCGCAGTTGAAGATAACTTTGACGCAAGAAATGTTACGTCAGTGTCTAAAAAAATTTAATCATAAACAACAATTTTATCAGAAAAAAAACGAATTATCGAACTTATCCTATGAAAAAAATAGAAAACTCGCAACCAATCGTTTGCGAGTTTATATTTACTTACTATTTTGCTGTAGTTTTAATGATAGTAATTACTTCGTCTCGTGCTTGACGACTTTCATACTTGCGCATATTTTTTTCAAAAATCGGTCCTTCTTCTTTTAACTTTTGTAACGCATTTACTAGCGTGTCTCCGGTTAATTCTTCTTCTTCTAATACATGTGCATAGCCTTGATTCTTAAAAGAATCAGCATTTAATATTTGATCACCACGACTTACTCGACGAGATAATGGTATTAAAAGCATCGGTTTTCGCAATGCTAAAAATTCAAAAATCGCATTGGCGCCAGCTCGTGATAAAACAAAATCAGTAGCAGCAAATAGGTCACTTAATTGTTCGTGGACATATTCAAACTGTTTATACCCTGAAACACTTATAGTGTGATCAACATTATCCTTTCCACAAATGTGAATAATCTCAAATTCTGAGGTTAGTGTCGTTAATTCAGCTCTTACAGTTTGGTTGATTTGCTGCGCTCCCGCACTACCTCCCATAATTAGTAGTGTAGGTTTTATACCTTGTAGTCCAGCATATGCTAATCCCTTTTGTTTGCTTCCCTGCAAAAGCTCTGGTCTCACAACCGCTCCAATCCATTCAGCTTTTTTCTCAGGCAAATGTTGCATCGTTTCAGGAAAGGTTGCAAGAATTTTTTTAGCAAACGGCATTGCCAGTTTGTTCGCCAATCCAGGGGTAATATCTGATTCATGTATCACAGCTGGCACACGTCTCATTCGAGCTGCTATTAAGACCGGTACAGAAACAAATCCACCTTTAGAAAAAATAACTTGTGGCTTTACTTTTCTTAAAATTCGATACGCTTGCTCTATACCTATTAATACTTTAAATGGATCTTTAAAGTTTTCCATAGACATATATCTACGTAACTTTCCTGTTGAAATTGGGTGATATGTAACACCTTCTAATTTCCCAATTAGCTCACGCTCAATTCCCGTTTTCGATCCAATATAATCAACTTTCCAACCTTGTTCTAAAAAGGTAGGAATAATTGCAATGTTCACCATAACATGACCAGCTGTTCCGCCACCAGTAAATACAATAGACTTTTTACTCATTAATAAAATCCTCTCTTTTTTCACAGTACTCTATACGGATTTTATCATAAAAGGAACGCAAATATGTATGAAACAATTACTATTAGAAAAAAGAACTGATATTTTTATGATTGAAATGATTCTGCCACTCTTACTAATTCACTTTTTGTTATTTTATTGGAAACTTCTTCTTTTTTAACAATACCAGAACGGTAAACTAATTTATACGATATACCTGCTTTACTCCAATGAAGTGTTTTTGCGAAGTTATTATCAATGTAAGAGCCGCTTATTTCTCCTTCCAATTTAATCGGATCCCCGTCAATAAGATTCTTAAATTCTCCCTCAACTGCTTGAAACGTTAAAAGATCATTTTCTTGGGAATAAAAACTAATATCTACAGCCTCTTGATTTGTATCATTAACTACATACTGATCTGAAATAATAAAATCCACTTGAATAGGGACGAATTCCGGTGTTTCAGGATTGAATGAAAGTCCCTCTAAAGCTTTTTCTACTTCCGAATTTTCATAAGCATAATAACCTTCAGGAATCGCTACCTGTTGTTTACAACCAATCAGTGTAAAAAAACTTATCATACACAAGAAAACATATTTTTTCATTAATTTTCGTCCCTCCTTCTATTTTTTCAACAAAAAACGTGTTATTTATTAGACGTAGAAATCGTTCGATCCGTTTCAGTTTATATAAAAAAAACAGAACTAATATCCATTTATCGGATAATTGTTCTGTTATAATTAGTTTTGATATTTGCATAAATATCCTGATCAAACGTAATAGGATCTACATAAATAACTTCTGTCTGTTCTTGATTCCCCTGAACATATGATGCTGTTTGTTTTATCTTTTCAGGGAAAAACCCTATTGAAAAAAAGTGTGGCACTAGATAAATAACCTCATAATCAGCTGCCAATAAACGTCTTAATTCAGATTCGAAATTTGGTTTGTTCGAATTCAAATAAGATTCGAAGACAGGTAATTCTAGCAATCTATTTTCTAATTCACGTGCAAAATAAGTAAATGTATTACTTGCTTCTAAATACCTACTACCGTGTGAAACAAGGAGAACTGCTTCTCTTTTTTCTTTACCCTTCAAACGCTTATTTACTATACGCTTTTGAGTATTTAAAATAAGTTGTTCACTAGCACCTAATGGTTCACCTAAATGGATAGGTATCTCGGGAAATGTGCGTTGTGCAATTTTCACTTCATTAGGAATATCCTTTATTACATGCACTCCAGGTAATAGAAAAATAGGCACAAGAATAATTTCTGTCGCACCTTGCTCCGAACATTTTGTAACACCTTCAATAATTGATGGCTCTGCTTCAAGAAAAGCTGTAATCTGGATTGGAGCATTGATGTATTGTTCCATCTGTTCCAATTCTAATTGAAATTGTTTATTCGTTTGATCGTTTTTACTACCATGGCATATATAAAGAACTGCTCGCATACATAATTCACCTCTAACAACATTCTATCATTTAAACTAATATTTAAACAACATTGCGACAAGTTGAAAACCTGCACCTATCGTCCAAAAAACAACATAATCTCCGCGTGTTACAACGCCAGTTTCTACTGCTTCATGTAAAGCAATAAATGGACTACTGGTACCTGTATAACCAAAGCGATCTCCAACATAAATCAATTGTTTCTGATCTAAAGCAAATTTATTTTGAATTTTCAAGATATTAGCTAAAGAGAATTGGGATAAGCAATAGGCTTTTATGTCATTTGTTGTTAGATTATTTCTTTCTAATAGTCTTTCTAACATTCTATAAGTCGGTGGCATTGCCAAATCGGCATTAAAAGGAAGCCATTTAATATATTTATCTTCTTCACTGTTTATATTCGATAAGCCATTTCCAGGATACATAATTTTATCACGATTAACTGAATCAGTATGGTAGATAGCATCAATGAAACCAGAATCTTCTTTTGTTTTCTCCAACACTACAGCCGCAGCAGCGTCACCATAATTAGCATATGTAATCTCATCTTCTGGATTGCTAATAAGCGAATTATAGTCAGAGCCTACAACAAGTGTTTTATTTATTCGAGCATTTGCTTTCATATAATAAGACGCTTGTTCTACAGCAACTGTCATGCCAGCACAATTAGCATTAGAGTCAAATATTATCGTCTCACTATTTGCCTCAATTGCAGCATGTAAAAACATCGTATTAGTAGGAAAAGTAGTCTCTGGTACTTGCGTTGAAAATACAATCATATCGATATCCTTACCAGTGAGATTTAGTTTTTTTAATAATTTTCGTGCAACAGCGACTCCCATTGTCAATCCATTTTCTTCTGAATTATCAATCACATATCTCTTATCTCTACCCATATGTGTTAAAAATCTCTCTATATCTTTATCTCTCTCAGCAAAATGATTAATGAAATATGCATTATCCAGAATTTTACCCGGATGATAAATATCTATCCCTTTAATTCTAATGTTTTCCACGAACAATACCCACCTTAAACCAATATCATTAAATTAGTTTTATGCAATCTCGACTACTTCAGAATTTGTTAAACCTGAATTTTTAGCAATTCGTTTCAACTGCATTTTTATTACAGGATTTTTCTTGATTGTGAAAAGAATCTTTTCGAATCCTGATTGATTGTACATTTTAAATGAATTTTCTAAACTCGGCACCATATCTTTTGTCAGTATATTCATAGTGGTACAATCAACATCTAATGTATATTGATTAGTTGTAATAGCACCTATTTTTGTTTGATAATCTTTCACGAACTGCTCCACATCTGCAGGCTCAAATGAACCACTTACAATCATGTCTACTTTCTTATTTGTTTCATCAACCTTAATACTATACTTTTCCATTACACTTTCCCCCTGTTTTTATACCATGTACGCAAAAAAGCCTACAAAAACATTTGTAGGCTCACAATCATTTTAATACGTGCTAAATGACTAAATGCAGCTCGACTATCTTTGCTCTAAAGCTTTAGATTCGTGGCTTTGCGTCCTCATTTTTCAATAAGTTTGCCAAAGTATATAGTTATAATTGCTTAAATATAATATCATAATATGTTCTAAATTAGTAGTTCTAATTTAAATAAATTAACTTTAAAAAGGCACCTTTAGAAGGTACCTTTTAGTTATGCTATGTTTAATTGTGCACTTCTTTTTTTAATTCTTTGATATTTAACTAATTGGATTATATACCACGCTACTACTAATAAAGTTAAAATAAAACCAATTGTTAAAGAAAGACTATAATCAAGTCCCAATCCTTCAGGAGCATAAAAAATGTATGTTGTCGATACACCAGTCATAAAAATAGCCGGTATTGCTGCTATCCAATGAAATTTATGACTTTCAACTAGATACATTGCAGCTGTCCAAAGCATTACTGTTGCAACCACTTGATTTGTCCAGCCAACATACCGCCATAAGAATGTATAATCAATGGTCGCTAGAAAGAATGCAGGAATAGAAACTGGAATTGCAATAAGTAGTACTTTAATTTTATTATTCATATCAAATATATTCGAAAGCATATCTGTTAAAATCATTCGTGATGATCGTAATGCAGTATCCCCAGTGGTTATTGGCAGAATAATTACACCGAATATCGCTAGAATCCCACCAGTAACTCCAAGTAATGACGTTGAAATTTCGTTAACAACACCTGACGGACCTCCAGCGGCTAATGCTTCTTGTAATCCAGTAGTTCCATTAAAGAAAGTCATCCCTGCAGCTGCCCAAATTAATGCAATAACTCCTTCAGTGATCATTGCTCCGTAAAAAATTCTACGCCCATCTGTTTCCTTTTTCATTGTACTCGCAATAATTGGACTTTGTGTCGAGTGAAAACCAGAAATTGCTCCACACGATATTGTAACCATTAATAAAGGCCAAATAGGTAAATCACCAGGATGCAAATTTTGCAATGTAATATTAGGGATTGGTTTTCCTGAAAACAGCAAGGCAATTCCAACAGAAGCTGCCATTATTAACAAGATCGCTCCTAGAATTGGGTAGATTCGTCCAATAACACGATTAATTGGCAATACAGTTGCTATAACAAAATAAGCAAAGATAATTACTAAGGCAACAAAAAAGCTTAATGGTGTAATTTGCGAAATCAATTGTGCAGGTCCAGCAGTGAATGCTGCTGCAACCAAAATCATTAAAACAAGTGAAATAACATTAATAAATGACTTGATATACTTTCCTAAATATCGGCCAACAAGCGTTGGAAATTGTGCCCCACCGTGACGTAAGGACATCATTCCTGAAAAATAATCGTGTACGCCCCCTGCAAATATACTACCTAACACAATCCAAAAGAATGCTACTGGCCCATACAGAGCGCCAGCAACCGCTCCGTA